>NZ_JBJNLG010000007.1:0-183312 GCF_052169175.1 Serratia sp. CY31944
TTTAATTTCATCGATAGTAACGTCAAAGTATAAGTGCACACCTTTTCAGAAAAAGCATAATAAATTTATTATCGACTGTCCACCTAACACCTAAGCCGTGGGCTGCTATAATTATATATCAACAAAGCCATAGCTCCTGAGCGACCCATTCGCGTCATCCCTACCAGCCAGATTAAAGCGAGTCTGGCTTCAATACTATATCCTCACCTTTTTCCATCCAAAAAAAAATCCAGCTCCGTATGAGCCAAGAAACTTCTTAACCAGAACTGTATTACTTTTCCGATGATAAAAACAAACCCTCCTATGCCAAAAAAACATATCTTTTTATCAAAAAAGTAATAGTTTTCAGATGGATGAGTGGATGTATATATAATCAACGCCACTATATTTTCAGATGACTATCTTTGAAATAAATCCATCACTTACTATTTGATCATTATCAAAAACAAAAATTTTTCAATCTACAATCTTGCGTTGCACTAGATATAAATTGCCTTCCAAAGATAGCCAGAGAGAAAAAAGCCCAGGCAATAAAAGGATGCTGAGCTTCAGGCTACTGGCTCGCATAATCTCTTTCATAGAGTGACCTACGAAAATACAGCTCCCCATTCGGGCTCATCGCCGTGTACTGATTCTGTAACCCAAACGGCAGGTAGCTGTCGCAGTGAACCAACACGCTCTGATAGAAAATGGTGCTGCCAAACACTGAACGCGCCAGATTGACTTCGCCCGGCGTTAACGCCCGCGTGATCCCTTCCTGTTGTGGCTCCATCCTGGAACTCCTTGACCCGAAAGGGTTCAATGAAACGCCATTTTAGCCTTTAAGGTCAATCAGATAGGACTTAGGAAAGCATCAGGAAGATCCGGTTTTTACTGAAATGGGAAATACGTCAATACAAAGTAAAGTGGGTAGGTAATTGCGGCAGGCAGATTCCAGGCACAAAAAAACCACCTCTCGGTGGCTTCTTGTTCGCGCGGTACTTAATGGTGCCGAAGGCCGGACTCGAACCGGCACGTATCTCTACGGTTGATTTTGAATCAACTGCGTCTACCGATTTCGCCACTTCGGCACTGAAGTAGTATGCGGAAAACGGGTGCATTATACCTTCCCGCGATCGTCACGCAACACTTATCCGTTGTTCAATGAGTTAAGTGTCGAAAAAAGCGCCGCAGCGCACGTTTACCTGCCCTTCTTCGCCGCTTTACCGCCCCGCCCGCTTCACAAACCTTGTGGCGCGTCACATTAATTATCACAACATGGTGTTGCACGAAAAAACGCCGAGAAAACCCAATAATAAGCAATTAATCATAAAGTTAAATAACAAAACCGCCCCAATCCCCACGCCGGCATTTGTGATAACTGTCGCTTACTTGTTAATCGCGATGGTTGAAGATGTTCCTTCATAACAAAAAATAACAGCTTCGCGGCGCCCCTGCCGCCGCCGGGGCCACAGGAGCGAACATGATCCCGTCTGAACGCCGCGATTACATCTATCGCTATGTGCATGAATACCAGCTGGCGAGCATCAGCGCGCTGTCGGAGCTGATGAGCGTCTCCCACATGACGGTGCGGCGCGATATCCGCGTGCTGGAAGAGCAAGGCAAGGTGGTCAGCGTCAGCGGCGGCGTGCGCCTGAGCGAGGCGCTGCGCCAGGAGCTGGCCTATTGCGAGAAGGCGCAGCTGCACCATCGCCACAAGCGCGAGATCGGCAAATACGCCGCCGGCTTGGTGGAAGACGGCCAGGTGGTCTATCTGGATGCCGGCACCACCACCTTCGAGATCGCCCGCAGCCTGGCGGAGCGTTTCAATCTGACGGTCGTCACCAACGATTTTTCCATCATCCAGCACCTGATGAATCGCCCGCAGCTCAGCCTGTTCCACACCGGCGGCCAGGTGGATCAGCGCAACTACTCCTGCGTCGGCAACAGCGCCGCCATGCTGTTGCGCACCCTGAATATCGACGTGGCCTTCATCAGCACCAGCTCGTGGGATCTGGAGCACGGCCTCTCCACGCCGCACGAGGAGAAGGTGCTGGTCAAGCAGGCGCTGCTGGAGGTCGCCCGCCGCCGGGTGCTGGTCTCCGACAGCAGCAAGTACGGCAAATACGGCATGTTCCGCGTCTGCCCGCTGGAGGCGCTGAGCGACATCATCTGCGACGCCGCGCTGCCGCCGGAGGCGCAGCAGCTGCTGCGCGAGCGCGGTCTGCAACTGCACAACGTCCAACTCTGATAACAACAACGCTAGGGAAAGGAGCACCATATGAATATCGTCATCACCGGCGGCGCCGGTTTTCTCGGCCAGCGGCTGGCGAAAGCGCTGCTGCACGGCAGTTGCCCGCTGGCCTTCGACACGCTGATCCTGGCGGACATCACCCCGCCGCCCGCCCCGCTGCCGGATGCGCGCCTGCAGTGTCTGGCGCTCGATCTGTCGCAGCCCGGCGCGGCGGAGCGGCTGATCGACGCCGACTGCGGCGTGCTGTTCCACCTGGCGGCCATCGTCAGCAGCCATGCGGAGAGCGATTTCGATCTCGGCATGCAGGTCAATTTCGATGCCACCCGCCAACTGCTGGAAGCGGCGCGCCACCGGGCGCCGGGCATGAAGTTCATCTTCACCAGTTCGCTGGCGGTGTTCGGCGGCGAGTTGCCGCCGGTGATCGACGATCGCTGCGCGGTCACCCCGCAATCCTCCTACGGCGCGCAGAAGGCGATGTGCGAGCTGCTGCTCAACGACTATGCGCGCAAAGGTTTCGTCGATGGCCGCGTGCTGCGCCTGCCCACCATCAGCGTGCGGCCGGGCAAGCCGAACAAGGCGGCCTCGTCGTTCGCCAGCGGCATCATCCGCGAGCCGCTGCACGGCGAGCCGGCGGTGTGCCCGGTAGACGCCGAGCTGGCGCTGTGGCTCTCCAGCCCGGCCGCGGTGGTGAGCAACTTCATCCACGCCGCTACGCTGCCCGCTTCGGCGTTCGGCGCGCTGCGCACGCTCAACCTGCCCGGCATCAGCGTGCGCGTGCGGGAGATGCTCGAAGCGCTGCGCGCGGTGGCCGGTGACGCCGTCGCCGCACGGGTGCGATTCGAGCCGGACACCGCCATCAACCGCATCGTCGCCGGTTGGCCGGGCGAGTTCGACACCCGGCGGGCGCAGCAGTTGGGCTTCACCGCCGATGAAAGCTTCGAGCAGGCTATCCGCGCCTTTATCCGCGACGACATGCCGCAAGGCGGGGGCTGATCATGGCGATGTATACCCCAATCATCGGGCTGGCGGTGGCGGTGTTTGCGCTGATTTTCCTGGTGCTGCGCACCCGCGTGCATGCGCTGATCGCCATGCTGATCGCCGCCTCCATCGCCGGCATTACCGGCGGCATGGGTGCCACGCAAACCGTCGACGCCATCACCAAGGGCTTCGGCTCCACGCTCGGCAGCATCGGCATCGTCATCGGGCTGGGGGTGATGATGGGCCGGGTGCTGGAGGTCTCCGGCGCCGCCGAGCAGATCGCTTACAGCTTTATCAAGTGGCTGGGCAAAAGGCGCGAGGAGTGGGCGCTGGCCATCACCGGCTATATCGTCAGCATCCCGATTTTCGTCGATTCGGCGTTCGTCATCCTTTATCCGCTGGTCAAGGCGCTGGCGAAAAAGGGCAAGCGCAACCTGCTGACGCTCGGCGTCGCGCTGGCCGGCGGGCTGATCCTCACCCACCACGCGGTGCCGCCGACGCCGGGGCCGCTGGGCGTGGCGGGCATCTTCGGCGTGGATATCGGCGCCATGATGCTGGCCGGGCTGGTGCTGGCCATTCCCTGCGTGATCGGCATCGTGCTGTATGCGCGCTGGCTGGGCGCGCGCTACCCGGACTTTATGCCGCAGGAAGAGGAAGCGCCGCAGGATCTGCGCGCCGCGCATCAGCAGTATCTGGCGGAGAAAGAGGGCAAGGCGCTGCCGAGCCTGATGTTGTCGCTGCTACCGATCCTGACGCCGATCGGGCTGATCTTCGTCAACGCGGTCAACAATATGCTGGCCAAGCGCGAGGGCATGGGCTGGCTGGCGGAGAGCCTGTGGGGCCAAAGCTTCGCGTTTCTCGGCTCGCCGATGATCGCGCTGGCGATCAGCGTGCTGCTGGCGGTGTACACCCTGATGCCGCACGCCAACAAGCACGACACGCTGGAGCGGCTGGAGGAAGGCCTGCAGACCGCCGGCATCATCCTGCTGGTTACCGGCGCAGGCGGCGCGTTGGGGGCGGTGCTGCGCGAGAGCGGCGCCGGCACGCAGCTGGCGGAACAGGTCGCCGGGTTGCCGATCTCGCCGGTGCTGATCCCGTTCGTCATCGCCACGCTGGTGCGGGTGATACAGGGCTCCGGCACGGTGGCGATGATCACCGCCGCCTCAATATCGGCGCCGATCGTCAGCCTGCTGCCCGGCGTCAATATGCTGGCGGCGGCGCAGGCGGCCACCCTGGGCGCGCTGTTCTTCAGCTACTTCAACGACAGCATGTTCTGGGTGGTCAACCGCATGATGGGCATCAAGGACGTGCGCCAACAGATGATGGTGTGGTCGGTACCCACCACTATCGCCTGGGCCATCAGCCTGTGCGGCGTGGTGTTGCTGGACTGGCTGCTGTAACGCTTCCCCCAACGTCAACCCCCAGGGCGCGATCTGTTAGATCGCGCCCTTTTTTTCTTCTCCCTTTCACGCCCCTCACCACAAAACCGCAGATCCGATCACAATTTCACCAAACGCTGATTTTAAAGCCATATGAAAGAGAATAAGGTGAACAAATAAAATCAAATGAAAATAAAAGAAGGATAAACGCAATGAATGAAACAACCAGACGCATGGCCAGGTTGATCGACCTGAGCGCGGTGCAGGCCACCAATACCGAGGAAGACGTGCGTCACTGCGCCGCGCTGGCCAGCCGCTATCGCATCATCTCGGTACACGTGCTGCCGTGCTGGACGCGTTTCCTCAGCACCCTGCTGCCGGAGCGCGGCCAGGCGGACGTGATGATTGGCGGGCCGGTCGGCTTTCCCGGCGGCGGGCAGACCACCGATCTCAAGGTGCAGGAGGTGCGCCAGCTGATCGCCGAGGGCGCGCGCGAGGTCGATATGGTGGTGAACATCGGTAAGGTGCTGTCGGGGGATTACGGCTACGTGCGCGAAGATCTGCGCCGGGTAGTCGAGGCCGCCGCGCCGGTGCCGGCCAAAGTCATTCTGGAGACGCACTATCTGAACGAGCAGCAGATCCGTCGGGTGTGCGATATCGCCGTCGAGGTCGGCATGGCCTGGGTGAAAACCTCTACCGGCTGGGCGCCGACCGGCGCCACGGTGGAGAAAGTGGCGATCATCGCCGATCAGTTGCGCGGCCGCATCCAGATCAAAGGGGCCGGCGGCATTCGCGATCTGGACACGGTGCGCGCATTGTATCGGCTGGGCGTACGCCGCTTTGGCATGAGCGCGGCGGCCACCCAGCGCGTGCTGGAGCAGCTCGAACAGGATCCAGGCCTGTTCCCGGAACTGAACGATAACTAAATCCTGCGCGATCCCAGCGCACGCTTCTTCGGGTGGCCCGCGCCATCCGCCACGGGAGTGATAACAATGAAAGATTTACTTCTTACCCTTGATATCGGCACCGGCAGCACCCGCGCCGGGCTGGTCACCAACACCGGGGAAATCCTTGGCTTCGCGCAGCGCGAGTACGAGCAGATCACGCCGCAGGCCGGTTGGTCGGAACAACCGCCTTCACTGTGGTGGCAGAGTGTCTGCCAATGTACGCAGGAGCTGTACGCGCGCTACGCCGAATACTGGCCGCGTATCGCCGCCGTCGGCGCCTGCGGGCAGATGCACGGCACGGTCTTGCTCGATACCGACGGCGAGCTGGTCGTCGATCGCGCCATGCTGTGGAACGACAAACGCGCGCAGCCGCAGGTGGCGCGCTTTAGCCACCAACAGCCGCCGCAGCCCTGGCTTGAACTGTTGAACAATCCCCCCACCGCCGCCTGGCCGGCATTCAAGTTGGCCTGGCTGCGCGAGCATCACCCATCGCAGTGGGAGCGCATCGCTACGGTGTTGATGCCGAAGGATTACGTCAATTTCCGGCTCTGCGGCGTACGCGCCACCGATTACAGCGAAGCCTCCTGCTATTACCTGATGGACAGCGCCACGCTGCAGTGGTCGCCAGAGGCGCTGCGGCAGTTCGGGCTGCGCGCCGATCAGCTGCCCGCCATCCATCTCTCCAGCGAGGTGATTGGCCACATTACGCCCGCAGCGGCACGTGTTACCGGTCTGCCGCCGGGTGTGCCGGTGGTGGCGGGCACGGCGGATATGGCCGCTACCCTGCTCGGCTCCGGCGTCTATCAGGCCGGCATTGCCTCCGACAGCACCGGCACCTCGACGCTGCTCACCGTGGTCTCGGAACACCCGCTGCTCTCCGCCGGCGTCAACAACCTGCACCTGGCCAACTCGGCCTGGGGCGGTTTTACCCTGCTCGATGCCGGTGGCGACGCCATGCGCTGGGCGCGTTCGGCGCTGAGCGCCGGCCAACTCAGCCATCAACAGATGCTTGATATGGCGGCCGAGGTGCCGCCGGGCGCCGAAGGGCTGCTGTTCCTGCCCTACCTGACCGGCGAGCGGCTGGCGGAACACACCAACTCGCGCGCGCAGTTCTTCGGCCTGCAGCGCAAGCATAGGCAGCCGCATCTCTACCGCGCGGTGCTGGAAGGCGTAGCGCTGGCCTCCCTGCGTAATCTGCAGCAGCTCAGGCGCCACGCACAGGAGCCGGAGGCAATGATCGCTTCGGGCGGCGGCGCACGCAGCCCGCTGTGGCTGCAGATCAAGGCCTCGGTCTACAACCTGCCGTTGCTGCAGACGCGCAATCAGGAGAACGGCACCACCGGCTGCGCGATCGTCGCCGGGGTCGGCGTCGGGCTGTTCAGCAGTTTCGCCCAGGGGGTGAGCCGCACCGTCAGCATCGAGCGCGAATTTACCCCCGATCCGCGCCAGCACGAACACTACCTGCGCTGCTTCGAGCTGTTCGAACAGCTCTACCGCCAGGCGCAACCCCTCTACGAACAGCTTGACGTTATTAGCTCGTTCTCTTTTTCTCCGGATGAAGGAACACCGCAATGAGCGACTCTCTGATTAACAAGGGCGACATCGCGCAGCACGCCGCGGCCGAAAGTATCGACCGCAGCGCTTATCTGCCCGCCACGCCCTGGCTGCAGCTGATGCTGGTCTGCTGCCTGTTCGCCCTGTGGGGCATGGCCGGCAACCTGAACGATATTCTGATCGCACAGTTCAAGAAGGGGTTCGATCTGTCGGATACCCAAACCGCGCTGGTGCAGTCGATCTTCTTCCTCGGCTACTTTGTGATGGCGCTGCCCGCCGCAGCGGTGATCAAACGCTACTCGTACAAGGTGGCGATCGTGATCGGCCTGTGCCTGTACGCACTCGGCTGTTTCCTGTTTATTCCTGCGGCGCAGATCATGACCTATGGCGCTTTCCTGGCCTGCCTGGGGGTGATCGCTACCGGGCTGTCGTTCTTGGAAACCTCCGCCAATACCTACTCCAGCCTGCTGGGGCCGCTGGAAACCTCCACCCAGCGCATCAACTTCTCGCAGATCTTCAACTCGCTGGGGATCATTTTTGGCGTCTTGATCGGCCAGCAGCTGGTGTTCGGCAAAAACGATCCCAGCCACGCCGAGCTGCTGCAAATGCCACCGGCTGTGGCCGAAGCGGCGCGCACCCAGATGGTGTCGCAGGTGGTCACGCCTTATCTGATCATCGGCAGCGTGCTGATCGTGTTGGCGCTGATCTTCGTGGCGGTGAAATTCCCCGCCTGCAAAACCCAACGTTCGCACCAGGGAGCGGGCAAGCCGCTGATGCAATCGCTGAAGATCCTGCTGGCGCTGCCGCGCTTCCGATTGGGGGTACTGTCGCAGTTCCTGTATGTCGGCGCGCAGGTAGGGCTGTGGAGTTTCACCATTCGTTTTGTGCAAATGATTGAACAGGGGGCAACCGAGCATTCGGCCACCTACTGGCTGCTGGCCACGCTGGTCTGTTACTCGGCCGGCAAGGTAGTCACCACCGCGCTGATGAAAAAGTTCAGCCCGGCGCGGTTGCTCGGCGTGTTCTGTTCGGTATGCGTGCTGCTGTTGCTGCTGGCCGTCAACATCCAAAGCCTGCTGGCGGTGGTGGCGATCATGGGCGTCAACTTCTGCATGGCGCTGTGCTGGCCAACCAACTTTGGACTGACGATCAAAGGGCTGGGCGAAGAAACTCAGGTGGCCGGTTCGATCGTGGTGATGTCGATCATCGGCGGCGCGGTGGTGCCGTTACTCATGGGCATCATCTCCGATCTCAACGGCGGCGATATGCAGATCGCCTTTGCAGTACCGCTGGTCTGTTTCGCCTACGTCGCCTTCTATGGCTTCTACTGCGCGCGCAAGGGGATTTGATATGGCACACCGGATTAACGGGTTGATGCACGTCGGTTTGCGCTGCGCGAATATCGAACGAGCCGCCGGCTTCTATCGCTCGCTCGGTTTCGAACCCCGACAAACGTTGGCGCTCGACGGCCCCGTCGCCGTACAGTTTTTGCAGTTGGGTGAGCTAACGCTGGAGTTATACCAGCTACCCGACGAAGGGCTGACTCGCCCCACCAACGCCTATGGCATCGACCATATCGCTTTGCGGGTCATCGATCTGGCGGCCACGCAGCGTTGGCTGGCGGAGCTGGGGTATCCGGTGATTGAAGGGCCGACGCTGCAGCCCAGCGGTGCCAACGGCGTGCGTTATCTGATGATCGCCGGGCCGGACGGCGAGCGGGTGGAATTCAGCCAGCCGCTGTAATGTTTCTTCCCACATAGCACAAGGCCCGATGGCTGTGATAAGCCATCGGGCCTCATTCGATTTTTTGTCAGCACACGAGCCTTTACCGCCATAGCCATGCGCCTTATCGGCCATCGCCCACATTCCCTCAAGCGCCCTACCAGGCTGCGCCAAATAATCCCCAACCGCAATGGCAACACTGCAAATAATTGCATATCCATGTGTCAGCCAATAAAGAATGAGTTTGCTTAACATTCCTAGAACACTATTTTTTCATTGGTAAAAATCAGGCGGGAAATAAAAAATCATAATAGCGTTCGCAAAGGCGAAAGAGTAATTCCATTAGATGAGTTTTATCTTAAATCACCATAAAAATAGCATACACACGTAACAAAATGGTGGTTTAACGCGTAAAAACCAGCAGAGAACACTTGCCTCTGCGGAGTTAATAGCTTTAAGATGATGTAAGAAAATTTTCCCTGGTGTTGGCCAATATTGGCAACCTGACCCTACGCGGTCAGGTTTTTTTTGTATTTTTT
This sequence comes from Serratia sp. CY31944, assembly GCF_052169175.1. Lineage (NCBI taxonomy): Bacteria > Pseudomonadati > Pseudomonadota > Gammaproteobacteria > Enterobacterales > Yersiniaceae > Serratia > Serratia sp. CY31944. The sequence continues at coordinate 9,353 of NZ_JBJNLG010000007.1, forward strand.
ATTAAAACATTACACTAGGAAGTCTATCGCCTTGAAGGGTGTGAAACCAGTTAGACTAAAGTACAGTCCCTTACTAGACCTTTATCAGTTCATGCAGGTGATTATTTCATATCGCAGAGATAGGGGCAGGTACTCTATATTACGTCCTCAACGTGAACCGACACGCGACCAAATCAATACCGATTGACGCCCATCATTTCTTGAATCGAAAAACGCTGTTCGCCAGCCGATATTTTCTCCCTTCAGACGTATCCCGACTGATGATTTATGCGCAGCCGTGCCTCCGTATTCCACGGGTACGCTAGCCGCGGGCTAGCGAGCCAGTCACTCCACCGGTTTAATCAACCGAAGCTCCATCCCCAGGCGCACGGCATGTCGGGCATTCGTTACCCCCAACTTTTTGACGACGTTGGACATATGAAACTTGATGGTGCCGGTTTTTATGCCCAGGATCATCGCCGTTTCCTGGTAGGTTTTACCCACGCTGGCCCAATAAAGGATCTCGTTTTCCCTGTCGGTAAAGCGGGCATTTCTCTCCAGGGCTACGGCGTTTTTTTCTGAAAGTGGGGATAGTGCCAGATACGACTCATGGATTGAGGCCAGCAATACCGAGATTTCACCTTTACGATCGGTGAGCGCCTGGATGGCTTCCGCTCTCTGCTCAACGTTGAAGGCAAAGGAAAGCGTGACGAGATTGTCGCTGTAATCGTGCAGCACGAAGGTATAGCCGTGCGTTACGCCAAACTCGCGGGCCTGTTCGAACAACTCGGGAAAGTGCAGCCCTGCGTCAGCCATGATTTGCTCGTCCCAGGCGAACGGGGTCAGGCGGTTGCGGGCGGTAAGCACCACCGGATCAATATACTGCAACCCCTGCTCTTGATACTTTTTTACCCATTCACTCGGGTAGTTGGTGACGCCAAAGATGCAGGCAATGTCTTTTTTGGATAACACCACATACGCCCACAGGAGATCGCCCAACTCTCCCAACGCCGCCTCCAGTCGCTTGCCGATGATATTGCTGAGATTGTATTCGTCTTCCATTGGCTGCGTGCTCCCTCTGCCCAACCTACCGCTGAACTGACTATACCAAAAAGGATCGGTGCGCCGTAACCTTCGCATCTCGCGCGGATAATGCCCGCTGGAATATTGCCAGCGGCGGCCGGCAAGCGCTTTGCCTGCCGCCGATGCGCGGGGTATATTAGCCGCACGTCCATTGTGCCTGTCAGGAGTGAATGAGTGAGCATGTTCGCAGAAGAGCGCCAGGAAAAACTCCTCGCCATTCTCAAGGAGAAGCGCAAGCTCTCCGTGGGGGAAATGAGCTCGCGCTTTAACGTCTCCGGCGCCACCATCCGCACCGATCTGCGCATTCTGGAAGACGCCGGCATGCTGACGCGCACCCACGGCGGCGCCATTCTGCGCACCCGCGCCAGCTTCGAGGTCGGTTCCGATCAGCGTGAAGAGGTGAACCTCAGCGCCAAGGAGCAAATCGGTCAACTGGCCGCCGGCCTGGTGGAAGACGGCGACATCATCGTATTGGACACCGGCACCACCACCCTGCAGATCGCCCGCCATCTGCGCCAGCGCCGCAACCTGACCGTAGTCACCAACGATTTCATGATCGCCAAGAGTCTGGAAGACGTCGAATCGATCCAGATCATCCTGCTGGGCGGCATCGTCAAAAAGGGTTATCACTGCGCGGTCGCCATCAACGGCCGTTCGCTGCTGGATACGCTGAACATCGACAAGGCGTTTATGGGCGCCAACGCGCTATCGCTGAAACAGGGCGCCTGCGTGGCCGACATCATGCTGGCCGAAACCAAGCGCGCGATGGTGGAACATGCCAATCAGGTGATCGTGGTGTGCGATCACTCCAAGCTGAGCAACACCTCGCTGGCGCAGTTCGCCTCCCCTGCCCAGATCGACACCTTGGTGCTGGATCGCCTGCCGGAAGACGCGCAGGCCTATCAGGATGCCGGCATTGCGCTGCTGAGCGTCAGCTAATCCCCCCAACAAAAAAGGCGCGGCCCCGCGGCCACGCCTTTCTTCACTACCGATCGCCCCGCTACTTGCGTTTGAGCAGCATATACACGCTGATCAGCAGGAACAGCATGCTCGGCAGCAGCGCGCCCAGCACCGGCGGCATGCTGTACACCAGGCTCAGCGGGCCGAAGATCTGATCCAGCACGTAGAACAGGAAGCCGAAGCTGATGCCGGTCACCACGCGGATGCCCATCGGCACGCTGCGCAGCGGGCCGAAGATGAACGACAGCGCCATCAGCATCATCACCGCCACCGACAGCGGCGAGAAGATTTTGCTCCACATGTTGAGCTGGTAACGGCTGGCCTCCTGGCCGCTCTGCTTCAGGTACTTCACGTAGTTGTGCAGCCCGCTGATGGAGAGCGAATCCGGATCCAGCGCCACCACGCCCAGCTTGTCCGGGGTCAGGTTGGTTTTCCATTCGCCGGTCAGCGTCTGGGTGCCGGTCACCTGTTTCGGGTCGGTCAGATCCGAGGTATCCACCTGCGAAAGCTGCCACACCCCGTTCTCGAAGCTGGCGGTGGCGGCATAGCGCACCGTCTCCAGGCGACGCTGATCGTTGAAGTGGTAGATGTTCACGCCGGAGAGTTCTTTATCGCCGGAGACGCGCTCGATGTAGATGAAGTCGTTGCCGTCCTTCGCCCACAGCCCGCTCTTGGTGGAGAGCAGCGAGCCGCCGTACATCTGCTGGGCGCGGTAGTTACGCGCCATCTGCTCGCCCTGCGGCGCCACCCACTCGCCGATCGCCATGGTCAGCAGCACCAGCGGAATGGCGGTTTTCATCACCGAGCCGGCGATCTGCAGGCGGGTGAAGCCGGAAGCCTGCATCACCACCAGTTCGCTGCGCGTCGCCAGTTGGCCCAGGCCGAGCAGCGCACCGAGCAGCGCCGCCATCGGGAAGAAGATCTCGATGTCTTTCGGCACGCTCAGCAGGGTGTACATGCCGGCGCTCAACGCGGTGTATTCGCCCTGGCCGACCTTGCGCAGCTGATCGACGAACTTGATGATGCCGGACAGCGACACCAGCATGAACAGCGTCATGATGATGGTGTTGAAAATCGTTTTACCGATATACCGGTCTAATACGCCAAACATCAGGCCGCTCCTCTCAGGCGTGCGCGCAGCTTGCGCATCGGCACGGTATCCCACAGGTTCAGCGCCAGCGCGATCGCGAAGTAAACGCCGTTAACCAGCCACAGCCACAGCATCGGATCCAGCTTGCCCTTGCCGGCGTTGGAGCGCAGCGAGGTCTGCAGCAGGAAGAAGATCAGATACAGCAGGATGGCCGGCAGCATGCTCAGCACGCGGCCCTGGCGCGGGTTCACCACGCTGAGCGGCACCACCAGCAGCGCCATCAGAGCCACCGACACCACCAGCGTCAGGCGCCAGTGGAACTCGGCGCGCGCATCCGGATCGTCGGACTCCCACAGCGTCTGCATCGACATCTGTTCGGATTCGGTGTTGTCCGCCGCCACGGTGCGGTGGCCAATCACCGCCTTGTAGTCGTTGAAGTCGGTAATGCGGAAGTCGCGCAGCAGCGCGGTGCCTTCAAAGCGGGTGCCCTTGTCGAGCGTCACCACCTGCGAGCCGTCTTTCTGCTGCACGATATTGCCGTGCTCGGCCACCACCACCGACGGGCGTTGGTTGCCGTTCGGCCGCAGCTGCGCCAGGAACACGTCGTTGAAGGTGCTGCCCTTCACGTTGCCGATAAACAGCACCGCGTTGCCGTCCTGCGAGGGTTTGAACTGCCCTTCCGCCAGCCCGGCGATGCTCGGGTTGGCCTTGGCTTCGTTCACCACCACGTCCTGATAGCGCGAGGCCCAGGGGCCGGCCCAAAACACGTTCACCGCCGCGATCGCAGAGGTGAACAGCGCCAGGATCATGGCGGCGATAATCAGGGTGCGTTTGCCCAGCCCGCAGGCGTGCATAACGGTGATTTCGCTCTCGGTATACAACCGCCCAAGCGTCATCAGCAAGCCGAGAAACAGGCTCAACGGCAGGATGAGCTGCGCCATTTTCGGCACGCCCAGCGCCAGCAGGGAGAGGACTAAGTTTGTCGGGATATTGCCGTCCACCGCATCGCCCAACACCCTGACCAGGTTCTGACAAAAGAAGATCAGAAGCAGGATGAACAGGATGGCGATTTGGCTCTTGAGCGTTTCCCGTACCAGATATCTTATGATGATCACGCTTATTACGCCTGTGAAAACTTGTCTTTTTGCAGGAAAATCGATAATTTCATCGCTAATCCGCCATTTATTCTCATCATATGGCAACCTTCACAGCTAAAATAGTATTACAACATCAAGCCGTTTGGGTGTCCTATAGGAACTTGCTTATAGTCGCCAAAACAGAGCAATTTACGCCGTTCAGGTTAACATAATCCGTTAACTCAAATGGCGGGAGATCGTTACGGAGTCGGTTATTCTAGCCGTAGCGTCCGCCTTTGTCTTTAAGATTCAGGAGAGTGCATGGAGTTCAGTGTAAAAAGCGGTAGCCCGGAAAAACAGCGCAGTGCCTGTATTGTAGTCGGCGTTTTCGAACCGCGCCGCCTGTCCCCTATCGCAGAACAACTCGACAAAATCAGTGATGGTTATATCAGCGCATTGCTGCGCCGTGGCGAACTGGAAGGCAAGGTCGGGCAGACGCTGCTACTGCACCATGTGCCCAACATTCTCTCCGAGCGCATCCTGCTGATCGGCTGCGGCAAAGAGCGCGAGCTCGATGAGCGCCAATACAAGCAGGTGATCCAGAAAACCATCAATACCCTCAACGACACCGGCTCGATGGAAGCGGTCTGCTTCCTGACCGAGCTGCACGTGAAAGGCCGCAATACCTACTGGAAAGTGCGTCAGGCGGTGGAAACCGCCAAAGAGACGCTCTACACCTTCGATCAGCTGAAAAGCAACAAGGTGGAGCCGCGCCGTCCGCTGCGCAAAATGGTGTTCAACGTGCCGACCCGCCGTGAGCTCACCAGCGGCGAACGCGCTATCCAGCACGGCCTGGCGGTGGCTTCCGGCATCAAGGCGGCCAAAGATCTCGGCAACATGCCGCCGAACATCTGTAACGCCGGCTACCTGGCCTCGCAGGCCCGCCAGCTGGCGGACGCCTTCAGCACCCACATCACCACCCGCGTCATCGGCGAACAGCAGATGAAAGAGCTGGGCATGAACGCCTATCTGGCGGTCGGCGCCGGTTCGCAAAACGAGTCGTTGATGTCGGTGATGGAATATAAGGGCAACCCAAATCCGGACGCTAAGCCGATCGTGCTGGTAGGCAAAGGGCTGACCTTCGACTCCGGCGGCATCTCGATCAAACCGGCCGACGGCATGGACGAGATGAAATACGACATGTGCGGCGCGGCGACCGTGTACGGCGTGATGCGCGTGGTGGCGGAGCTGAACCTGCCGCTGAACGTGATCGGCGTGCTGGCCGGCTGTGAAAACATGCCGGGCGGCCGGGCTTACCGTCCGGGCGACGTGCTGACCACCATGTCCGGCCAGACCGTCGAGGTGCTGAACACCGACGCCGAAGGCCGTCTGGTGCTGTGCGACACCCTGACCTACGTCGAGCGCTTCGAACCGGAGCTGGTGATCGACATCGCCACCCTGACCGGCGCCTGCGTGATCGCCTTGGGCCACCACATCACCGGCCTGATGTCGAACCACAACCCGCTGGCGCACGAGCTGCTGGGCGCTTCCGAGCAGGCCGGCGACCGCGCCTGGCGCCTGCCGATGGCCGACGAGTACTACGAGCAGCTGGACTCCAACTTCGCCGACATGGCGAACATCGGTGGCCGCCCTGGCGGCGCCATCACCGCCGCCTGCTTCCTGTCGCGCTTCACCCGCAAGTACACCTGGGCGCACCTGGATATCGCCGGCACCGCCTGGCGTTCCGGTAAAGCCAAGGGCGCCACCGGCCGCCCGGTGGCGCTGCTGTCGCAGTTCTTGCTCAACCGCGCGGGCCTGAACGGCGACGATTAAATCTGAGCGGTAATTCAGGTATAATCCCAAGGGGCACAGCATGCTGTGCCCCTACATTTTTTTATCGGCAGCGGTGGATCCTTAATGAAACAGGCGACGTTTTATTTGCTCGACAACGCGGAACCGTCTGGTGCGCTCAGCGCCCATGAGGCCGTGGCCTGCGCCGTTGCCGCCAACGGCTTCCGTTCCGGCAAGCGGGTGCTGATCGCCTGCGAGAGCCAGGAGCAGGCCCAGCGGCTGGACGAAGCGCTGTGGCAGCGCGAGCCGCATGAATTCGTGCCGCACAACCTGGCCGGCGAAGGGCCGCACTATGGCGCGCCGGTGGAACTGTGCTGGCCCGGCAAGCGCGGCAACGCCCCGCGCGATCTGCTGATCGCCCTGCTGCCGCAGTTTGCCGATTTTGCTACCGCTTTCCATGAAGTGGTAGACTTCGTTCCTTACGAAGACACTCTGAAACAGTTGGCGCGCGACCGTTACAAGGCCTATCGCAGCGTCGGCTTCCATTTGACCACGGCTACGCCGCCAACTCACTGAATACGATAAAGAATGGAAAAGACAAACAGTCAGCTCGACACCGCATACGACCCAAAACAGATCGAACAGAAGCTGTACGATCACTGGGAGAATCAGGGTTACTTCAAGCCGAACGGCGACACCAGCCAGGAAAGCTTCTGCATCATGATCCCGCCGCCGAACGTCACCGGCAGCCTGCACATGGGCCACGCGTTCCAGCAGACCATCATGGACACCATGATTCGCTATCAGCGCATGCAGGGTAAAAACACCCTGTGGCAGGCGGGCACCGACCACGCCGGCATCGCCACCCAGATGGTGGTGGAGCGCAAGATCGCCGCGGAAGAAGGCAAAACCCGCCACGACTACGGCCGTGACGCGTTTATCGACAAGATCTGGCAGTGGAAGGCGGAGTCCGGCGGCACCATCACCCGCCAGATGCGCCGTCTGGGTAACTCCGTGGACTGGGAGCGCGAGCGCTTCACCATGGACGAAGGCCTGTCGAACGCGGTGCGCGAAGTGTTTGTCCGTCTGCACAAAGAAGACCTGATCTACCGCGGCAAGCGCCTGGTGAACTGGGATCCGAAGCTGCGCACCGCCATCTCCGATCTGGAAGTGGAAAACCGCGAATCCAAAGGTTCCATGTGGCACCTGCGCTACCCGCTGGCCGACGGCGCGAAAACCGCCGAGGGCAAAGACTACCTGGTGGTCGCCACCACCCGTCCGGAAACCGTGCTGGGCGATACCGGCGTGGCGGTCAACCCGGAAGATCCGCGCTATAAAGACCTGATCGGCAAAGAGATCATTCTGCCGCTGGTCGGCCGCCGCATCCGCATCGTCGGCGACGAACACGCCGATATGGAAAAAGGCACCGGCTGCGTGAAGATCACCCCGGCGCACGATTTCAACGACTACGAAGTCGGCAAACGCCACGGCCTGCCGATGATCAACATTCTGACCTTCGACGGCGACATCCGCCAGGAAGCGGAAGTGTTCAACACCCTGGGCGAAGTCTGCACCGACTACTGCAACGAGATCCCGGCCGAGTTCCGCGGCCTGGAGCGCTTCGCGGCGCGTAAAGCGGTGGTTGCCGCCTTCGAAAATCTGGGCCTGCTGGACGAGATCAAACCGCACGACCTGACGGTGCCTTACGGCGACCGCGGCGGCGTGGTGATCGAGCCGATGCTGACCGACCAATGGTACGTGCGCACCGCGCCGCTGGCCAAAGTGGCGGTGGAAGCGGTCGAACAGGGCGAAATCCAGTTCGTGCCGAAGCAGTACGAAAACATGTACTTCAGCTGGATGCGCGACATTCAGGACTGGTGCATCTCGCGTCAGCTGTGGTGGGGCCACCGTATCCCGGCCTGGTATGACGTGAACGGCAAAGTCTACGTGGGCCGCAGCGAAGAAGAAGTGCGCAGCGAGAACAACCTGGGCGCCGACGTGGTGCTGACCCAGGACGAAGACGTGCTGGACACCTGGTTCTCGTCCGGCCTGTGGACCTTCTCTACCCTGGGCTGGCCGGAGCAGACCGAGGCGCTGAAAACCTTCCACCCGACCAGCGTGATGGTCAGCGGCTTCGACATCATCTTCTTCTGGATCGCGCGCATGATCATGCTGACCATGCACTTCATCAAGGATGAAAACGGCAAGCCGCAGGTGCCGTTCAAGACCGTCTACATGACCGGTCTTATCCGCGACGACGAAGGCCAGAAGATGTCCAAGTCCAAAGGCAACGTGATCGATCCGCTGGACATGGTCGACGGCATCTCGCTGGAAGATCTGCTGGAAAAACGCACCGGCAACATGATGCAGCCGCAGCTGGCGGAGAAAATCCGCAAGCGCACCGAGAAGCAGTTCCCGAACGGCATCGAGCCGCACGGCACCGACGCCCTGCGCTTCACCCTGGCGGCGCTGGCCTCGACCGGCCGCGACATCAACTGGGACATGAAGCGCCTGGAAGGCTACCGCAACTTCTGTAACAAGCTGTGGAACGCCAGCCGCTTCGTGCTGATGAACACCGAAGCGCACGACTGCGGCTTCAACGGCGGCGAGAAAGTGCTGTCGCTGGCGGATCGCTGGATCCTGGCCGAATTCAACCGCACGGTGAAAGCCTACCGCGAAGCGCTGGACACCTACCGCTTCGATCTGGCGGCCAACATCCTGTACGAATTCACCTGGAACCAGTTCTGCGACTGGTATCTGGAGTTGACCAAGCCGGTGGTGAGCAACGGCAGCGAAGCGGAACAGCGCGGCACCCGCCACACGCTGATCACCGTGCTGGAAGCGCTGCTGCGCCTGGCGCACCCGATCATTCCGTTCATCACCGAAACCATCTGGCAGCGCGTGAAGCCGCTGACCGGCACGACTGCAGACACCATCATGCTGCAGCCGTTCCCGGCCTACGACGCCGCGCTGGAAGACGAGCAGGCGCTGAACGATCTGGAGTGGATCAAGCAAACCATCATCGCCGTGCGCAACATCCGCGCCGAGATGAACATCGCGCCAAGCAAAGCGCTCGACGTGCTGCTGCGCAACTGCAGCGCCGACGCCCAGCGCCGCGTGCAGGAGAACCAAAGCTTTATCGCCCGTCTGGCGCGCCTGGAATCCATCGCGCTGCTGCCGGCCGGTGAGAAAGGCCCGGTCTCCGTCACCAAGCTGGTGGACGGCGCCGAGCTGCTGATCCCGATGGCCGGTTTCATCGACAAGGACGCCGAGATCGCGCGTCTGGCGAAAGAGATGGGCAAACTGGATGCGGAAATCGCCGCGATCGAAGGCAAGCTGGCGAACGAAGGCTTCGTGGCGCGCGCGCCGGAAGCGGTGGTCGCCAAAGAACGCGATCGTCTGGCGGCCTGCAAAGAAGGCAAAGTGAAGCTGCAGGAACAGCAGGCGACCATCGCCGCGCTGTAATCCACCGGCTCACGCCAACGCCTGAAAAACAGCGGGTCTTCCCCGCTGTTTTTTTATCGCCGTTGCATCCGGGCCGGGTTAGGTGTTATTACAAGATATTACTGCTGCAGGGACGCCGCCGGGAAATAATCCCCGGCGCGTTTCGTGCTGCGATAAAAACGAAAAACGAACGTGGTCTCTTTCAATGGCGAGTATAAACATGACAACAGCAACCCCGGCGCGCCTGCTGGTGCGCCCCATCACGGCGGAAGACAATCCCGCCATTGCTCACGTCATTCGCGAAGTCTCCGCCGAGCACGGCCTGACGGCGGATAAAGGCTATACCGTCTCCGATCCCAATCTGGACGCCCTGTATCAGCTCTACAGCCTGCCGCGCAGCGCTTACTGGGTGATCGAGGTAGACGGCCAGGTCGCCGGCGGCGGCGGCATCGCGCCGCTGCAGGGCGGCGCAGACGATATATGCGAATTGCAGAAGATGTATTTCCTGCCGGTGTTGCGCGGCAAGGGATTGGCGAAACGCCTGGCGCTGCAGGCGCTGGATTTCGCCCGCCGGCACGGCTTCCGCTGTTGTTACCTCGAGACCACCGCCAGTCTGACGCAGGCCGTTGCGCTGTACGAACATCTGGGCTTCGAACACATCGACCACGCGATGGGCGCTACCGGCCACGTCGATTGCGAAGTCACCATGCTGAAAACGCTGTAATCGCCCCCGCCTTCCCATCAGGGCGCAGCTTGCTGCGCCTTTTTTATTAATATCGCAATCAATCAGTAAAACTCGCTATAACGCCGTATTTCAAGCAGATAAACTGACGTTAAAAACCACGATGTAAATTTAATGTGAAGTTCGTTAATAAATTAACGATCGCAAATTGACCGATTTTTCCCCCGCGTTACTCTGCCAGTATCCCAATCGCGCACGGAGAGCTGTCATGTCGGAAAATACCTTTGATTACATCATCGTCGGCGCCGGTTCCGCCGGCTGCGTGCTGGCGGCGCAACTGATCCGCCGCACCCAGGCGCGGGTGCTGCTGCTGGAAGCCGGCGGCGACGACAATAACCTGTTCATCAAGATGCCGGCCGGCGTGGCCAAGATCATCGCCAAAAAGAGCTGGCCCTACGAGACGGAGCCGGAACCGCACGCCAACAACCGCCGCATGCAGATCGCGCAGGGCAAGGTGCTGGGCGGCAGCAGTTCGGTCAACGGCATGATCTACCTGCGCGGCCAGCCGCAGGACTACGACGACTGGGCCGAGCGCTATGGCTGCGCCGGCTGGAGCTACCGGGAGGTGCTGCCCTATTTCAAACGCGCCGAGGCCAACGAAAGCCTGTCGGACGACTACCACGGCGCCGACGGGCTACTGCCGGTCAGCGAAAACCGCTACCGCCACCCGCTCAGCATGGCGTTTATCCGCGCCGGCCAGGAGCTGAACCTGCCCTATCGCAACGACTTCAACGGCGGCAGCCAGCACGGCGTCGGTTTCTACCAAACCACCACCCACAACGGCGAACGCGCCAGCACCGCCCGCACCTACCTGAAGGCGGTGCGCGACGAACGGCGGCTGGTGGTGAAACTGAACGCCCTGGCGCATCGGCTGACCTTCGAGGGCAACGTCGCCACCGGCGTGGTCTACAGCCAGAACGGCGGCGCGGAAGTGACCGCGCGCGCCACCAAAGAGGTGATCGTCAGCGCCGGCGCGGTCGGTTCGCCGAAGCTGCTGATGCTGTCCGGCATCGGCCCGCGCGACCACCTGCAGCAGCTGGGCATCGAGGTGCGGGCGGATCTGCCGGTGGGTAAAAACTTCCACGACCATCTGCACATGTCGATCAACGTCAGCACCCGCGAGCCGATCAGCCTGTTCGGCGCCGATCGCGGCCTGCAGGCGCTGAGCCACGGCGCGCAGTGGCTGGCGTTTCGCAGCGGCGTGCTCTCGTCCAACGTGCTGGAAGGCGCCGCCTTCACCGACAGCCAGGGCAACGGCCGGCCGGACGTGCAGATCCACTTCCTGCCGCTGCTGGACAGCTGGGACGACGTGCCCGGCGAGCCGCTGCCGAACATTCACGGCTTCACGCTCAAGGTCGGCTACCTGCAGCCGAAGGCGCGCGGCGAAGTGCTGCTGCGCAGCAGCAACCCGCACGATCCGGTCAAGCTGCACGCCAACTACCTCGGCCACCCGGACGATCTGGCCGGCAGCGTGCGCGCGGTGAAGTTCGGCCTGGGCTTCCTGCAAACCGCGGCGCTGAAGCCGCTGATCAAGGATCTGCTGATGCCGCAGCCGGAGTGGACGCGCGACGAAGCGCAGCTGGAAGAGTTCGTGCGCAACTTCTGCAAGACGGTGTATCACCCGGTGGGCAGCTGCCGCATGGGGCCGTCGCCGCAGGACGCGGTGACCGATCCGCAGCTGCGGGTGCACGGATTTGAGCAGTTGCGGGTGATCGACTGCTCGGTGATGCCGCAGCTCACCAGCGGCAACACCAATGCGCCGACCATCATGCTGGCGGAAAAGGCGGTGGATCTGTTGCTGGGCGCGCCGCAGTAAGGGCGCGCCTCAACGTCAGGCGGCGGCGGGCACGCCGCTGTGAAAGCGCAGCTCGCTGTCCGGCGACAGGATCAGTTCAGCTTCGAGGCGGCCGAAATGCGCCACCCGTTCGCTGATGTCGCCGCCGGCGATCTGTTCCGCCAGCGTCAGGTAGTCCTGATAATGGCGCGCTTCGGAGCGCAGCAGCGAGACGTAAAAGCGGTTCAGCTCGTCGTCCAGATGCGGGGCCAGTTTGGCGAAGCGTTCGCAGGATCGCGCTTCGATGTAAGCGCCGCAGATCAGTTTGTCGATCAGCGTCGCCGGATCGTGAGTGCGGATCTCGCGGATCATCCCCTTGGCGTAGCGGCTGGCGGTGATCTTGCGATACGGGATCCCGCGCGCCTGCATGATCTCCAGCACCTGCGAGAAGTGATGCAACTCTTCCTTGATCAACAGCACCATGCGATCCGCCAGATCCTGGCCGTAGGCCGAGCCGTTTTTCGGCAGGATCTTGCGGGTGAACTGGCCCTGGCGAAACAGCGTGTCCGGCGCGCCCTGCGCTTCGTGCAGAAACGCCTCGTAAGGGCGCAGCAGCGCCAACAGCGCGTCGCCGCTCTCTTTGTCCGCCACGTAGCGGCGGATCAGCCACATGCCGGTCTGCGCGGCTTTCAGCTCGCACACCAGGTGGTCGGTCAGCAACAGCTGCAGGTTTTCCGGACGGCGCGCGGCGTCGATCCAGGCGTCAGGAGTTTCACAGTGCAGGAAGCTTAAAATCGGGGCTAACAGGGATTGGTATGTCATGGCGTCATTGCCCTATGTATTTCAAGTTGCAGCTAGGCGGCCAGCTCACTCATCCCCAGGAGCTTACTCAGGTAAGTGACTGGGGTGAGAGAGTGCAGCCAACAACGCTGCAGCTTGAAAGACGACGGGGATATCAGGGGCCGGCGAAAGCCGGCCCACAGGTATTGATTGGAGAGGAATTAGTGGCGTTTACCGTCGTCGTCTTCGTCGATGTAGTCGCCGTCTTCGTCATCCTCACCGTCTTCACCGTTCGGATCTTCGAAGTAGGTGCCCCAGCCGTCGTAATTGACGCCGCAGCGTTCCGCCAGCGCCACCAGCTGTTCTACCTGAGCGTCGATCAGCTCTGCGTTCAGGCCGACTTCGCTGATCACGTCGCAGCACATCACCATCGAACCGTCTTCCACTTCCAGCTCTTCGGCGTCGGTCACTTCGTAGCCCAGCTTGAAGGCTTCAACGGCGGCCTGCTCCAGAACCTCAAATTTCTCGGCGGACAGATGGTGCTCGATGGTGTAGAGCGCGTCCGGATCGCTGCCGTCTTCCAGCAGTTCTTCGATGATCAGGCGGGTCTCTTCACGTTGTTCTTCCAGCAATTCGCGGTTTGCCATGCCTATATCCTCAAGTCAAATGGCCTTCATTCCTTCTATTTTCACACACCGCCGACATTGCTTCCACGATAAACGTGAAAGATTTCCTCGCCGGGGTTGAATTTGAATATTCATACATATAAAGTGAATTTTAATTCAATTAAGCAATCAGGGAATCGGACTATGAGCACCGGCAATGCGTTCTACCAACGTCACTTTCTGAGGTTAATGGATTTCACCCCCGCCGAGCTGCAGGCGCTGCTGAAACTGGCGGCCGATCTGAAGCAGGCCAAGAAGCAGGGGCAGGAACAGCGCCGGCTGCAGGGCAAAAACATTGCGCTCATCTTCGAAAAAGACTCGACCCGCACGCGATGCTCTTTCGAAGTTGCCGCATTCGATCAGGGCGCGCAGGTCACTTACCTCGGCCCGAGCGGCAGCCAGATCGGCCATAAGGAGTCGATGAAAGACACCGCCCGGGTGCTGGGCCGCCTGTACGACGGTATTCAGTATCGCGGCTACGGCCAGGCGCTGGTGGAAACCCTGGCGCAGCACGCCGGCGTGCCGGTGTGGAACGGCCTGACCGACGAGTTCCACCCCACCCAGCTGCTGGCGGATCTGCTCACCGTGCAGGAGCACCTGCCGGGCAAGGCGCTGAGTGAAGTGAAACTGGCGTACGTCGGCGACGCGCGCAACAACATGGGCAACACGCTGCTGGAAGCCGCCGCGCTGGCGGGCATGGATCTGCGGCTGGTGGCGCCGAAGGCCTGCTGGCCGCAGCCGGAGCTGGTGGCCGAGTGCCAGGCGCTGGCGCAGCAAACCGGCGCGAAACTCACCCTGACCGAAGACATCGCCGAAGGGGTGCAAGACGCCGACTTCCTCTACACCGACGTGTGGGTCTCGATGGGCGAACCAAAAGAGACCTGGCAGGAGCGTATCGCGCTGCTGCGGCCGTATCAGGTCAACATGGCGATGCTGAAGCTGACCGGCAACCCGAACGTGAAGTTCCTGCACTGCCTGCCGGCGTTCCACGACGATCAAACCACGCTCGGCAAGCAGATGGCGCAACAGTACGATCTGCACGGCGGCATGGAAGTGACCGACGAAGTGTTCGAGTCGGCGCACAGCGTGGTGTTCGATCAGGCGGAAAACCGGCTGCACACCATCAAGGCGGTGCTGGTCGCCACCCTGAGCGAAACCCTCTGACAGTCCTCCCCTCCGCCCTGACGCCCCCGGCCAGGGCGGCTAATATATTCCAGGAATATCAAATAGCGGATTGACCTTTGCTCACCGCCGGCAAAGGCTCTACCGTGACAGGCCGACGGCGCCCGCGCCGTAAAAACCAACGATAACAAACCGTTCTCAGCGCCGCCTGGCGGCGCCTTCAGGGGATACACACCGATGAAAGCCAAACTCTTGCCGCTGTTCCTGCTCGCCGCCCTGCCCGCCGCCGCGTTAGCCGCCACGCCGCCGAATACGCTGGTGGTGGTGCAATCGCTGGATGACATCGTCAGCCTCGATCCGGCGGAAGCCAACGAACTCTCCAGCATCCAGACGGTGCCCAGCCTGTATCAGCGGCTGGTGCAGGCGGATCGCGACGATCCGGCCAAGGTGGCGCCGGTGCTGGCGGAAAGCTGGCAGAGCGATGCGGCGGCCAAAACGCTGACGGTGAAACTGCGGCCGCAGGCGACGTTTGCCTCCGGCAACCCGCTGACCGCCGACGACGTGATCTTTTCCTACAGCCGCGCGGTCAAGATGAACAAGTCGCCGGCGTTCATCCTCAACGTGCTCGGCTGGCAGCCGGACAACATCGACGCGCAGCTGAAGAAGATCGACGAACATACCGTACAGTTGCGCTGGACGGCGGACGTCAGCCCGGCGGTGGCGCTGAATATTCTTTCGACGCCGATCGCCTCGATCGTCGACAGCAAGGCGGCGCTGGCCAACGTCAAAGACGGCGACTTCGGCAACGCGTGGCTGAAAATGCACTCCGCCGGCAGCGGCCCGTTCAAGATGCGCGTCTATCAGCCGCATCAGGCGATCGTGCTGGACGCCAACCCCACCACGCCGGGCGACAAGCCGCAGCTGAAAAACATCATCATTAAAAACGTGCCGGATCCGGCCACCCGCCGCCTGCTGATCCAGCAGGGCGACGCCGATATCGCCCGCGAACTGGGCGCCGATCAGACCGACACGCTGAAAAACCAACCGGGCGTCAAGGTGCTGGAGATCCCGTCCGCCGAACAAAACTACCTGGTGTTCAACACCGGCAACGGCGCCAATCCGCTGCTGAACAACCCGGCCTTCTGGGAAGCGGCGCGCTACCTGGTGGATTATCAGGGCATCACGAAGGATCTGCTGAAGGGCCAATACTTCGTGCACCAGAGCTTCCTGCCGGTCGGGCTGCCGGGCGCGCTGGAGACCAACCCGTTCAGCTACGATCCGGCCAAGGCGAAAGCCATCCTGGCCAAGGCGGGCATCACCCACGCCACCTTTACGCTGGACGTAGAGAACAAACCGCCGTTCATCACCATCGCGCAGGCGCTGCAGGGCAGCTTCGCCGCCGCCGGCGTGAAGGTCGAGCTGCTCCCGGCCGCGGGCAGCCAGGTATATTCCCGCGTGCGCGCCAGGCAGCATCAGGCGGCGATCCGCCTGTGGATCCCGGATTACTTCGACGCCCACTCCAACGCCAGCGCCTTCGCCTATAACGACGGCAAAAGCAGCACGGTGGCCGGGCTGAACGGCTGGCAGATCCCGCAGTTGAACCAGCAGACGCTGGCGGCGCTGGCCGAAGCCGATCCGGCCAAGCGCCGCGCGCTGTATACCGCCATGCAGCAGGAACTGCAGCGCAGTTCGCCGTACGTGTTTATCGATCAGGCCAAAACCGAAGTGGTGCTGCGCGACAACGTCAAAGACTACCAGCAGGGGCTGAACGCCGACATGGTCTACTACGATCGCGTCAGCAAATAGCCGGCGGGCGGCCATCGCCGGCCAATCGATTGCGGGGCGGCAAAAAACGGCGTTTTAACGCTTGCAGTGGCGAAAAGCGCGAGTATAATGCGCCACAATTTGCCAGGAGAAAGCATGAAAAACGACGTTTGTTTTGTTAGCCGCAATCGACAAAACCGACTGCCTATCGGCGGCCAGCTGCCGTTGTTTCTCCTGTTGCTAAACCGATCGTTTCAAGCCCCTCGTTGAGGGGCTTTTTTTTGCCTTGAGAATATCCCAAAGTCCCGCGCCACGGGCACGCGTCGAGGAGGAGTGAAAAATGGCCAACCCGCTGTATCACAAACACATCATCTCTATTAACGATCTCAGCCGCGAGGATCTGGAGCTGGTGCTGCGCACCGCCGCCGGTCTGAAAGCCAATCCGCAGCCGGAACTGTTGAAACACAAGGTGATCGCCAGCTGCTTCTTCGAAGCCTCGACCCGTACCCGCCTGTCGTTCGAAACCTCGATGCACCGCCTCGGCGCCTCGGTGGTGGGCTTCGCCGACGGCAGCAACACTTCGCTCGGCAAGAAAGGCGAAACCCTGGCCGACACTATCTCGGTGATCAGCACCTACGTGGACGCCATCGTGATGCGCCACCCGCAGGAAGGCGCGGCGCGCATGGCCGCTGAATTCTCCGGCAATGTGCCGGTGCTCAACGCCGGCGACGGCGCCAACCAGCACCCGACCCAAACCCTGCTGGATCTGTTCACCATCCAGGAAACCCAAGGGCGCCTGAGCAACCTCAGCATCGCCATGGTCGGCGACCTGAAGTACGGCCGCACCGTGCATTCGCTCACCCAGGCGCTGGCCAAGTTCGAAGGCAACCGTTTCTACTTCATCGCCCCGGACGCGCTGGCGATGCCGGCCTATATCCTGAAAATGCTGGAAGAGAAAGGCATCGAGTACAGCCTGCACAGCAGCATTGAAGAAGTGGTGCCGGAGCTGGATATTCTCTACATGACCCGGGTGCAGAAAGAGCGCCTCGATCCGTCCGAGTACGCCAACGTGAAGGCGCAGTTCGTGCTGCGCGCCGCGGATCTGGCCGGCGCGCGCGCCAACCTCAAGGTGCTGCACCCGCTGCCGCGCATCGACGAGATCGCCACCGACGTGGATAAAACGCCGCATGCCTACTACTTCCAGCAGGCGGGCAATGGCATCTTCGCCCGCCAGGCGCTGCTTGCGCTGGTGCTCAACGCAGATTTGGCTCTTTAAGGGGGAACCGCCATGACTCACGACAACAAACTGCAGGTCGAAGCGATCAAATGCGGCACGGTGATCGACCACATTCCGGCGCAGATCGGTTTCAAACTGCTGACGCTGTTCAAGCTGACCGCCACCGACCAGCGCATCACCATCGGCCTGAACCTGCCTTCCAACGCGCTGGGCCGCAAGGATCTGATCAAGATCGAGAACACCTTCCTGACCGAGCAGCAGGCCAACCAGCTGGCGATGTACGCGCCGAAGGCCACGGTAAACCGCATCGATAACTACGAAGTGGTGCGCAAGCTGACCCTCAGCCTGCCTGACCACATCGACGGTGTGCTGACCTGCCCGAACAGCAACTGCATCAGCCGCAGCGAGCCGGTGGCGTCAAGCTTCAGCGTGAAGCCGCGCGACGGCGAAGTGCACCTGAAGTGCCGCTATTGCGAGAAAGAGTTCGAGCATCAGGTGGTGTTGCAGGCCGACTGAATTCTGCCCTTTTAACGGGAGCGGCGCTGTTAATCTGCGCGTCACTCCCTATAATGGGTGCCTGAAAATAACTCTACCCACGTTGCTACCCACCGAATTTCAAGCTGCGGCCGACCGCGCGGCGGCGTGAAAGACAACGGGTCTATCAGGAGAAAACATGTCACGTAACATCAGCACTGAACTCGCCCCGGCAGCCATTGGTCCTTATGTGCAGGGCGTTGATCTGGGCAGCATGATCATCACTTCCGGCCAGATCCCGGTCGATCCGAAAACCGGCGCCGTCGCCGACGACGTGGCCGCTCAGGCACGCCAGTCGCTGGAAAACGTCAAAGCGATCGTCGAAGCCGCCGGCCTGAGCGTTGCCGACATCGTGAAAACCACCGTGTTCGTGAAAGATCTGAACGACTTCGCCACCGTTAACGCCGCGTACGAAACCTTCTTCACCGAGCACAGCGCGCCGTTCCCGGCCCGCTCCTGCGTGGAAGTGGCGCGTCTGCCGAAAGACGTGAAGATCGAAATCGAAGCCATCGCCGTGCGTCGTTAATCGACACGCACGCGAATGACGGTCAGCTTCGGCTGGCCGTTTTCATTGGTAAGAATTTTATTAATCCAATTAATTTATAGCGATAGCGTAATACCGCTCACATTTACAATCCCACAATAAAAACACGCCTATAATTATTTCTCACCCGGCCGGGTCATTGCTGTTTCATTTCGTTCACTCCGTGAATAATGACAGGAGATAACCATGGCACCTAGCGTATTGGATTATTTTATCCAACAAGCTTCCCGTTATCCGGAAAAAACCGCCGTCGTCGGCGATAATAAACATCTGACCTACCGTCAATTGGATGAAGCCAGCAGCGCACTGTGCACGCGCCTGAAACAGGAAGGGGTTCGGCCCGGCGATGCCGTGCCGCTGGTCGCGCAGCGCACGGTGGAATTACCGATCGGCATGATGGCGATCGCCAAGGCCGGAGCCTGCTATATTCCCATTGACGCCCGCTATCCCGAACGGCGCATTCGCAATATTATCGAACAAAGTGGCTCGCCGATAATCCTCTTCAGCAACCATGATGCTCGTGTAAATATCGACAACCTCCCGCGCAAAGTCCTTTCCATTGATAATATTTCCCTGACTAAAGTTTCCATAACTGTATTTTCCCCTCCGCCCTCCGATGCGCTTGCCTATATTATTTTCACCTCCGGCACCACCGGCGCGCCCAAAGGCGTCATGATCGAACACCGTTCGCTGTTAAACCTGCTCCTCTGGCATAACCAACGTTTCGCGATGGATGAACACAGCCGTTCCACGCTGATTGCCGGCGTCGGTTTTGACGTGGCGCAATGGGAAATCTGGGCGCCGCTGATCTGCGGCGGCACCCTGTATCTGCCGCACGAGGAGACCCGCCTGCAGCCGGACGCATTGCTGGCCTTCTTCGCCCGGCATCGCCTCACCCACGCCTTTGTCCCTACGGTATTGGTGCCGGAGGTCATCGGCGCGCCGCAGCCCGCCGGGCTGGCGCTGAAATACCTGTTCACCGCCGGTGAAAAGCTGAATCCGCTCGAGCTGCGCGGCATCGACTATGCAGTGGTGGATTACTACGGCCCGACGGAGGCCACCATCTTCGCCACCTGCAACCGCGTGCGCTGCGCGACGCAAAACCCGCCGTCCACGATTGGCCGGCCCATCGCCGATACGCAGGTATTCATCCTCGACGAGCGCCTGCGGCCGGTAACCGACGGCGAATCTGGCGAGCTCTGCATCAGCGGCCTCTGCCTGGCGCGCGGCTACCTGAACGCCCCGCAGCTGACCGCCGAGCGTTTTGTCACTTCGCCGCACGTCGGCGGCCAGCGCTTGTACCGCAGCGGCGATCGGGCGCGCCGCTTGCCTGACGGCCGCATTCAGTACCTGGGGCGACTCGACGCCCAGGTCAAAATCCGCGGCAATCGCGTGGAACTCGGTGAAATCGGCAGCCTGATGACGCAGGTCTCCGGCGTAAAAACCGCCATCGCCCTCGTCAATCAAACGGACAATCCGAGCGACAAGCGGATCCTGGCGTTTTTGACCGGTGAAGATCCCGGCGGCGATCTCATTGCACGGGTTAAACGGCAGCTTCAGGATCAGCTGCCCGCCTACTCTCTGCCCGCCGAGTACCGGCATCTGGCTCGGTTGCCGATCAACGCCAACGGTAAAATCGACCAGGCGGCGCTGTTGGCCCTGGCGCCCGAGGCTCAGCCGGCCCCTGCTGAACCGCTCGACGGCCACCAGCGGATCGTCGCCGATCTGTGGCGCAGGCTGCTGAAAATCGATCATATCCGCGCCGACGATGATTTCTTCGCGCTGGGCGGGCATTCGCTGCTGGCGGCAAACCTGGCAAACCAACTGGGTAAAGCGTTCGCGGTCAAAACCTATGTGCGTGATATCTATGCATACCCGAACCTGACGACGCTGGCGCAGGCGATGGCGCAACGCCAGGGACAAGAACAAACACCTGAACCTCAAGACGGCGAGCCGGCACGCGCCTTGCAGGATGACGTGTATTTGCCGTCGGATCTCGTCATCGATCCGACGTTCGATGCGCGGCAAATCAGCGCGCCGCGCGCCATTTTGCTGACCGGCGCCACCGGCTTCGTCGGCGCGCACCTGTTGGCCGATCTGCTGCGCACCACCGACGCCGAGCTGTACTGTCTGGTGCGCGACGGCGCCAAACTGCCGCCGAGACAGCGGCTGGAGGCGGTGCTGCAGCGCTACCGGATCGCGTTGAGCGCCGGGCAGCGCGCACGCCTCCATATCCTGCCCGGCGACGTGGCGGAACACCATTTCTCGCTGGCCCCGGCGGCTTACCGGGTATTAAGTCAGGATATCGATCTGATTTACCATTCGGCCAGCGCAGTGAATTTTATCCAGCCTTACGCCTACATGAAGCGCGACAACGTACAGGGCCTGCGGGAAATCATTCGTTTCGCGGCGCATAGCCGCACCAAGCCGCTGATGCTGCTGTCGACCATCTCCGTGTACAGCTGGGGGCATCTGCACACCGGTAAGCGGGTGATGCGGGAAAGCGACGATATCGATCAAAACCTGCCGGCGGTCAGCCGCGATATCGGCTACGTGCGCAGCAAATGGGTGATGGAGAAGATCGCCGATCTGGCGGCGAAGCAAGGCCTGCCGCTGATGACCTTCCGCCTGGGCTACGCCACCTGCCACAGCCGCACCGGCGTCAACGCCGATTACCAATGGTGGGGGCGGCTGGTGAGAACCTGCATCAGCAGCGGCACGGTGCCGGATTTACGGGATCTGCGCGAGGGGTTGACCACGGTGGATTACATGACCCGAGCCATCGCCCACGTCTCTCGCAACCCGCAGGCGCTGGGGCAGAAATTCAACCTGATCCATCAAGGTGACAATAATCTGACGCTGCGTGAGTTTTTCAGCCTGCTGGAGCGCGAGTTCGGTTATCGCTTTCATCCTCTGCCCTTCGCAAAGTGGCGAGCCCAATGGGAAAACGACAGCGACGCGCCGCTGTACCCGCTGCTCAGCCTGTTCAAGGATCCTATGGTGGACGAGCTATCGACGGTGGAGCTCTATCAAGACACCTATCGGTGGGACTGCAGCAACCTGCAACGCTTCCTGCAGGGCAGCGGCATCGATGAGCCGCGCTTCACCCGCCAGCTGCTGCTGAATTACCTGCAGCACGCCATCGGGTATGCGCCGCTGTCGCTTCGGGCGTAACGAGACCGGGGCTCAGCTGGCCGAGCCCCGTCACCCTCACTCCGTTTTAAGCCCCCGCAGCAGCGCCTCCAGCGGGTACACCGCCGCAATCACCACCTCGTCGCGCGTCTGCGCCGCCGCATCCAGCCGGCGCTGCGCTTGTTCGGCCTCGGCCCGGCTCAGCGGTTTGTCCTGCTGATGGCGATCCAGCAGCATTAAGCCCAGCGTGGCCAAGGCATCGACGTCCTGCGCCACCGGCGCCAGCTCTCGCAGCGTGCGGTTGCCCGCGATCGCCGTCTGCAGCGCCGCGCCGTTCGCCTGCCAGCGCTGCAGTCGTTCGCGCAGCGCCTGCGCCGCCGCCTTATCGCGCTTATCCTTCAACAAGGCTGCGACCTGTGCCTGCATGTCGCGCACCGCGCCGCTCTCCGGCGGCAGCGCATCGGCAAAGCGGTTCAGCGGTTCGAACTGGTGATAGTTGCCGGCCTGGAACTTCAGATGCTGGCGGGTGTAATACTGCGCCGGCTCCACCGCCTCGGCCAGGATCTGCAGCGGCACGATCTGCACGCTGTTGCTCAATCGGGTGAATTCGCGCGCCGTTTCCGCGTGCTGCTGCAGGCCGACCGACACCACCGACCAGGCGTCGATCGCCGCCAGCCGCCGGTACATGTTGTTTTCGTCGGTGACGTCCTGCGCCGACCACAGCCGCTCCGCCACCGCGAAGGCGCGCGGCCACAGCTTGAGATCGAGAAGCGGCGCGCGCACGTTTTCCGCCCACAGCGCCGCTTCACCGCCGAGAATGTTGGCCTGCCCCTTCTCGTCCGGCACCACCGGCATCTTGCCCGCCGGCACCGCCGCCAGCTTGTCGCCGCTGGTGGGGTAACGCACGTTGCCGACCAACGTATAGCCGCTGAGCTTGTCCTGCTGCAGCGTGAACACCGGCCGCGTGTCACCCATCCAGGTATCGACGCGGAACGTCACCTGCTGCGGCGTGCGCCAGACAATGTCGTGCACCGCGCGGCGCGATTTGCCGTTGAAATCGATAAAGCCGCGCCAGCCCTGCTTGCCCTCGATCAGCGTGAAGCTGCCCTCCACCGCGCTGCCCTTCAGACGCGGCATGCTGAAACGCCAGCTTTGCGCCTGCTCGCCGGGCTGCACCGCCGTCTCGACCCCCAGCGGCTGCGGCAGAATTTCATTGCGGTAGTGATAGGCGGTGCTTTGCGGCTGATCGAGGTAGAAACCGGTGGAGAGGATGCCCTGATAGCCGTCCTGCGCGCTGGCGCCCAGGGAATCTTGGCCCTGCCAGGACTGAATGACGATCGAGCGCGGCAGCGACGGATGGTAGATCTCGTCCCAGCCAACCATCTGCCGCTGGTGCTTCTCGAGGATCTTTTCCAGCTTCTGGTTGAAGTAGGCCTGCAGCGCATGGGTATCCGCCAGCCCGTTCTTCTGCATAAACGCCTGAATCGACGGCGACGCCCGCCACTGGCTGGCGTCCACCTCGTCGCCGCCGATATGCAGATAAGGATCGGGGAAGATCGCCGCCAGCTCGCCGACGATTGTGTCGACAAACTGATACACCTCGTCGCGGGTCGGATCGAGCGTCGGCTTATGCACGCCCCACTCGCGCTCCATCCGATACGGCCCCGGCGCGCTCATCAGGTCGGGATAGGCCACCGCAATGCTGGAGGCATGCCCCGGCATGTCGATCTCCGGCACCACGCGAATGCCGCGCGCCGTGGCGTAAGCCACCACCTGCCGCATCTGCTCGCGGGTGTAGAACTGGCCGTCGCTGGCCTGCTGTTGCAGCTTGGGATAATGCTCGGAGGCAAAGCGCCAGCCCTGATCGTCGGTCAGGTGCCAGTGGAACACGTTAAGCTTGGCCGCCGCCATGCCGTCGAGCTGGCGCAGAATGTCCGGCAGCGGCAGGAAATGACGCGCCGAATCCAGCAGCACGCCGCGCCACGGAAAGCGCGGCACGTCGCGGATATCCACCAGCGGCAGGAAGGTATTTTGCCCGTCGGTCTGCAGCAGCTGCAGCAGGGTCTCCATGCCGCGCAGCGCGCCGAAGCGGGTGTTGGCGGTCAGCGTGGCGCCCTGCGGCGTGACCGCCAGTCGGTAACTCTCGTCGCTGCCCGGCAGCGGCTGCGCCGCCACCCGGTCTTTAATCATCACCCTGATCGTCGCGCCGCCCTTCGCTTCACTCGCCGGCGCCAGCGTCCAGCCGGTCTGCAGTTCGATGCGCTGGCGCCAGCGCGGCAGCGCGTCGCCCAAGTCGTCACCCTGCAGCGTCAGAGACAAACGGTGATCCAGCACCAGCTTGCCCGCCGGTTGCGTCACTTCCACCTGCTGCGGCCAGGGCATCAGCGGCAGATCGCCCGCCGGCTGCGCCAGCGCGCCGCAGGAAAACCATAACGATGAAGCCAGTAGCGTATAACGGAAAGGTCTGTGCATCGGAAATTCCTCAGAGGAAAAAAACAAAATATCCCCAATGAATTTCAAACCACCGCTAGGCGATAAACAACAACGCGGTGGCTTGAAAGGCGCAGGGGAAAACAGCCAACGCTGTAGATAAAGACTCAGCCCAGAACAGATGTCCAACCGTTGCGGTGAAAAAGCGGACGGGATCACAGTTGCCCCCTCCCGGCCGGAGGGGGCGAGCGGGTTATTGCCAGCCGTAGCGGCGCACGAACCAGCCTTTCACGCACTGGGTCAGCACCATGTAACCGACGAGGATCAGCACCAGCCACGGGAAGTAGCCGAGCGGCAGCGCCTGCAGCTGCAGGAAGCCGGCCAGCGGCGAGAACACCAGGCCGATGCCGGTGGCGATCACCGCCAGCGTCATGATGCACAGCGGCCAGGACGGGCGGCTCTGGATAAACGGAATTTTGCGCGTGCGGATCATGTGGACGATCAGCGTTTGCGACAGCAGCCCTTCCACGAACCAGCCGGACTGGAACAGCGTCTGCATTTCCGGCGTATTGGCCTTGAATACCCACCACATCAGGCTGAAGGTCAGCACGTCGAAGATCGAGCTGATCGGCCCGAAGAACACCATAAACCGCCCCAGATCGGCGGAGTTCCAGCGCTGCGGCTGGGTGATCTGATCGTCGTCGACGTTATCGAACGGGATGGCGATCTGCGAGATGTCGTACATCAGGTTCTGAATCAGCAGGTGCAGCGGCAGCATCGGCAGAAACGGCAGGAAGGCGCTGGCGATCAGCACGCTGAACACGTTACCGAAGTTGGAGCTGGCGGTCATCTTGATGTATTTCAGCATGTTGGCGAAGGTACGGCGCCCTTCGATCACCCCCTGCTCCAGCACCATCAGGCTTTTTTCCAGCAGGATAATGTCCGCCGCCTCCTTGGCGATGTCCACCGCTGAATCGACGGAGATGCCGATATCGGCCGCGCGCAGCGCCGGCGCATCGTTGATGCCGTCGCCCATAAAGCCCACCACGTGCCCCTGGCGGCGCAGCAGTTTGACGATGCGCTCCTTGTGCAGCGGCGTCAGCTTGGCGAACACCGTGGTGCGCGCCGCCGCCTGCGCCAGCTGCTCGTCGTCCATCTGTTCGATCTCGCTGCCGCGCAGCAGACTATCGGCCTCCAGCCCGACGTCCCGGCACACTTTGGCGGCCACCAGCTCGTTGTCGCCGGTGAGGATCTTCACCGTGACGCCGTTCTGTTTCAGCGCCGCCAGCGCCGGCGCGGTGCTCTCCTTCGGCGGATCGAGGAAGGCAACGTAGCCTTCGAGGATCAGATCCGACTCATCCGCCACGCCGTATTCATGGGTTTGCGCCGGCAGGATCTTGTTGGCCACCGCCACCACCCGCAGCCCCTGCTGGTTGAGATCGTCGGTGATGCGGCGAATGCGCGCCAGCAGCGCCTCGCTCAGTGGGATCACCTCGTCTTCGTGGCGCACGTGGCTGCAAATCGCCAGCATCTCTTCCAGCGCGCCCTTGCACACCAGCTCGTGATACTCGTTGTCCTTGGCCACCACCACCGACATGCGGCGGCGTACGAAATCGAACGGGATCTCATCCACCTTGCGGTAGTTTTGCAACGCCGCCGG
Organism: Serratia sp. CY31944; assembly: GCF_052169175.1. Classification (NCBI taxonomy): domain Bacteria; kingdom Pseudomonadati; phylum Pseudomonadota; class Gammaproteobacteria; order Enterobacterales; family Yersiniaceae; genus Serratia; species Serratia sp. CY31944. The sequence goes on from NZ_JBJNLG010000007.1 coordinate 35,160, forward strand.
CTGCCGATTCTGCTCCGCGCAGCTCAGCACCGCCACGTCGAGCAGGTTTTTCAGCCCGGTCTGGTAGAAGCTGTTCAGCCAGGCGTAGCGCAGCACCCGCTCGCTGCCAGCGCCGAACGCATCGGTGTGGCGCTCCAGCACGATCTTGTCCTGAGTCAGGGTGCCGGTCTTGTCGGTACACAGAATGTCCATGGCGCCGAAGTTCTGGATGGCGTCCAGGCGTTTGACGATCACCTTCTGGCGCGACAGCTTCACCGCCCCTTTGGCCAGCGTCGAGGTGACGATCATCGGCAGCATTTCCGGCGTCAGCCCGACCGCCACCGACAGCGCGAACAGCGCCGCTTCCCACCAGTCGCCCTTGGTGTAGCCGTTGATCAGCAGCACGATCGGCGTCATCACCAGCATAAAGCGGATCAGCAGCCAGCTGACCTTGCTGATGCCGCTCTGGAAGGCGTTCGGCTGCTGCTCCTGGCTGGTGACGCGCTGCGCCAGCTGGCCGAAATAGGTGCCGCCGCCGGTGCCGATCACCATCGCCAGCGCGGTGCCGCTGACCACGTTGGTGCCCATGAAGCACAGGTTCTGGCAGTCGAGCGGATCGGCCGCCAGCGCCTGCGGCGCCGCGGATTTTTCCACCGGCAGCGATTCACCGGTCAGCGCCGCCTGACTGATGAACAGATCCTTGGCCGACAGCAGGCGCAGATCCGCCGGGATCATGTCCCCGGCCGCCAGCTTGACGATATCGCCCGGCACCAATTGCGCGATCGGCAGCTCCACGTGTTCGCTCTTGCCGGTGAGCGCATCGCTGCGGATCACCGTGGCGGTGTTGCTCACCATCGCTTTCAGCGCATCGGCCGCCCGGTTGGAGCGCGCCTCCTGGATGAAGTTCAGCAGCGTGGAGATCAGCACCATCAGCGCGATCACCAGCGCGCCGGTGAGATCCTCTGTGGCGTACGAGATCATGCCGAGCGCGGTCAGCAGCAGGTTGAACGGGTTGCGATAGCAGTGCCAGAGGTGTTGCCACCAGGCCTCTTTCTGCTGATCGTCGATGACGTTCTCGCCGCAGCGCCGGCGTACCTGCTCCGCCTCATGGGCGGTGATGCCTTCCGGGTGGCTGTGGAAACGCTCAAACAGCTGCATCGTCTCTGCGGCGGCGCATTCCAGCCGCTGTTGCGCCAGGCCGGCCGGCATATCGTGCGCAGCGCCGCCGACGCCGTCCAGCAGGCTGTCGCGGCGCACCAAACGGCGCGGAAGGCCGCGGGCGAACAGGCCCAGCAGCTGACGGGGGAGTTTTTTCAGTTTCATGGTTCGCACCTCGTCGCCCGGTGCCTCACGGCAGCGGGTAAACGGGGATCGTCATCGGCCGGGCGGATGGCGGGTGCGCCAAAAAGCCTCTGCCAACGCAGATCCTTATTCTTTTTTCAGCAGCAGGAGCGAACGACGAAGCGCGCGCCACCGGTTACCGTGATGTACTTCACCGGTAAAACAGCAGCGCCAGGCGGAAAGGTTTTACCGGTGAACCGAGTGAGTGTCTAAAGCGGTCGGGTCGGGGTCCATATGGGGAATCACCTCCGGTAAAGGGAAAAACAGAGCGGCAGGAGCGGCCGTTCAGCGCAGTGCAACAATCCCGTATTGCCTCAAGATCCGCGTGGGAAAATGAGCTATGCTGACGGGCATTGTTTTACAGGCCATTATGTTACGCCTGTCCACCTCAACGAAAAGTAAACCATGCAAAACCGGCTGACCATCAAGGACATCGCACGCCTGAGCGGCGTAGGCAAATCCACCGTCTCACGGGTGCTGAACAACGAAGGCAGCGTGAGCCCGCAGACCCGCGAACGGGTGGAAGCGGTGATCCGTCAGCAAGGGTTTACCCCCTCCAAGTCGGCGCGCGCCATGCGCGGCCAGAGCGACAAAGTGGTGGGCATCATCGTTTCCCGTCTCGATTCGCCGTCGGAAAACCAGGCGGTGCGCACCATGCTGCCGCTGCTGTATCAGCAGGGTTTCGATCCTATCGTGATGGAGAGCCAGTTCGAAACCCGCCTGGTGCAGGAGCACCTGCACGTGCTGCGCCAGCGCAACGTCGACGGCGTGATCCTGTTCGGCTTTACCGGGCTGACCGCGGCGATGCTCAAACCGTGGCAGGAAAAAATGGTGGTGATGGTGCGCGAATACGACGGCTTTTCATCCGTCTGCTACGACGACGCCGGCGCGGTGAACCTGCTGATGGATCGCCTGTATCGGCAAGGGCACCGGCACATCGGCTATCTGGGGGTGCAGCTCAGCGACGCCACCACCGGCCAGCGCCGCTACCAGGCCTATCTCGACGCCTGCGAGCGCCTCAAGCTCACGCCGCGCGCCACGCTGGGCGAGCTGAGCTACCAGAGCGGTTTCCAACACGCCGCCGAGGTGATCGACCCGCACACCAGCGCGCTGATCTGCGCCTCCGACAGCATCGCCCTGGGGGCAATCAAATACCTGCAGCAGCAGCCGACGCACGCCATCCAGGTGTGCGCCATCGGCAACACCCCGCTGCTCAGCTTTCTGTTCCCCGATACTCTGTCTGTGGAGTTCGGCTACGGCAGCGCCGGCCTGCTGGCGGCGCAACAGCTGCTGGCGCAGCTCAACGGTGAACAGGGGATCCGCCGCCTGGTGGTGCCCAGCAAACTTTCCTGATTAAAAGACGACCATTTTTTGTCATTTTGTGATCCTCGCCCCAAACCGGGAACGTTCCCATTCCATAAAAAAATCCGAGTGACTAAGCTTTGATCATTACTCAGCCAACACCTCTGCAGGTATCCCATAATGAGCAAAGTAAAACAGCAGGATATTGATCGCCTGATTGTTTTGGTCGGCGGCCGCGAAAACATCGCCACCGTCAGCCATTGCATTACCCGGTTGCGTTTCGTCCTCAACGACCCCAGCAAGGCCAGCCCCAAGGAAATCGAAGAGCTGCCGATGGTCAAAGGCTGCTTCACCAACGCCGGGCAGTTCCAGGTGGTGATCGGCACCGACGTCGGCGACTACTATCAGGCGCTGATCGCCAGCACCGGCGTCAACGAGGCCGACAAGGAGCAGGCCAAGGTGGCCGCGCGCCAGAACATGACCTGGACCGAGCGCACCATCTCCCACTTCGCCGAGATCTTCTTCCCGCTGCTGCCGGCGCTGATCAGCGGCGGTCTGATCCTCGGCTTCCGCAACGTGATCGGCGACATCCCGATGTCCGGCGGCCAAACGCTGGCGCAGATGCACCCGGCGTGGAAAACCATTTACGACTTCCTGTGGCTGCTCGGTGAAGCGATCTTCATGTTCCTGCCGGTGGCCATCTGCTGGTCGACGGTGAAAAAGATGGGCGGCACGCCGGTGCTCGGCATCGTGCTGGGCGTCACCCTGGTGTCGCCGCAGCTGATGAACTCCTACCTGCTCGGCCAGCAAACGCCGGAAGTGTGGAACTTCGGCTGGTTCGTGATCCAGAAAGTCGGCTATCAGGCGCAGGTGATCCCGTCGATCCTGGCGGGCATGGCGCTGGGCTGGATCGAAACCCGGCTGAAAAAGATCGTCCCCGACTATCTCTATCTGGTGGTGGTGCCGGTGGTTTCGCTGCTGCTGGCGGTGTTCCTGGCGCACGCGCTGATCGGGCCGTTCGGCCGCATGATCGGCGACGGGGTTGCCTGGGCGGTGAAAGCGGTGATGACCGGCAGCTTCGCCCCAGTGGGCGCCGCGCTGTTCGGCTTCCTGTATGCGCCGCTGGTGATCACCGGCGTGCACCAGACCACGCTGGCCATCGACATGCAGATGATCCAGAGCATGGGCGGCACCCCGGTGTGGCCGCTGATTGCGCTGTCCAACATCGCGCAGGCCTCGGCGGTGCTCGGCATCATCATCATCAGCCGCAAGGCCAACGAGCGTGAAATCTCGGTGCCGGCGGCGATCTCCGCCTACCTCGGCGTGACCGAACCGGCGATGTACGGCATCAACCTCAAATATCGCTTCCCGATGCTATGCGCGATGATCGGCTCCGCGATCGCGGGCCTGATCTGCGGCCTGGACGGCGTGATGGCCAACGGCATCGGCGTCGGCGGCCTGCCGGGCATCCTGTCTATCAAGCCGCAGTTCTGGCTGATTTACTCGCTGGCGATTCTGGTGGCGATCGTCATCCCGCTGGTGCTGACCATCATGGTCTACAAACGCAAGGCCGCCCGCGGCGAGCTGCCGGTTTGATTGACGCAAAATGAATGTAGGGGCCTGCTTACGCAGGCCCGTTGTCACGATTCAAAGGTATTGATCTATGAGCAACCCAACCCCCTGGTGGCAGAACGGCGTCATCTACCAAATTTATCCGAAGAGTTTTCAGGACAGCACCGGCAACGGCTACGGCGATTTGGCCGGCGTGACCCGGCGGCTGGACTATCTGCAGGAGCTGGGCGTCGACGCCATCTGGCTGACGCCGGTCTACGTGTCGCCGCAGGTGGACAACGGCTATGACGTGGCGGACTACTGCGCCATCGATCCGGCTTACGGCACCATGGCGGACTTCGAGCAGTTGGTCGCCGCCGCCCACCGGCGCGGCATCCGCATCGTGATGGACATGGTGTTCAACCACACCTCGACCGAGCACCCGTGGTTCAAGGCCGCGCAGGATCGCCACAGCCCGTATCGCCAGTTTTACGTCTGGCGCGACGGCGAGGGGGATACGCCGCCGAACAACTGGCGATCCAAGTTCGGCGGCAACGCCTGGCAGTGGCACGCCGACAGCGGCCAGTACTATCTGCACCTGTTCGCCACCGAGCAGGCGGATCTCAACTGGGAACACCCGCCGGTGCGCGAAGAGCTGAAGAAAGTGTGTCAGTTCTGGGCAGATAAAGGCGTCGACGGCCTGCGCCTCGACGTGATCAACCTGGTGTCCAAGCAGCAGGACTTCCCGTCCGACAGCCAGGGCGATGGCCGCCGCTTCTACACCGACGGCCCGCGCATTCACGAGTTCCTGCAGGAAATGAGCCGCGACGTGTTCCAGCCACGCGGCCTGATGACGGTGGGCGAGATGTCCTCCACCACGCTTGAGCATTGCCAGCAGTACGCGGCGCAGAGCGGCGAAGAGCTGTCGATGACCTTCAACTTCCACCACCTGAAGGTGGACTACGCCGGCGGTGAAAAATGGACGCGGGCGGCGCCGGATTATGTGGAGTTAAAGCAGATCTTCCGCCACTGGCAGCAAGGGATGCATAACCGCGCCTGGAACGCGCTGTTCTGGTGCAACCACGATCAGCCGCGCATCGTATCGCGCTTCGGCGATGAAGGCGCACTGCGGGTGCCGGCCGCCAAAATGCTGGCGATGGTGCTGCACGGCATGCAGGGCACGCCTTATATCTACCAGGGTGAAGAGATCGGCATGACCAACCCCGGCTTCCGCGCCATCGAGCAGTATCGCGACGTGGAAAGCCTGAACATGTACGCCGAGCTGAGCGCCCAGGGCCGCGGCGACGCCGAACTGCTGGCGATCCTGGCGGACAAATCGCGCGACAACGGCCGCACGCCGATGCAGTGGAGCGCCGCGCCGCACGCCGGTTTCACCACCGGCACGCCGTGGATCGGCTGCGCCGAGAACTACCTGCAGATCAACGCCGACGCGGCGCTGGCCGACCTCGACTCGGTGTTTTACGCCTACCGCCAGCTGATCACCCTGCGCAAGCAGTATCCGCTGCTGACCCACGGCGACTATCAGGATCTGGCGCCGGATCACCCGGCGCTATGGTGCTATCAGCGCAGCTGGAACGGCCAGCGCCTGCTGGTGGTGGCCAACCTGAGCCGCGAACCGCTGGCCTGGGCGGCGGAAGGCGTGGAAGCCTCCGCCCAATGGCGCCCGCTGATGAGCAACTACAGCGACTCGGAGGACCAGCCGCAGGCGCTGACGCTGCGGCCGTTCGAAGCGGTGTGGTGGCTGCTCGAAGACTGACCCCGCAGGGCGCAGCGATGAACTGCGCCCTACAATGTCCCCATCAGCGCCACCACCCCGGCGGCCTCTTGCGCCAACTGCTCATCGCTCATGTCGCTCACGCCCTGCACCAGATGCGGCGGCAGATAATCCATGCCGGTCAGGTTAGCCAGCGCGTGGAACGGCAGCAGCAGATCCTGCACCGGATAACGGTTGTATCCTTCCGCCGTATAAGCCTGCGCGTTACCGCCGGTGCTCACCACCAGCTGCAGCGGCTTGCCGTGCAGTTTGGTGCCCTCGCTGCCGTAGGCGAAACCATAGGTTAATACCGCGTCCTGCCATTCGCGCAGGATCGCCGGCGAGCTGTACCAGAAAAACGGGAACATCATTACCACCGCATCGTGGCTTGCCAGCAGTGCCTGTTCGCGCGCTACGTCGATGCGGTAATCCGGGTAAGCGCGGATCAGCTCGTGCACGGTCACGTTAGGCAGCGGGCGCACGGCCTCGATCAGCGCCTGGTTGATGCGCGACTCGTCGGGGGTGCGGTGGGCGGTTAACACTAAAATGCGTGACATAAATGATTCCTTGAACGTAAAGAAGATGAGGCATTTTTCCATTTCTGCCGCTTCGGGTGTAGGCTGTTCAAGGTCACTTCAATTTCAACCGAAAGTATCAACCACTATGTCGCTGCCCTTTGACGTGCACCGCCTGCTGCCGGCCTTCCTCGCCGCCGCGCAGGCGCAAAATTTCTCCGCCGCCGCCCGCCAGCTGGGCGTCACGCCGGCGGCGGTCAGCAAAAATATCCGCGCGCTGGAAGAGAAGCTGGCGCTGCGGCTGTTTCAGCGCAACACCCACAACGTGCTGCTGACCGACGAGGGCAAAGCGCTGCTGGCGCAGGTGGCGCCGCTGTGGCAGGCGTTGGCGGCGACGCTGGAAAGCGCCGGCGGCGAACGGCAGGCGCCGGCCGGGGTGGTGCGCGTCACGATGATCCCCGGCTTTGGCCGCCAGATGCTGATGCCGTTGATCCCGCAATTTCTGGCGCGCTACCCGCAGATCGATCTCGATCTGTCGCTGGATGCCCGGGTGGTGAATCTGGTGGGCGAAGGTTTCGACGTCGGCATCGGCAGCCGGGTCGATCCCGACAGCCGGCTGGTGGCCCGCCCGCTCTACCCGATGCACATGGTGCTGGCGGCGTCGCCCGACTATCTGGCGCGGCGCGGTGAACCGCAAACGCCGCACGACCTGCTGCGGCACGACTGCCTGCTGCACCGCAACCCCAGCAACGGCCGCCACGTCAAATGGCAGCTGCGCCATCAGGGCGAAACGCTGGCGCTGGATCTGAACGGCCGATTGGTGGTGAGCCGCCCGGAAATGTTGCTGGATGCGTCGCTGGCCGGGCTGGGCATCGTCAACCTGGCGCGCTGGTATCTCGACAAGCACTTCGAACAGGGCACGCTGCGGCCGGTGCTGGCGGAGTGCTGGCCGCGCCCGGTGCAGCTGTGGCTCTATTACGCCTCGGCGGATCTGCCGCCGCGGGTGCGCGTCTGGGTCGACTTTCTGCTGGCGCATTTTCGCGATCGGCCAGTGAGCGATTGACGACTGTTCAGCTTGCGCACGCTCTTCCGTTTTCCTTGTTCTACATCAAAAGAATCTCGCCAATATCTATATATAGTGCATTAAGAATTACGAACACCTATATATAGTAGTTATCCACAAAATCATCCACACGCCGCCACAGCCCTTACGCGCTGCGGCTTTGCCCTGTGGATAAGCGAAATTTGACGGTTGCTCGCCACGCCAGGCGGGTATGAACGCTCCCTCGGGGAACAAGGAGTACAACGTGAAACCAGTAGTGATTAAGCGGGACGGTTGCCAGGTACCTTTTGACGAAGCGCGCATCGCGCAGGCCATCGAGCGCGCCGCGCTGGCGGTGGGCGTGGTCGACGCCGACTACTGCGCCACCGTCGCCCGCGTGGTCGCTCAGCGCATGGAGCAGCAGCCGCGCGTCGATATCCACGAGATCCAGCAGGCGGTGGAAAACCAGCTGATGGCCGGCGAGTACAAACAGCTGGCGCGCGCCTATATCGAATACCGCCACGATCGCGATGTGGCGCGCGAGCTGCGCGGCCGCCTGAACCAGGAAATTCGCGGCCTGGTCGAGCAGAGCAACCGCGCGCTGCTGAACGAAAACGCCAACAAGGACAGCAAGGTGATCCCCACCCAGCGCGACCTGCTGGCGGGCATCGTCGCCAAACACTACGCCAAGCAGCACATCCTGCCGCGCGACGTGGTGCTGGCCCATGAACGCGGCGAAATTCACTACCACGATCTCGACTACTCGCCGTTCTTCCCGATGTTCAACTGCATGCTGATCGATCTGAAAGGCATGCTGACCAACGGCTTCAAGATGGGCAACGCCGAAATCGAGCCGCCGAAGTCGATCTCTACCGCCACCGCCGTGACCGCGCAGATCATTGCCCAGGTCGCCAGCCATATCTATGGCGGCACCACCATCAACCGCATCGATGAAATTCTGGCTCCGTTCGTCGACGAGAGCTTCCGCAAACACCTGCAGGTGGCGGAGGAATGGCAAATCCCGGACGCCAAAGGCTATGCCATGGCGCGCACCGAGAAAGAGTGTTACGACGCCTTCCAGTCGCTGGAGTACGAGGTCAACACCCTGCACACCGCCAACGGCCAGACGCCGTTCGTCACCTTCGGCTTCGGCCTCGGCACCAGCTGGGAATCGCGCCTGATCCAGCGCTCGATCCTGAAAAACCGCATCGCCGGGCTGGGCAAAAACCGCAAGACCGCCGTGTTCCCCAAACTGGTGTTCGCCATCCGCGACGGCCTCAACCACCAGTACGGCGATCCGAACTACGACATCAAGCAGTTGGCGCTGGAGTGCGCCAGCAAGCGCATGTACCCGGACATCCTCAACTACGATCAGGTGGTGAAGGTCACCGGCTCGTTCAAAACGCCGATGGGTTGCCGCAGCTTCCTCGGCACCTACGAGCAGGACGGCGAACTGGTGCACGACGGCCGCAACAACATCGGCGTCATCAGCCTCAACCTGCCGCGCATCGCGCTGGAGGCGATGGGCGATGAGTCGCGCTTCTGGGCGCTGCTGGATCAGCGCCTGCAGCTGGCGAAAAAGGCCCTGATGACGCGCATCGCCCGGCTGGAAGGCATCAAGGCGCGGGTGGCGCCAATCTTGTACATGGAAGGCGCCTGCGGCGTGCGGCTCAAGGCCGACGACAATATCGCCGATATCTTCAAGCACGGCCGCGCCTCGATTTCGCTGGGCTACATCGGCCTGCACGAGACCATCAACGCGCTGTTCGGCGGCAAAAACCACGTGTATGACGACGAGGCGCTGCGCGCCAAAGCGGTGGCGATCGTCGCGCGCCTGCGCGCCGCCGTCGACGCCTGGAAAGACGAGACCGGCTACGGCTTCAGCCTCTACAGCACGCCGAGCGAGAACCTGTGCGATCGCTTCTGCCGGCTGGACACCGCCGATTTCGGCGTGGTGCCGGGCGTCACCGATAAGGGCTATTACACCAACAGCTTCCACCTCGACGTGGAGAAGAAGGTCAATCCGTACGACAAGCTGGACTTCGAAGCGCCCTACCCGCCGTTGGCCAGCGGCGGCTTCATCTGCTACGGCGAATACCCGAACCTGCAGCACAATCTGAAGGCGCTGGAAGACGTGTGGGACTACAGCTACAGCCGGGTGCCTTACTACGGCACCAACACCCCGATCGACGAGTGCTACGAGTGCGGCTTCACCGGTGAATTTTCCTGCACCAGCAAGGGCTTCACCTGCCCGAAATGCGGCAACCACGACTCGGCCAAGGTCTCGGTCACCCGCCGGGTGTGCGGCTACCTCGGCAGCCCCGATGCCCGGCCGTTCAACGCCGGCAAGCAGGAAGAGGTGAAACGCCGGGTGAAACACCTCGGCAACGGGCAGCTCGGCTGAGAAACGCCGCGCAGCCTATGCAGAAGCCTGTTCATCAGGCGTGATTGTCGCAGCCAGTTTGCCTTCGGCCAGCGCGCACCAACCGCAGCGTACACGCAGTACGTAAGGATTGGGAGCACTGCCCGGAGGCAAAATGGCCAGTAAAATAGCCTGATGGGCAGGCCTCACATGAATTATCACCAGTATTACCCGATCGACGTGGTCAACGGCCCCGGCACCCGCTGCACGCTGTTTGTCGCCGGCTGCGTGCACCAGTGCCCCGGCTGCTACAACAAAAGCACCTGGCGGCTCAACTCCGGCCAGCCGTTTACCGCGGCGCTGGAAGACCGCATCATCGCCGATCTGAACGATACGCGCGTGCCGCGCCAGGGGCTGTCGCTCTCCGGCGGCGATCCGCTGCATCCGGCCAACGTGCCAAGCATCTTAAAGCTGGTGAAACGGGTGCGCGCCGAGTGCCCCGGCAAGGATATCTGGCTGTGGACCGGCTACCGGCTGGCGGAGCTGGACGCACAGCAAATGCAGGTGGTGGACAGGATCAACGTGCTGATCGACGGCAAGTTCGTGCAGGATTTGAAAGACCCGGCGCTGATTTGGCGCGGCAGCAGCAACCAGGTGGTGCATAGGTTGCGATGAGCTATCAACACACGTTTCAATAGGTATTCATCCAGATTCGATCTGACACATCTGCAGCATGGAGCCAATCTGACGGGCGTATTTGTGCCAGAAGCATATTTTGCTAATTCCCCGCTGTATCAATCACAGGGAAAAATTATTGGGTACTATTAGTCATTAATCGACAGTACTATGTTTAAAATATGTTTTATAAATCGAGTGATAGGTGTTTTGACATGGATATTAATGAGTTTCCACCGGGAGTTATGGAACATCTTGGTTGGTATGTATACCGATTGATTGATCCAAGGGATGGAAGTACTTTCTATGTGGGGAAGGGAAAAGGTAATCGTGTATTTGCTCATATGCGCGGTGAGGTCGCAATAGCTGATGATAATGAACTGCTTAGTAACAAACTCAAGCAACTTAGAGAGATAAGACTAGCAGGTCTCGAAGTCATCCATGTTATCCATCGGCACGGAATGGCTGATGAAAAGACTGCTTACGAGGTTGAAGCCGCACTTATAGACGCCTATCCTGGTTTAACTAACATCATGAACGGTGCTGGCAGCAATGAATATGGTGCTGCGCACATCAAAGAGTTAATCGCTACATACCAACCTGAAACAGTTGTGTTCCAGCATAAAGTTCTGATGATATCAGTTAATAGAAGTTCAAAGGATGTAGACCTCTATGATGCCGTACGTTTTAGCTGGCGTGTCAGCATTGAGCGTGCCTGTAAAGCTGAGGTCATACTTGCTACAGTGAGGGGGATCGTAAGAGGGGTTTATATCGCTGATGAGTGGCTCAAATCTACTCGTGAGAATTTTCCAGAGATGCCTTCATGGGATGCAGACGATGAGTTTGAATCTACTCAAAAATCCCGCTTTGGGTTCCGAGGAAGAGTCGCCCCCCCAGAGATAACGAAGATTTATCTTGGTAAAAAGATTCCGGATATTCTAAGAAAGAAAGGTGCTATGTCTCCTGTGAAATATTCTCCAGGTTTTTGATTTCGGAATGGTGAATAGCTACTAATTCTGTAATCACCTTTTGGGAAAAGTACCAACTTCCGCTCCTCGCTCAAAGCCGCCTGGCAGTTCTATCCGTAGACACTGCCAGCCCAGCTCTAAACGAATCCCCCTCAACACCCCCGCCGATAGCGCGCCATGATTTTTGCTTTAAATATAGCCATTCGTTTTTCTACCTCCGAATGGCTGAAATAAACCGCGGTGCCGTTTCTTAAGCGATCAAGGGCGGCATCTACCCTTTCACGCAACGCTTGCTCCAGCAACATCGCCTCTACGTCCATTTCAGGTTTATTCCGCTGTTCCATTTCCATCTCCTCCATCGAGATAGCGTCAAATCACGAATCCGTTACACCAACCCCATCCCCACCACGCCGGTCAGCACGCCGCACAGCGCCACCAGCGCCGCCGTCAGGCACAGTGCCCGGGAGGAGAAAGCTTTGTTGAGCATCAGCAGCGAAGGCAGGCTGACCGCCGGCAGGGTCATCAGTAGCGCCAGCGCCGGGCCGGCGCCCATGCCCGCCAGCATCATGGTCTGCACGATCGGGATCTCCGCCGCGGTGGGGATAACGAACAGGCAGCCGACGATCGCCAGCGCGATGATCCACAGCAGGCTATTGTCGACGGCGCCGTCGGCGTGTGGGAACAGCCAGACCCGCGCCGCCCCCAGCGCCAGCACCGCCAGCACGTAGATCGGGATGGTCGACCAAAACAGCGCCCACAGCGCTTTGCCCCAGCGGGCGAGGAACGGCCGCTCGTCGCTCTGCGCCGTCATCACCGGCGGCTGCGGCGCGGCGGGCTGTGGATCGTTGGCGGTCACGCGCTGCACCAGCCAGGCGATGCCCAGCACCATCACCACGCCCGCCACCAGGCGGATGGCGGCGAACGGCCAACCGAGCACAAACCCCATGAACACCAGCGTCGCCGGGTTCAATACCGGGTTGGCGAGCCAAAAGGCCAGCGCGGCGCCGCTGGATACCGACTGGCGGCGCATGCCGGCGGCAACCGGTGCGGCGCAGCAGGTGCACATCATGCCCGGCAGCGCGATCAGCGCCCCCAGCACGGTGCCGGAAAAACGCCGGTGGCCGAGCGTGCGCGCCAGCCAGTCGCGCGGGATCAGCACCTGCACCAGCGAACCTAACAGCACCCCGAGCAGCGCCGCCTTCCACACCGCGGTGAAGTAGACCAGCGCGTACTGCCAGGCCGCCAGCCAGGGGCTCGCGGCGCCGTCGGCCAGGATCGATTTGCCGATCGAGTGGCTGTCCGCCGCCACAAAGGCCTTGCCGTAGTAAGGCTGCCATTTGACGTAGTAGAGGCCGACGGCCACCACCAGCAGAAACAGGATCGGTTTCCACAGCGGCCAGGCGCGTGGGGCGTGTTCAGGGGCATTCAGAGGTTGCGGCATGGTCGCGGCCAGAGTCAGTCAACAGTGGCGCCAGCATAGCGCGCCCCCGCCGCCCGTGCACGCCCGGGCTGTCCTAAATAGTTCATCTGTTCGCCACCGCGGCGTAACGCGATTGTCATCTGCGCCCGGCACCATGATGCCAACTTGAAAACCACAGGGTAGACGCACGATGAAACGCACCGCTTCCGCCTTCATCGCACAGCCATCGGTATGACGAGGTTTTTATTATGATGGAGTTATCTAGACATCCGACCACTTACCCCACCCGCTATCAGCAGATCGCCGCGCAGCTGGAACAGGAGCTGCGCACGCAGTACCGCTGCGGCGACTACCTGCCTTCGGAACAGCAGCTGGCCGAGCGTTATCAGGTCAATCGCCACACCCTGCGCCGCGCGGTGGATCAGCTGGTGGAGCGCGGCTGGCTGCAGCGCCGCCACGGCGTCGGCATTCTGGTGCTGATGCGGCCTTACGACTACCCGCTGCACGCCAATACCCGCTTCAGCCAGAACCTGTTCGAGCAGGGCAGCCACCCCACCAGTGAGCGCTTACTCGCTGTCTTGCGCCCTTGCAATGGGCATGTCGCCAGCGCACTTTCGCGTGAAGAAGGCGAAATGGTGATCCACCTGCGCACCCTGCGCCGGGTCAACGGCGTGCCGATGAGCGTGATCGACCATTATCTGCCCGATCTGGACTGGTGGCCGGCGCTGCAGCAGTTCCACAGCGGTTCGCTGCACCAGTTTATCGAACAACACCTGCAGCAGCCGCTGACCCGCCGCCAGACGCGCATCAGCGCGCGCCGCGCGCAGGCCAAAGAGAGCCGGCTGCTGGAGATCGCCACCCACGCGCCGCTGCTGTGCGTGCGCACCCTTAACGTCCGCAGCGGCGGCGAAGACGTGGCGGAATACTCCGTCAGCCTGGCCCGCGCCGACATGATTGAACTGACGATGGAGCACTGAATGCAAGCCTTAGAGTCGAGACAACGCTGGATGTCGGTGCTGGCGCACAGCCGGCCCGAGCAGCTGCGCAGCCACTGGCAGGCGCTGAACCTCAGCCCGGCTTACCGCAGCATCCGCGCGCCGGAGATCGGCCTGGCCCAGCTGCAGGGGCGCATGGGCGCCACCGGCCGCCGCTTCGTGCTGGGGGACATGACGGTCACCCGCGCGGTGGTGCAGCTGGACAACGGCGGCTACGGCTACAGCTATATCGCCGGGCGCGACAAGGCGCACGCCGAGCTGTGCGCGCTGGCCGATGCGCTGCTGCAACAGCCGGAACACGGCGAACGCCTGCAACAACAGCTGATCGCGCCGCTGGCCGCGCTGCAACACGAACAGCGCCAGCTGCGCGCCCGGGCGATCGCCGCCAGCCGGGTGGATTTCTTTACGCTGGTGCGAGGGGATTAAGCCATGAGTTTATTGACCGGTTTTGAACAACCGATAGACCAATCGCAGCACACTTTCCGTTTGATTCTTAAAGCCTTGAGCGAACCGGGCCACCGGGTGACGCTGCCGAACGGCCCGGCCTGGGCGCCGCTGAACGCCGCCAGCACCGCCGCGCTGCTGACGCTGGCCGATCAGGAAACGCCGCTGCAGCTGTGCGCGGCGCTCAAAAGTGAGCAAGTGCTAACAAACATTCGTTTTCACAGCGGCGCGCCGCTGGCCGCCACGGCGCAGGAGGTCTGTTTTGCCCTGTTCGATGAGCACGTGCAGGCCGCCGATCTGCAGGCGTTGCCGCACGGCACGGAAATCTCGCCGGAGTTCGGCGCCACGGTCATCGTGCAGCTCGGCGAGCTGGAGAACAGCGCCGCGCTGCGCCTGACCGGCCCCGGCATCGAGAGCCAACGCCTGATTGCGCCGCGCCTGCCGCCGGCGCTGCTGGATTACCTGGTCAACCGCCCGCAGCGCTTCCCGCTGGGGCTGGATATTTTGCTGACCTGCGGCGATCGCCTGCTGGCGATCCCGCGGACCACCCGCGTGGAGGTGTGCTGATGTACGTAGCGGTAAAAGGGGGCGAAAAAGCCATTGAGGCCGCCCATCAGCTGCAGGAACAGCTGCGGCGCGGCGACGACGCGCTGCCGGCGATCGGCGCGGAACAAATCGAACAGCAGCTGGGGCTGGCGGTGGATCGGGTGATGACCGAAGGCGGCATCTACGATCGCGAGCTGGCGGCGCTGGCCATCAAACAGGCCAGCGGCGATCTGGTGGAGGCGATCTTCCTGCTGCGCGCCTATCGCACCACCCTGCCGCGCCTCGCGGTCAGCGAGCCGCTGGCCAGCGAAAACATGCGGCTGGAGCGGCGCATCTCGGCGGTTTACAAGGACTTGCCCGGCGGGCAGGTGCTGGGGCCAACCTACGACTACACCCACCGTCTGCTGGACTTCGCGCTGCTGGCGGAAGGCGAGGCGCCGCGTGCGCCGCAGGCCGACGAACCGCTACCGGATAACTGCAGCCACGTGTTCGATCTGTTGTGTCGCCAGCAGCTGGCGCGGGAGGAACAGGACGACGGCAGCACGCCGGACGACATTACCCGCAACCCGCCGGTTTACCCCTGCTCGCGCTCGGCGCGCCTGCAGCAGCTGGTGCGCGGCGAT
Organism: Serratia sp. CY31944; assembly: GCF_052169175.1. Classification (NCBI taxonomy): domain Bacteria; kingdom Pseudomonadati; phylum Pseudomonadota; class Gammaproteobacteria; order Enterobacterales; family Yersiniaceae; genus Serratia; species Serratia sp. CY31944. The sequence continues at coordinate 50,697 of NZ_JBJNLG010000007.1, forward strand.
GAAGGTTTTCTGCTGGCGCTCGGTTACGCCACCCAGCGCGGCTACGGCCGCAACCACCCGTTCGCCGGCGAGATCCGCACCGGCCACGTTTCGGTGGAGATCGTGCCTGAAGAGCTCGGTTTCGCCATCGACATCGGCGAAATCCTGCTGACCGAGTGCGAAATGGTCAACGGCTTCGTCGATCCAAAGGACCACCCACCGCACTTCACCCGCGGTTACGGGCTGGTGTTCGGCCGCGCCGAACGCAAGGCGATGGCGATGGCGCTGGTGGACCGCGCATTGCAAAGCCCCGACTACGGCGAAGGCATCGCCGGCCCGGCGCAGGACGAAGAGTTCGTGCTGGCCCACGCCGACAACGTCGAGGCCGCCGGCTTCGTCTCCCATCTCAAGCTGCCGCACTACGTCGACTTCCAGGCCGAACTGGAGCTGCTCAAGCGGCTACGACAGGAATACAGCGAGCGTCAGGAGGCCCGCGATGAGTGAAGTATTGACCGGCTATAACCTCGGCTATCTGGACGAGCAGACCAAGCGCATGATCCGCCGCGCTATCCTCAAAGCGGTGGCGATCCCCGGCTATCAGGTGCCGTTCGGCGGCCGCGAGATGCCGATGCCCTACGGCTGGGGCACCGGCGGTATTCAGCTCACCGCCAGCGTCATCGGCCGCGCCGACGTGCTGAAGGTGATCGACCAGGGCGCCGACGACACCACCAACGCGGTGTCGATCCGCCGCTTCTTCCAGCGCGTCGCCGGGGTGGAAACCACCGAACGCACGCCGGAGGCCACGCTGATCCAAACCCGTCACCGCATTCCAGAAACCGCGCTGCGCGAAGACCAGATCCTGATCTATCAGGTGCCGATCCCCGAGCCGCTGCGCTTTATCGAGCCGCGCGAAACCGAGACCCGCAAGATGCACGCGCTGGAGGAGTACGGCGTGATGCAGGTGAAGCTGTATGAAGACATCGCGCGCTACGGCCATATCGCCACCACCTACGCCTACCCGGTGAAGGTCAACGATCGCTACGTGATGGACCCGTCGCCGATCCCGAAATTCGACAACCCGAAAATGCACATGATGCCGGCGCTGCAGCTGTTCGGCGCCGGGCGCGAGAAACGCATCTACGCCCTGCCGCCGTTCACCAAGGTGGAGAGCCTGGACTTCGACGACCATCCGTTCAGCGTGCAGCAGTGGGACGAACCCTGCGCGCTGTGCGGCTCGCGCCACAGCTACCTGGACGAGGTGGTGCTCGACGATCGGGGCAACCGCATGTTCGTCTGTTCGGACACCGACTACTGCCGGCAGCAGCTGGCGCAATCTTCGCAAGAGGCGCAGCACTGATGACTTCCACCCCTTTGAGCACCACTCCGCTGCTGTCGGTGAACCGGCTCACCCACCTGTACGCCCCCGGCAAGGGCTTCAGCGACGTGTCATTCGACATCTACCCCGGTGAAGTGCTGGGCATCGTCGGCGAATCCGGCTCCGGCAAAACCACGCTGCTGAAGTCGATCTCGGCGCGGCTGGCGCCGCAGCGCGGGCAGATCCTTTACCGCCCGCAGGCGGGCCAGGAACAGGATCTGTACGCCATGGCGGAGAGCGATCGCCGCCGCCTGCTGCGCACCGACTGGGGCGTGGTGCACCAGCACCCGCTCGACGGGCTACGGCCGCAGGTCTCCGCCGGCGGCAACATCGGCGAACGGCTGATGGCCATCGGCCAGCGCCACTATGGCGACATTCGCCGCCAGGCCGGCCAGTGGCTGGAAGACGTCGAAATCCCGCTGTCGCGCCTCGACGATCTGCCGACCACCTTCTCCGGCGGCATGCAGCAGCGGCTGCAGATCGCCCGCAACCTGGTCACCCACCCCAAGCTGGTGTTTATGGATGAGCCGACCGGCGGGCTGGACGTGTCGGTGCAGGCGCGCCTGCTCGATCTGCTGCGCAACCTGGTGGTGGAAATGCAGCTGGCGGCGGTGATCGTTACCCACGATCTCGGCGTGGCGCGGCTGCTGGCCCACCGCCTGCTGGTGATGAAACAGGGCGAAGTGGTGGAGAGCGGCCTGACCGACCGGGTGCTGGACGATCCGCACCATCCTTACACCCAGCTGCTGGTTTCTTCGGTGCTGTCGTAACCCAAGGCGATATACAGATGACTATGCAAATCCGAGTTGAACATCTCAGTAAAACCTTTGTGCTGCACCAGCAGTACGGCACCCGCCTGCCGGTGCTGCACGACGCCAACCTGACGGTCGGCAGCGGCGAATGCGTGGTGCTGCACGGCCACTCCGGCAGCGGCAAATCCACCCTGCTGCGCTCGCTGTACGCCAACTACCTGCCGGACAGCGGCCATATCTGGATCAACCACCAGGGCGACTGGCTGGACATGGTCAGCGCCGATGCGCGCCAGATTCTGGCGGTGCGCCGCCATACGCTGGGCTGGGTCAGCCAGTTCCTGCGGGTGATCCCGCGCATCAGCGCGCTGGAGGTGGTGATGCAGCCGCTGCTGGAACAGGGCGTCGAACGCGCCGAGTGCCGAGAACGCGCCGAAGCGCTGCTCGCTGCGCTCAACGTGCCGCAGCGCCTGTGGCCGCTGGCGCCGTCCACCTTCTCCGGCGGCGAGCAGCAGCGGGTGAACATCGCGCGCGGCTTTATCGTCGATTACCCCATCCTGTTGCTGGACGAACCGACCGCCTCGCTCGACAGCCGCAACAGCGCGGCGGTGGTACAGCTTATCGAACGCGCCAAGGCGCGCGGCGCGGCGATCGTCGGCATTTTTCACGATGAAGGCGTCCGCCAGCAGGTCGCCGACCGGCTTTATGACATGCAGGCGCCGCAGGCGCTGGAGGCCCTCTGATGATCGTCAATAACGTTAAGCTGGTGCTGGATGACCAGGTGGTGCAAGGCTCGCTGGAGATGCAGGACGGCGTGATCCGCAGCTTCACCGACGGCCCGTGCCGGCTGCCGCAGGCGCTGGACGGCGACGGCGGCTGGCTGCTGCCGGGGCTGATCGAACTGCATACCGACAACCTGGACAAGTTCTTCACCCCGCGCCCAAACGTCGACTGGCCGGCCCATTCGGCGATGAGCAGCCACGACGCGCTGATGGTGGCCAACGGCATCACCACGGTATTGGACGCGGTGGCGATCGGCGACGTGCGCGATGGCGGCCACCGGCTGGAAAACCTGCAGAAGATGATCGACGCGGTGATCCACAGCCAGCGCGCCGGGGTGAACCGCGCCGAGCACCGGCTGCACCTGCGCTGCGAGCTGCCGCACGAGAGCACGCTGCCGCTGTTCGAACAGCTGATGGACAAGCCGGGCGTATCGCTGGTGTCGCTGATGGATCACTCGCCGGGCCAGCGCCAGTTCGCCTCGCGCGAAAAATACCGCGAATACTATCAGGGCAAATACCACCTCAACGACCAGCAGATGAGCGAATACGAGGAGCAGCAGGTCGCCCTGTCCGCCCGCTGGGCCGCGCCGAACCGCGATGCGATCGCCGCCCACTGCCGCGCGCGCCGCATCTCGTTGGCCAGCCATGACGATGCCACCGCCGCGCACGTGGCCGAATCCTGCGCGCTGGGCAGCGCCATCGCCGAGTTCCCCACCACCGAAGCGGCCGCCCGCGCCTCACACCAGCAGGGCCTGCAGGTGCTGATGGGCGCGCCGAACATCGTGCGCGGCGGCTCCCACTCCGGCAACGTGGCGGCGCACCACCTGGCGGCGCTGGGGGTGCTGGATATCCTCTCTTCCGATTATTACCCGGCCAGCCTGCTGGACGCGGCGTTTCGCCTCGCGGCGGACGAACGCAACGCCTACGATCTGCCCCAGGCGGTGCGCATGATCACCCGCAACCCGGCGCGGGCGCTGGATCTGCAGGATCGCGGCACCATCGCCGAAGGATTGCGGGCGGATCTGGTGCTGGCGCGGCCGCACGGTGAGCACGTTTACGTGCAGAACGTGTGGCGCCAGGGCAGGCAGGTGTTCTGATGGCGCGGCTCATCTACCTGATGGGGCCTTCCGGCGCAGGCAAGGACAGCCTGCTGGCCGCGCTGCGGGCCGACGCCGACCGCGCGCCGCTGGTGGCGCACCGTTACATCACCCGGCCGGCGGACGCCGGCTGCGAGAATCACATCGCGCTGAGCGAACCGGAATTTCTGCGCCGCCGCGCCAAGGGGCTGTTCGCGCTCGACTGGCAGGCGCACCAGCAGCGCTACGCGTTTGGGATCGAAGTGGATCTTTGGCTGCTGCAGGGGATCGACGTGGCGGTCAACGGTTCGCGCGCCCACCTGCCACAGGCGCAGCAGCGCTATGGCGCGCAGCTGCTGCCGGTGTGCCTGCAGGTCAACGCCGCGATCCTGCGCCGGCGCCTGCAGGATCGCGGGCGAGAAAGCGCCGAACAGATCGAGCAGCGGCTGGCGCGGGCGGCGGAATATCAGCAGAGTCTGCCCGCCGGCTGCCGGGTGCTGCACAACGACGGCCCACTCGACGACACCCTGGCGGCGCTGCTGGCGCTGCTGCCTACCGCTACCCGACAAGCTCAGGACGCGACGCCATGAACGACTTTGCCCAGCCGAAAATCGGCGACAACGTGACCCTTAACCGCACCCGGCTCGGCCAATATGTGCATCTGGCCGACGATGCGATCCTGGAAGAGGTGGAGATGGGGGACTACTCCTACACCGCCGGGCACAACCAGATTTTTTACGCCACCATCGGCAAGTTCGTCTCCATCGCCTCCTATGCGCGCATCAATCCCGGCAACCACCCGACCTACCAGCGTATCGCGCAGCACCACTTTACCTACCGCGCCTCCGAATACGGGCTGGGGGAAGACGACGCGGCGTTCTTCGACTGGCGGCGCGAGCACCACGTCACCGTCGGCCACGACGTGTGGATCGGCCATAACGCCATCCTGATGCCGGGCGTCAGCGTCGGCAACGGCGCGGTGATCGGCAGCGCGGCGGTGGTCACCAAGGACGTGGAGCCTTACAGCATCGTCGCCGGCGTGGCGGCCAAGAAGATCGGCATGCGCTTTGACGACGCGCTGATAGAACGCATCGAACGCAGCCAGTGGTGGCACTGGGATCACGCCACGCTGCAGGCGCGGCTGGCGGATTTTCGCGACATCAACCGCTTCGCGCAGAAGTACCTTTAACGGAGGGGAGCGATGCAACTGACCTTTCTCGGCACCGGCGGCGCGCAGCAGGTGCCGGTGTTCGGCTGCGACTGCCCTATCTGCCAACGGGCGCGGCGCGAGCCGGCATTTCGGCGGCGAGCATGCAGCGCCATGCTTAACTATCAGGGGGAAACGACCTTATTGGATGCGGGATTGCCGGCTTTGGAGCGGCGATTTTCGGCGGGGCAAATTCAACGTTTTTTACTGACACATTACCACATGGATCACGTTCAGGGGTTATTTCCTTTGCGTTGGGGGTGCGGAAATTCCATTCCGGTGTATGGCCCGCCGGATGAACAGGGCTGCGATGACCTGTTCAAACACCCCGGCATTCTGGCGTTTCAGCCGCCGCTGGCGCCCTTCGCCACCGTCGAACTGGGCGGCATGCGCATCACCCCGCTGCCGCTGCAACACTCCAAACTGACCCACGGCTATCTGATCCAGGCGGCAGGCGCTGCGCTGGCCTACCTGACCGACACCGTCGGCCTGCCGCCGGCCACCGCCGACTATCTGCAGAACGTGGCGCTGGATCTGCTGGTGCTCGATTGCAGCCTGCCGCCTCAGCCGCAGGCGCCGCGCAACCACAACGATCTGACCCGCGCGCAGGAGACGCAGCGGTTGCTGCAGCCCAAACGCACGCTGCTGACGCACATCAGCCATCATCTCGATCTGTGGCTGCTGGACAATGAACTGCCCGCCGGGCTGGAGCTGGCGTTCGATCACCTCAGCGTCAGTCTCGGTAGCAGTGCAGCCGATCCGACTCCAGCACCCTGACCCCTTCGCCCGGCGTGAACGCCTGCTGCAGCAGCGTTTGCGCCACGTCTTTGGCGGAGACGGCGCGCCATTTGCCGGGCAGCAGCCTGAACAGCGGTAGCGTGAGGCGCTCCATCAGGCGCGGCGCGGGGCGATCCCCCACCAGCATGGAAGGCCGCACCAGCGTCAGGCGCGGCCAGTGCTGTTCGCGCAGCGCCTGCTCCATCTCGCCTTTGGTGCGGTTATACAGGAAGGTGGAATCCGCGTTGGCGCCCAACGCGCTCACCACCAGACAGTGCTGCGCCCCCAAGCGGCGGCCGGTCAGCGCGCTCTCCACCACCAGTTGATAATCGACGTAGCGGAAGGCATCAGCGCTGCCCGCCGCCCGGCGGGTGGTGCCCAGGCAGCAGAACACCAGATCGACCGGCTGCTGCAGGCTACTCAGCAGCTCGAACAGCGCATCGCCGACCGGGTTGGTCAGCTTGCCGTGCGGCGGCAGCGGCGTGCGCGTCGGCGCCACGATGGCCGTTATCTGCGGATCGCTTTGCAACAGCTGCAACAACTCGCGCCCCACCAGCCCGGTTGCGCCGACTAACAGTGCTCGCGCCATGCAATCTCCCGTTGTAATCAATACGTCGACTTAAAGTATAGACCGCGCCCAATGCAGCTTCTTGCCGAAGCCGAGGGTGTTGTCGGTCATCTTCACTTCGTGCAGATCCAGCCGCCAAACCGAGGCTTTCATCGCCCTGGCGATCGGGAAGCGCTTGCAGTAACGCGCGCGCGCCGCGTCGGCCTCTTCGCCGCTCAGCAGCACCGCCTCGGCGCGGTACTGCACGCCGCGGATCAGCGCGATGCTTTTCGGCTTCGGCGCGATGGTGCCGACCACCCGGCCGTTGTTCAGCATCAGCCCGCCGTGGCGGGTGTGCGGTTCGGTCATCAGCCACAGCGCCATCGCCGCGGTGTCGAACACGTAAAAACAGTTGGCGCACCACATGTCGAGGCCGTCGCCGGCGCACAGCGTCAAGACGTGTTGTTTGCCGATGAAATCTGCAATCTGCTGCCGTTGTTCTGGGGTATTCAAGGTTACTCGCCTCCCTGTTCACTCACTTCATCTTACCCTGCGTTGTTGAGGCGAGTCACAAATAACGATAATCATCAAAAACTCAAATTGAATATAAAAACACAATAAATGCATTTTTATCAACTTAGACCAGAAAAAGATTTATAACATAAAAAATACAAGACGGATTTATTTGATCGTTATGCAACCGGTTATTCGACCGGTTCTTTTATTCCCATCCTGACGACACGCAAATTTAGCGCACCCTCCCGGAGTCGATTAGCAATTCGTTTACAAGCCCTTGGCTCACCTGAACGCTGTTTATGCAATTCATTGCATAACAGGTGAATAGTTATTTATAAACACCGGCATTTATGTGACTTTCATCACGATTTTTAGCCCACCTTGCGTTAAAATAGCGCCATCTTTTCACTCAGCAAGGTGGATTAGAAAATGGAAAACAATAACCGCAAAATGGCGCATATCAGGCGCACAACCCATATTATGATGATGGCTCATCGCAGCTGCTTTAGCTTCGCATTCTTCAACTACAGATAACCCTCTCCCCTCGCTCTTACGCCGTTGATAAGAGTGTCATTGCGTTTTTATTTATTCTCCGCACGCCGGTGATAATATCGCTTTCTCGCTAACCGGGAAGGACACGCAATTCATTCTTAATTTCGGCCAAGCGCATCCAAGCTAAATAAAACAACGAACACAGTTAATGCCTTTCGGCATCGCTGGGTTCTCGCACACCTTTATTTTCGTGAAGGCGTTAGCGGCAAATGGAATTATTTGCCGACGGACTGCCTTTGCCTGAAGAATGAGAAAAATGAAAAAATTAAAAATTGCCGCCAACACCCAAACCCTCGGCTGCTTTGAAACTGAACGCGACATCGTCGATGTGCATCACAGCGATTTCAATGACGTCGCCGCCATCGTGCTGTCGGTAGACGACGTCACGCACGGCATGGTGGCGCGCATTGAAGAGCACGGCCTCAACATTCCGCTGTTCGTCGCCGTCTGCTGCGAAGAAGAGCTGGATAACGCCGTATTGCCGGCGCTGCATGGCGTGTTTGAGCTGTGCGGCAAGAATACCCAGTTCTACGGCAAACAGCTGGAGGCCGCCGCCGCCAAATATGAGAGCGAGCTGCTGCCGCCGTTCTTCAACACGCTGACGCAGTACGTGGAAATGGGCAACGCCACCTTCGCCTGCCCAGGCCACCAGGGCGGCGAGTTCTTCCGTAAACATCCGGCGGGCCGCCAGTTCTTCGACTTCTACGGCGAAACGCTTTTCCGCTCCGATATGTGCAACGCCGACGTCAAACTGGGCGATCTGTTGATCCACGAAGGCGCGCCTTGCGCCGCGCAGCAGCACGCCGCCAAGGTGTTCAACGCCGACAAGACCTACTTCGTGCTCAACGGCACCTCGGCCTCGAACAAGGTGGCGACCAACGCCCTGCTGACGCGCGGCGATCTGGTGCTGTTCGACCGCAACAACCATAAATCCAACCACCACGGCGCGTTGATCCAGGCCGGCGCCACGCCGGTTTATCTGGAAACTGCCCGCAACCCGTTCGGCTTTATCGGCGGCATCGACGCGCACTGCTTTGACGAACGCTACCTGCGCCAACAGATCCGCGAAGTGGCGCCGGAACGCGCCAACGAAGCCCGCCCGTTCCGCCTGGCGATCATCCAGCTCGGCACCTACGACGGCACCATCTACAACGCCCGCCAGGTGGTCGACAAGATTGGCCACCTGTGCGACTACATCCTGTTCGACTCCGCCTGGGTGGGCTATGAGCAGTTCATTCCGATGATGAAAGACTGCTCGCCGCTGCTGCTGGAGCTGAACGAGAACGATCCCGGCATCATCGTCACCCAGTCGGTGCACAAACAGCAGGCAGGCTTCTCGCAAACCTCGCAGATCCACAAAAAAGACAAGCATATCAAGGGCCAGAGCCGCTACTGCAACCACAAGCGCTTCAACAACGCCTTCATGCTGCACGCCTCTACCAGCCCGTTCTACCCGCTGTTCGCCGCGCTGGACGTCAACGCCAAGATGCACGAGGGCAAAAGCGGCCAGCGCCTGTGGCAGGAGTGCGTGCGCGTGGGGATCGAAGCGCGAAAAATGCTGCTGGATACCTGTACGATGATCAAACCGTTCGTGCCGGATCAGATCGACGGCAAGCCGTGGCAGGCCTATGACACCGCGGCGATGGCCAACGATCTGCGCTTCTTCAACTTCGTGCCCGGCGAGAAATGGCACGCCTTTGAGGGCTATGCCGAATCACAGTACTTCGTCGATCCGTGCAAACTGCTGCTCACCACGCCGGGCATCGATACCGCCACCGGCAGCTACAGCGAGTTCGGCATCCCGGCGACCATTCTGGCCAACTACCTGCGTGAAAACGGCATCGTGCCGGAAAAATGCGATCTCAACTCGATCCTGTTCCTGCTGACGCCGGCGGAAGACATCGCCAAGATGCAGCATCTGGTGGCCCTGATCGCCCGCTTCGAGCAGCACATCGAGCAAAACTCCCTGCTCAGCGAGGTGCTGCCTGCGGTCTATAAAAACCACCAGCAGCGCTACAAAAACTACACCATCCGCCAGCTGTGCCAGGAAATGCACGACCTTTACGTCAGCTACGACGTTAAAGAACTGCAAAAAGAGATGTTCCGCAAAAGTTATTTCCCGCGCGTGGTGATGAATCCGCAGGACGCCAATACCGAGTTCGTGCGCGGCAATGTGGAATTGGTCTCGCTGGCTAAAGCCGAGGGCCGCATCGCCGCCGAAGGCGCCCTGCCTTACCCGCCGGGCGTGCTGTGCGTGGTGCCCGGTGAAATTTGGGGCGGCGCCGCGCAGCGTTATTTCCTGGCATTGGAAGAAGGCATCAACTTATTGCCGGGATTCGCGCCAGAATTGCAGGGCGTTTATATCCAACAGGATGAGGATGGCTGGAACCGCGCTTACGGCTACGTCATGAAAAATTAATCACCTTACGGGGCGGCGATGATTCTCGCCGCCCGGATCGCATCCTAAAAGAGAAAATGATCATGAGTAAGTCCAATAATAAAATGGGGGTCGTGCAATTAACGATCCTGACCGCCGTGAATATGATGGGTTCCGGCATAATTATGCTGCCAACCAAGCTGGCCGAAGTGGGCACGATTTCGATCGTTTCCTGGCTGGTGACCGCCGTCGGCTCGATGGCGCTGGCCTACGCCTTCGCCAAATGCGGCATGTTCAGCCGTAAATCCGGCGGCATGGGCGGCTACGCCGAATACGCCTTCGGCAAATCGGGCAACTTTATGGCGAACTACACCTACGGCGTTTCGCTGCTGATCGCCAACATCGCCATCGCCATTTCCGCCGTCGGCTACGGCACCGAGCTGTTCGACACCACCCTCAGCCCGCTCGGGATCTGTATCGCCACCATCGGCGTGCTGTGGCTGGCGACCGTCGCCAACTTCGGCGGCGCGCGCATCACCGGCAAAATCAGCGGCATCACCGTCTGGGGCGTGATCATTCCGGTGGTGGGCATCTCGGTCATCGGCTGGTACTGGTTCAGCGGCAGCGCCTACGTCGCCGCCTGGAACCCGCATCAGGTGCCAACCTTCGAAGCCATCGGCGCCTCCATCTCAATGACCCTGTGGGCGTTCCTGGGGCTGGAATCCGCCTGTGCCAATACCGACGTGGTGGAAAACCCGGAGCGCAACGTGCCGATCGCCGTACTGGGCGGCACCCTCAGCGCGGCGGTGATCTATATCGTTTCAACCAACGTGATCGCCGGCATCGTGCCGAACATGGATCTGGCCAACTCCACCGCACCGTTCGGGCTGGCGTTCTCCCACATGTTCAACCCGACGGTCGGCAAGATCATCATGGCGTTGATGGTGATGTCCTGCGTCGGCTCGCTGCTCGGCTGGCAGTTCACCATCGCTCAGGTGTTCAAATCCTCCGCCGACAGCGGCTTCTTCCCGAAAATCTTCTCCAAGCTGAGCAAGGCCGACGCGCCGGTTAAAGGCATGCTGACCATCGTCGTCATCCAGAGCGGCCTGTCGCTGATGACCATCAGCCCGTCGCTGAACAAGCAGTTCAACGTGCTGGTGAACCTGGCGGTGGTGACCAACATCATCCCTTACATCCTGTCGATGGCGGCGCTGGTCATTATTCAGAAAGTGGCGAAGGTGCCGGACAACAAGGCGCGCATCGCCAATATCATCGCCGGCATCGGCGCGCTGTACAGCTTCTACGCGCTCTACAGCTCCGGTGAGGAAGCGATGATGTGGGGCGCCATCGCCACCTTCCTCGGCTGGACGCTGTACGGCATCGTTTCGCCGCGCTTCGAGCTGGCGGGAAAAAAGGGGTAAAGCGGTAAGGCACCGGCGGCCGGGGATGGGATTGTGATGGCGAACATGCCATCATACGCCGACCCTGGCCACCAAAGCGGCGTACGATGACCGACACTTTCCCCACTCTCTGGCACCTCTACATGCTGCGTTTACCGAGCGGCATGCTGTATACCGGCATCACCACCGACGTGGCGCGCCGCCTGGCGCAGCATCAAGCCGGCAAAGGTGCCAAGGCGCTGCGCGGAAAAGGGGAACTGACGCTGGCATTTCACTGCCAGGTGGGGGATCGCTCAACGGCGCTGAAGCTGGAATACCGCGTCAAACAGCTGAGCAAAATACAAAAAGAGCGGCTGGTGAATCACCCGCCGCTGTCGTTGGAGTATCTATTGCCGGTCGTTAAAAGCGATTAAACGGCGCCGAAAAAGCCACTTCGCCGCTGACGCCGTTCAGGGCGTCTTCCGCCAGCGGATACACCTGGAACGCGCTTTCCGTGTCCGGCCAGCGGCAGTTCAGGCCATAGGCGGCGGCCGGTTTAAAACCGAAGCGGCCGTAGTAGGCCGGATCGCCCAGCACCACCACCGCGGCGTAGCTGAATTCGTTCAGCGAATCCAAACCTTCGTACACCAGCTTTTCAGCCAGCCCCTGGCGGCGCAGGCTTTCGTCAACCGCCAGCGGCGCCAGCGCCACCCATTGGCGATCTTCGCCGGCCACGTCCACCGGGCTGAACGCGGCGTAACCCACCACCCCGCCTTCGTCGTCAGTGGCGACCACGCCCAGCGTCAGCAGGCCGTCTTCGCGCAGCTGCTGCACCAGATCGGCTTCGTCGTCGCGGCCAAAGGCGCGGCGCAGCAAGGCGTCTATGCCCGCCGCGTCTACCGGGATCTCTACGCGGATCAGCATGATACCGCCACACGGGAAGCCGACGCCGTGCCCTCCTGCAACCCTGCTTCGACAAAATCAGCCAACTGCAACAGCCCCATGCGCAGCGGCGCGGGCATGCTTTCCAGCTCGATGGCGTCCATCAAATTTTTCACATACAGGCCCAATTCGGTATCCCCTTCAATCTGCAGCCGACGCTGAAAGAACAGCGTATCCGGATCTTGCTTGCGCGCCGCGATCAGGATCAGATCGTTGGCGTCGCCGCTGAAACTGACGTCCGCTTCGGCGTGCTGGCTGACCACCAGTTTGTCGTTTTCTACCGTCATAAACCATTGTAGCGCCAGATCGCGAACTTCGATCTTCAGCCAGCGCGATTCGAGAAATTCCAGATCGCCATCCGCCAACGCCTGGCGGAACTGCCAGCTCAGCACCTGTTGCAGCAGTTGGCGCTGCAGGGCGAACGGCGTGAATTTCAGCGGGATGCGCAGCAGCGACGGCCCCTGGCGCACAAGGCGTGCTCGTAGTTTTTCCAACACGGTCATCCACTCCTTTCAATACGGACTTCCGCTATTTTGCCACACTGGCGCGCGGCTTCAGCGGTCTACATCAACAAATAGTGCATTTCACCGCCATGTTTATCAATACGCCATAAGCTGCCCCAAATCAAAACCTGTGTACGCCCCTTTGCCTAAAATGGCCTCCCCGATTCGCGTTTGCCGGCGGAACACCGCCGTCGGCAACCTTTAAAGACAGCGTGCGCCCGGCCGGGTGCACGGCTAAGCCAGGATAAATCTATGGAGCTGCTTTGTCCCGCCGGCAACCTGCCGGCCCTGAAGGCCGCGGTGGATAACGGCGCCGACGCCGTTTACATCGGCCTGAAAGACGATACCAACGCGCGCCACTTCGCCGGCCTCAACTTCACCGAGAAAAAGCTGCAGGAAGCGGTCGATTACGTGCATCGCCACGGCCGCAAGCTGCATATCGCCATCAACACCTTCGCCCATCCCGACGGCTACGCCCGCTGGCAGCGCGCGGTGGATATGGCGGCCCAGCTGGGCGCCGACGCGCTGATTCTGGCGGATCTGGCGATGCTGGAATACGCCGCCCAGCGCTACCCGCAGCTGGAGCGCCACGTTTCGGTGCAGGCCTCCGCCACCAACGAGGAGGCGATCCGTTTCTACCAGCGCAACTTCGAGGTAGGCCGGGTGGTGCTACCGCGCGTGCTGTCGATGCATCAGGTGAAACAGCTGGCGCGCACCAGCCCGGTGCCGCTGGAAGTGTTCGCCTTCGGCAGCCTGTGCATCATGGCCGAGGGGCGCTGCTATCTCTCCTCCTACCTGACCGGCGAATCGCCGAACACCGTCGGCGCCTGTTCGCCGGCGCGGTTCGTGCGCTGGCAGCAAACCCCGCAGGGCATGGAGTCGCGCCTGAACGACGTGCTGATCGACCGCTACCAGGACCATGAAAACGCCGGCTACCCGACGCTGTGCAAGGGCCGCTATCTGGTGGACGACGTGCGCTACCACGCGCTGGAAGAGCCCACCAGCCTCAATACGCTGGAGCTGCTGCCGGAGCTGCTGGCCGCCAACATCGCCTCGGTGAAGATCGAAGGCCGCCAGCGCAGCCCGGCTTACGTCAGCCAGGTGGCGCGCGTCTGGCGCCAGGCGATCGACCGCTGCCAGGCCGATCCGGCCGCCTACCGTGCCGACGCCGCCTGGATGGAGACGCTGGGCGCGATGTCTGAGGGCACCCAGACCACGCTGGGCGCCTATCACCGCAAATGGCAGTAGCCGGAGGAAACATGAAATACGCACTGGGGCCGGTGCTCTACTACTGGCCGAAAAACGACATCGCGGCGTTCTATCAGCAGGCGGCAGAGAGCAGCGCCGACATCATTTACCTCGGCGAGAGCGTCTGCACCAAGCGGCGCGAGATGAAAGTCGGCGATTGGCTGGCGCTGGCGCGCGACATCGCCCGCAGCGGCAAACAGGTGGTGATCTCCACGCTGGCGCTGCTGCAGGCGCCGTCCGAGCTGAATGAGCTGAAACGCTATGTGGAGAACGGCGAGTTCCTGTTTGAAGCCAACGATCTGGGCGCAGTGAACATGGCGGCGGAACGCGGTCTGCCGTTCGTCGCCGGCCATGCGCTGAACTGCTACAACGCCTATACTCTGCGCCTGCTGCGCCGCCAGGGCATGATGCGCTGGTGCATGCCGGTCGAGCTGTCGCGCGACTGGCTGGCCAACCTGCTGACGCAGTGCGACGAGCTGGGCTTCCGCCATGATTTCGAGGTGGAGGTGCTGAGCTACGGCCACCTGCCGCTGGCCTATTCGGCGCGCTGCTTCACCGCCCGCTCGGAGAACCGCGGCAAGGACGAGTGCGAAACCTGCTGCATCAAGTATCCGCAGGGCCGCATGATGCGTTCGCAGGAACAGCAGCAGGTGTTCGTGCTCAACGGCATCCAGACCATGAGCGGCTACTGCTACAACCTCGGCAACGAGCTGCCGAGCATGCAGGGGCTGGTGGACATCGTGCGGCTATCGCCGCAGGGCGCAGAGACGCTGGCGCAAATCGATGCCTTCCGCGCCAACGAACGCGGTGAGCAGCCGCTGGCCTTGACCGATCACGCCGACTGCAACGGCTACTGGCGCCGCGTGGCGGGGTTGGAGCTAGTGTCTTAGCGAGGTAAGCGCCGGCGGCGCACTGCCGCCGGCATTGTTTATTTATCAAGATGAATACGGTTATTTCCGCCGTGGAACCAATGGAATAAACTTACACACATCAGGCAGCAGCTTCTGATACCAAAATAAGTAAAAACCGCGATGACCGCATCTACCAAATGTTCTCCGTATGAAATAACACTTAGCGAGGAGAACGAGACAAGTAACATGCTCAACGTTAGCGCCATCATATTACAAAGCGGGTCTAAAATACGTCTATTGGCCATAACCCACCCTCTATTGTTGAAACGGTAAAAGCGATGTTCTCATCACCATCGACACTGCCCATTAACGCTATTGGCGTTTTTATTGCCACCCAAGGCACCACCGTTATTCTTATTATTCCCTGCGGGGCTGTTATCGGCGCAAGAGACCGCCCCCATCAAGCCACCGGCAACCGCCATACCTATCATCCCTGGCGGGCCACCTGAAAAACCGGTAAATGCGCCAATGATGATACCCATTCCAACCTGATTGGCACAGGAGTTTGGTGCACCTCTGCTTGGCCTGTCACGATCGCCGCCGTTATTTCCATCACCACAACCGCCAATCAGTTTCATCTCATCAGAAGTAAGCTCTCTTATTGTTGACATATTTATATTATCCTTTAAATAACACGTTATAGATAAAACTAACGCCAACCATTAATTCCCTAAACCGGTCGACAATGACAATTACCAAAGTCAATATAAGAAATTAAATCAAAATAACAATAGACATCCCGCTAAATAAACAACCTTAAACATATCGATAATACGAAATAATAAAGGCGCCGAATATGGCGCCTTTATTGGTTCCCTACGCCCGCCGCTTCCTGAACATCCCGCGCAGCGCCACGCTGTTGCGCAAGAAGCCGACGCCGAAGCCCAGCAGGGTGTAGACCACGCCGAGCACCAGCATCATCATCACGTCGCCCCACACTTCGTTCAGCGACAGCCCCATCTGATTGACGCCGGCGATCGCCTTGGTGCCCCAGGTGGAGGGAATGCTGTAGGAGATGGCGCGCACCCAGGCCGGCATCGACTGCAGCGGCCAGATTGTGCCGGACAGGTAGAAGATCGGCGTGGTGATGAACGCCAGCGTCAGGTAGATCATCTCGACGCTGCGCAGGCACTCGGTCACCAGCTTGCCCAGCCCCAATACCGCCAGCAGGAACGGGAAGGTCAGCAGCAGCAGTTCGGCGATGTTCGCCGTCTGCCGATAGCCCAATACCCACGGCCACAGCACGAACAGCACGATCGACAGAAACAGCCAGATCGGCAGCAGCGCCGTCAGCCCGCCGAGGTGCGCCGCCAATGGCGCCTTGCCGCCGGGCATGCTCTTCATGGCGATATTGACGCGGATACAGGCGATCAGCAGCGAGTGCTGCAACAGCATCACCAGCAGGCCGGGAAAGATGATCGCCGCGAAGCTGATGCCGGGGTTAAACACGTCCAGCGTTTGCCCCAGTATCGGCGTCAGCAGTATCTGCGCCTGCCGTTCGCTGAAGCCGCTGCGCAGCAGCAGCCCGTTGTTGTACTCCGTCAGCAGCTGCTGGTAGGCCGCCACCACGTCCTGTTGGATCTGGCCGTTGGCCAGGCGGTTGGTGGCGTCGCCGTACACCGGCACCACGATGTTCTGCCCGCTGAGGATCTTCTTCTCCAGATCCACCGGCATGATGATCACCGCAAACAGCTTGCGCCAGCTGAGATCGCGCTGCGCCTGCTCCAGGCTGTCGTAGGTTTCGATCGCTATCTTGGAGGTGGCGTCCAGTTGGCGGATCAGCTGCCGGCTGGCGGTGCTGTGGTCCTGATCGACCACCCCCACCGGCAGATCCCACACCGTGCGGTTGGCGTACACCATGCTCATGATGCACAGCGACAGGATCAGCATCAGCCATACCGGCCGCTCCAGCATGCCGAGCAGCACCTTAACGAAGGTTTGCCAATAGAGCTTCATCCGGCGTTCCCCTCTTTTGCCAGCCGCGCCGGCAGGCGATTGCGCACCAGCAGCGCGGCCACCAGCGGGTAGACCGCCAGCAGCGCACACACGCTGAAAATGGCGCTGGCGTGCACCTGCCGCAGGAACACGTCGAACATCGCGTACAGCGCGTGGGTCAGCGGCTCGATGTTGGAAATGATGCGCGCCGGCAGCGGCATCGACAGCTCAGGCACCGCCATGCCGGAGAAGGTCATCGCGATACTGACCAAAATACCGATCAGGCTGTAGGCGGTGATGGTGCTGCCGGTAAAGGTGTACAGCAGCAGGCCGATGCTCTGCGCTGCCATCACGTAAAACAGGCCGATCATCAGCATAAACAGCGGATTGCCGCTGACGCGGGCGTCAAAGATGCCCACCAGCGCCGCGATCTCCACCATCAGCAGGGTGGTGAAACACAGCGTGTACGGCGCCAGCTTGCCGAGCAACGCCAGGCTGAACGGCTTGGCCTGCAGCAGCGACTTGCTACGCGCCAGCACGTAGATCATGCAGGTCACCGCGAACAGCTGCAGCAGATGGATGGTGGCGGCGAACTGCTGGTAATAGATATAGCTGCCGCTGGCGTTGAACAGGCTGCCGTAAGAGAGCGTCACATCCGCCAAGGGTGGCAGCGATTTGCCCATCTCGGTGGCGATGATGCTGCGGGTGCTGGCGTTGATTTCGTTCATCAGGCCGCCGAAGTCCTGGGTGGAGTACAGCCCGGCGCCGTAGAACAGCGCGTTGTAGTACATCACCACGCTAGGCTGTTTGCCCGACAGCGCGTTGGCCTCGAAGTCCGGCGGGATATACAGCAACGCGTAATCCTGCGCGCTGCGCAGGCGGCTCAGCGACTCCGGCAGCCCGCCGCCGTAGGCCTCGACGTGGGCGTGCGACCCAGCGTCCAGCCGCCGGGTCAGCGATTTGGACAGCGGGCTGTGATCGCTGTCCACCACCGAGACCGGCAGATCGAGCAGCGTGCCTTCGGAGAAGTTGCTGCTGATCAGCCCAAACAGGATCAGCGGAAAGATCCAGCTCAGCCAGTGCACCACCGGGCTGCGAAAGGCGACGCGACACTCTTTGTCGAACGCGTGACTGAAGCAGCGCCAGCCGGCCCTTACTCTTTCCATTGCCATAAGGTGCTCATCCCCGGACGCAGGCCGTCCACCGGCTGTGACGGATACAGGCGCACTTCGAAGGTTTTCAGGTCGAAGTCGCCGGTGGCGCGGGTGGCGCGTTTGGTGGCGTAATCCCCCAGCGGCGCGATGTAACGCACCTCGGTGTCGATCATTTTGTCCTTCAGCGCCGGCACCCGCAGCTTGACCTTGTCGCCTTTGCGCACGTGGGCCAGGATGTCTTCGCGCAGGTTAAACACGAAGTAGGCGTCCGGCACCCGGATCAGCGTCACCAGCGGGCTGCCGGCGTTCAGCAGCTCGCCCACTTCGGCCGGGATCGGCCCCACTTCGCCGTCCACCGGCGCTTTCACCTGCAGATCGTCGCTCTGCGCCTGGATCTGCAGCAGGTTCTCTTCCGCCGCCCGCAGCGCCGCCGCGTATTGTTGCCGCAGCTCGACGCGGTCGCCGTTGATGCCTTCGTCCAGGTTGGCCTTGGCCGCCTGCACCTGCTGGAAGGCGGTGTCGCGCGCCCGGCGCGAAGCGTCCAGCTCGGACTTCGAAATATAGCCCTTGCCGGCCACGCTCAGGTTGCGGTTGTAGTCGTTTTGCGCATTGCGGTACTGCGCTTCGGCCTGCGCCAGATTGGCGCGCAGGTTGCGGATGCTCTCTTCACGGGTGCCGTGCAGCGACTGATCGAGCTGCGCCTTGGCCTCGTCGCGCGTGGCCTGCGCGGAACGCAGCTGCGCCATCAGTTCGGGGCTGTCGAGCTGGATAATCAGCTGGCCGCTTTTCACGTCGTCGCCGCGTTCGATCAGGCGTTCAACCACCCGGCCTTTCGCCTTGGAAGCGACGATCACTTCGGGAGCGTCCACTTCACCCTGCAGTAACAGATCCTGATTATGCGCGCGGAACAGGATCGCCAATGCGATCGCCACCATCATCAGCAACAGGGTAAACAGCGTCTTTTTTTTCATTATGTCGGCTCCCGGAACGGTAAGCGGCGGGCGGGGATCATCATTTCCATATCTCAAATTGCTCCAAAAAACACCATTGCTCTCATGAGGATATCACAAGCACATATCTCCTCTTTTATAACTATAAATTGGATTATGCTTTTAACACTAAAAAGCATCATTTTCGGCTTTTTGGTATGCAGATTCCTGCAATCGCCCTTTAAGCGATCCACTCTCTGATGGACGATGTCATGACTGAAAACACTGCGGTACCGCTGTCGGTACTGGATTTATCGCCAATCCCGCAAGGGGCCAAAGCGCGCGACGCTTTCCACTGTTCGCTGGATTTGGCGCAGCACGCCGAACGCTGGGGCTACCGGCGCTACTGGCTGGCCGAGCACCACAACATGACCGGCATCGGCAGCGCCGCCACCTCGGTGCTGCTGGGCTATCTGGCCGCCGGCACCCAGAGCATTCGCCTCGGCTCCGGCGGCGTGATGCTGCCGAACCATGCGCCGCTGGTGATCGCCGAGCAGTTCGGCACGCTGGAGTCGCTCTATCCCGGCCGCATCGATCTGGGGCTGGGCCGCGCGCCCGGCACCGATCAGCGCACCATGATGGCGCTGCGCCGCCACCTGTCCGGCGATGTGGATACCTTCCCGCGCGACGTGCAGGAGCTGCAAAACTACTTCTGCGACGCGCAGCCCGGCCAGCCGGTGCAGGCGGTGCCGGGCCAGGGGCTGCACGTGCCGCTGTGGCTGCTCGGCTCCAGCCTCTACAGCGCGCAGTTGGCGGCGCAGCTTGGCCTGCCGTTCGCCTTCGCCTCGCACTTCGCCCCGGATATGCTGTTCCAGGCGCTGCAGCTGTACCGCGAAAACTTCAAACCGTCCAAACAGCTGGCGCAACCGCACGCCATGGTGTGCGTCAACGTGATCGCCGCCGACAGCGATAGCGATGCGCGCTTCCTGTTCAGCTCGATGCAGCAGCAATTCATCAACCTGCGCCGCGGGTCGCCCGGCCCGCTGCCGCCGCCGGTGGATAACATCCACGCGCTGTGGACCGCCGGTGAGCAATACGGCGTCGAGCAGGCGCTGCGGATGTCGATCGTCGGCGATGAAAAAACCGTGCGCCACGGGCTGCAAACGCTGCTGCGTGAAACCGATGCCGACGAGATCATGGTCAACGGCCAGATCTTCGATCATCAGGCGCGGCTGCGTTCGTTCGAGATTGTCGCCGGAGTGAAAGGCGACGTAGTGAAGGGATAAAACGCGAAAAGGCGGTGGGGAACCCCACCGCCTCGGTGTTAACGCTGGATCAGATAGCGGATGGTCGGCCCGTCCTGCTGGATATCCAGCACCTTGTAGCCGTGGTTGCGCGCATCGAGCGGAATGTTGTTGATCGACTGCGGGCAATCGCTGATCACCTCCAGGATTTCCCCCGGCTTCAGCTGCGGCATCGCCTCCAGCGTCGCCACCGCCGGGTACGGGCAAGGCTCGCCCAGCATGTCCAGCCGGTAGTCCGGCACTATCGTCGTCTCTTTCATGGCATGCTCCTCAAATTCACCACCTGCGCCTCAGGCCGGGCGCGGAAAAAGCGTTTCTCCCACCACAGCATGGCGGCGAAGGCCAGCGCCAGCAGCAGGTAGGTCACCAGCAGGCCGCCGATCGGGCCGAAGGTGTCGAGCAGGTTGATCTTGTCGTAGTCGGTCGCCAGCGCCGGCGCCAGATCGTCCCAGTAATAGGCCAGCAGCGTGGCGCCGATGATGTTGCCCAGCCCCACCCACCAGTAGTGCACCTGCCCTTCCACCGCACGGTACATCCAGCCGGTCTCGCAACCGCCGGCCAGCACGATGCCGAAGCCGAACAGCAAGCCGCCCAGCACCGCATTCGGGCCGGCCCACATGATTTTCGGCGCCACGCCGAGCTGCACGTAGCTGAAGATGCCGATGGCGCTCACCGCCATGCCGATGATGATGGCTTTCGCCATGTGGGTGCGGCCAGTGATCCACAGATCGCGGAACGCCGAGGTGAAGCAGATCTGCGCGCGTTCGATCAGCAGACCGAAGCCGATACCGAACAGCATGGCGATGCCGAGCTTAGGCGCATCGAACAGCGTCCACAGCGACCAGGCCACCGCCAGGCCGAAGACCGCCATGCCCAGCCGGAAGCGGCGGCGCGCCTGCTCAGGCTTCTGCGTCAGCGGCGCGGCGGCCTTCACCTTTTGCAATTTGACCGGAATGCGGAACATCGGCAGCAGCGTGAATTTGGCGCCGAAGTACGACCCTGCGGCGGTCGCCAGCGCGAAGAACCAGGCGTGCAGCGAAAACTGCGGAATGCCGGTGAAGAATGCCGCCAG
The DNA here is from genome assembly GCF_052169175.1 of Serratia sp. CY31944. Taxonomy (NCBI): domain Bacteria; kingdom Pseudomonadati; phylum Pseudomonadota; class Gammaproteobacteria; order Enterobacterales; family Yersiniaceae; genus Serratia; species Serratia sp. CY31944. Next base: position 72,011 of record NZ_JBJNLG010000007.1, read on the forward strand.
GTTGCAACCCATCGCCAGGCGCGCGCCGAAGCCGGCGATAATGCCGCCCAGCAGCGCCTGCACGATGCGAATGCGGTGCTGCGGCTGGCGCAGCTTGATGTTGTTGGCCCACAGCGCGGCGGCGATGCAGCCGGCGAACATGCCGATGATCATGCGCCCGTCGATGCGCTCCAGCGGCGTGCCCTGCAGGCCGATAACCTTGAAATAGCCCCACTGCTCGGGGTGCAGGCCGAACCACTGCAGCACATGGCCGCCCCAGCGGGTGAACTCGCCGGTCACCGCCCAGAAGGTGCCGGTCATGCCGAAGTAGTAGGTAGAAAGGATCCCGGCGGCGATCACCGCCGGCAGCGGCGCCCAAAAGCGCACCAGGTATTGAGATTCGAACTGCTGCCAACTCATGGCATCTCCCGTGCATATCATCCGTAAGAAAAAACCTTATGAATGATACGCCATTCAGGGACGTTTGACGGCAACTTTCAGGCATAAAAAAACCAGCCCGCAGGCTGGTTTTTCAGAGCATTTCACCGCGAGCGATGAATCAGCGATTACGCGTCGCCGAAACGACGACGTGGTGCAGCAGGTGCGCCATCATCACGGCGTGGCGCCGGTTTGCCGTCACGGTTGTAGTTACCGCCACGACGCTCGCCGCCGTTGCCGCCTTCACGACGTTCACCGAAGGAACGACGTGGGCCGCCTTCGCGACGTTCGCCGTTGAACGGACGACCGTTGCCACGACGCTCGCCACCGTTGCCACCGTCACGACGCTCGCGGCGTTCGAACGGCTGTGCATCGCCCAGCAGCTGCATGTTCATCGGCTTGTTCAGGATGCGGGTGCGAGTGAAGTGATTCAGGATCTCGCCCGGCATGCCTTTTGGCAGCTCGATGGTGGAGTGGGACGCGAACAGCTTGATGTTACCGATGTAACGGCTGCTGATGTCGCCTTCGTTAGCGATAGCGCCAACGATGTGACGCACTTCTACGCCATCGTCACGGCCCACTTCGATGCGGTACAGCTGCATTTCGCCAACGTCACGACGTTCGCGACGCGGACGATCGCCGTCACGGCTGTCGCGGCGATCGCCACGGTCACCGCGACGATCGTCACGGTCGTTGAATTCGCGGCGCTGACGCGGCTTGAAGACCGGATCCGGCGGCAGGATCAGCGGACGTTCGCCCTGTGCCATTTTCAGCAGCGCTGCGGCCAGGGTTTCCATATCCAGCTCTTCTTCCGGCTGCAGTTTGGTCAGCAGTGCGCGGTACAGATCCAGATCGCTGCTTTCCAGCTGCTGCTGAACTTTCGCCGCGAACTTGGCCAGACGACGCTCGCCCAGCAGTTCTGCGTTCGGCAGTTCCACTTCCGGGATGGTCAGCTTCATGGTGCGTTCGATGTTGCGCAGCAGGCGGCGTTCGCGGTTTTCCACGAACAGCAGCGCGCGGCCGGCGCGGCCCGCACGACCGGTACGGCCGATACGGTGAACGTAAGACTCGGAGTCCATCGGGATGTCGTAGTTGACAACCAGGCTGATGCGCTCAACGTCCAGGCCGCGGGCCGCAACGTCGGTCGCGATCAGGATATCCAGACGACCGTCTTTCAGGCGCTCCAGGGTCTGCTCACGCAGCGCCTGGTTCATGTCGCCGTTCAGCGCGGCGCTGCTGTAACCGCTGCGCTCCAGCGCTTCGGCCACTTCCAGGGTCGCGTTCTTGGTGCGCACGAAGATGATCGCCGCGTCAAAGTCTTCGGCTTCCAGGAAACGCACCAGCGCTTCGTTTTTACGCATGCCGTACACCGACCAGTAGCTCTGGCTGATGTCCGGACGGGTGGTCACGCTGGACTGGATGCGCACTTCCTGCGGCTCTTTCATAAAGCGGCGGGTGATGCGACGGATCGCTTCCGGCATGGTGGCGGAGAACAGCGCGGTCTGATGTTCAGCCGGGATCTCAGCCATGATGGTTTCTACGTCTTCGATAAAGCCCATGCGCAGCATTTCGTCGGCTTCATCCAGCACCAGACCGCTCAGGTTGGAGAGGTTCAGGGTACCGCGCTTCAGGTGGTCCAGCAGGCGGCCTGGGGTACCCACAACGATTTGCGGGCCCTGGCGCAGAGCGCGCAGCTGCACGTCGTAACGCTGGCCGCCGTACAGGGCTACCACGTTGACGCCGTTCATGTGTTTGGAGAAATCGGTCATCGCTTCGGCAACCTGAACCGCCAGTTCGCGGGTCGGTGCCAGCACCAGGATCTGAGGTGCTTTCAGGTCTGCCTGCAGGTTGTGCAGCAGCGGCAGCGAGAACGCTGCAGTTTTACCACTACCGGTCTGTGCCATGCCCAGCACGTCGCGGCCGTTCAACAGGTGAGGAATACACTCAGCCTGGATCGGAGATGGTTTTTCATAGCCCAGATCGTTCAGGGCGGAAATGATTGGAGCAGACAGCCCCAGATCAGCAAAAGAGGTTTCAAACTCAGTCGTCATGTACACGTGCCTCATTAATAATGGCAGCCAGTCTACATAACTCGTCGAGAAAATTTTCAGTCATTTTCATTGAAAAGTGTGAACCGGCTCAAATTAGATTATAAAACGAACAAAAAAGCCCTCGCCCGTGAAGGCGATAACTTTGGTTAAAAACCAATGTTCATCAGGCTGATAGGTGTTCGTCAGCTATTGCTGGTCCGATTCCGATAGGTCGTCTTGCTCTTGGCCCAAAAGCGCCAATTCCAACAATGCATAGCGGTGCTCAACGAAGTTGTGAACGTTGTTAGCCACCGTCAGTTTGAACAGCGCCGAAGCGGTGTCCTTGTCCCCCAGACTCAGGTAGTGTTTACCCAAATAGAAGTCAGTTTCACTGAGATGCTCAGCGAGCGAAGTGTTATCCGTTGCATCTGCCTTGAGGCGTTCCATCAGCGTTTTTTCGCTGATCTTGCCCAGGTAGAATTCGACAATATTCCATCCCCATTGCCCTCTGTCCGCTTTGTCATAGCGCTGCTGAAGCGCTACCTCGGCCTTCTTGGGATCGATTTCTCGCTCCACCAGATACAGCCATAACGAACGGAAGGGATCGTTTGGGTCGTCTTGATAAAACGCCTGCAGATCATCCTGCGCCAACGGGAAGCGGCCGCCATAATACAGTGCGATGCCCCGGTTTAAACGCGCGTAATTGTAAGTTGGATCAAGCTCTAGTACAGAATCAAACGCTTCATAGGCAGCATCAAAATTGCCTGCCTGCGTTAAGTAAATGCCCAGGTAGTTGAAAACTTCCGGCATGTCGGGACGTATCGCCAGCGCCTGCGAGAAATCATTGCGCGCTAATGCACGTAACCCGAGGCTATCATACAGCACACCGCGCTCATATAAAAGCTGTGCGCGTTCGTCATCCGTCAGTGCCCGGCTGGCAAGAATTTGTTCCATGCGCGCCAGGATCACTTCCTGCTGCAACGTTGGCTGCAACGGGATTGCCAAAACTTCGTCTTTACGCCAATCATGGTTGCTGCATCCTGCCAGCATGAGTGCTGTCGCAACGTAACACCAGCGCAAGAAAGGCTTCATTTCCCACTCCCGAAGACAAACATTGGATGAACGTCCTGTCCTCCGTTTGCTAAAACGCGGGCATCCTACCCGCGCGATACGAACAGCTCCCAACCCCGTGGCGGGGAGCTGTAAAACTATCTATACAGTTATTCTGCTTCAGGCGCAGGTGAACCCGCTTCCGGCGCCATCGCTTCTTTGATGCTCAGACGCACGCGGCCCTGACGGTCAACTTCCAGTACCTTAACCGGCACTTCCTGACCCATCTGCAGATAGTCGGTCACTTTCTCGACGCGCTTGTCGGCGATCTGAGAAATGTGTACCAGACCTTCTTTACCACCGCCGATAGCGACGAATGCGCCGAAATCAACGATACGGGTCACTTTACCCTGGTAGATACGGCCCACTTCGATCTCTGCCGTGATCTCTTCGATACGACGGATAGCGAATTTCGCCTTCTCCCCGTCGGTCGCAGCGATTTTAACTGTACCATCATCTTCGATTTCGATGGTAGTGCCAGTCTCTTCGGTCAGCGCGCGGATAACGGAACCGCCCTTACCGATCACGTCTTTAATCTTATCCGGGTTGATGCGGATAGTATGAATACGCGGTGCGAATTCGGAGATATCGCCGCGTGGGGTGCTGATAGCCTGTTCCATCACGCCCAGGATGTGCAGACGCGCGCCCTTGGCCTGGTTCAGAGCCACCTGCATGATTTCGCGGGTGATACCTTCGATTTTGATGTCCATCTGCAGCGCGGTGATACCGTCGCGGCTACCGGCCACTTTGAAGTCCATGTCGCCCAGGTGATCTTCGTCACCCAGAATGTCGGACAGAACCACAAAGTTATCGGCTTCTTTCACCAGACCCATCGCGATACCCGCAACGGCAGCCTTGATTGGCACACCGGCGTCCATCAGCGCCAGAGACGCGCCGCACACGGAAGCCATGGAAGAAGAACCGTTGGATTCGGTGATTTCAGACACCACGCGAACGGTGTACGGGAAATCTTCCGGTTTAGGCATCATAGCCAATACGCCGCGTTTCGCCAGGCGACCGTGACCGATTTCACGACGCTTAGGAGAACCGACCATGCCGGTTTCGCCCACGGAGTACGGAGGGAAGTTGTAGTGGAACAGGAAGCTGTCGGTCTTCTCGCCCATCAGCTCGTCCAGGTTCTGTGCGTCGCGCGCGGTGCCCAGGGTCGCGGTAACCAGCGCCTGAGTTTCGCCACGGGTGAACAGCGCGGAACCGTGGGTGCGCGGCAATACGCCGGTGCGCACGTCCAGGCCACGGATCATGTCTTTTTCACGGCCGTCGATACGCGGCTCGCCACGCAGTACGCGGCTACGCACCACGTTTTTCTCCAGGTTGCCCAGGATGTCCTGGATTTCGCCGGCGTCCAGCGTTTCGTCCTGCGCCAGCAGGGTTTCAACAACGCTGTCTTTGATCGCGTCAACCTGAGCGTAACGCTCTTGTTTTTCGGTGATGTGGTAAGCATCGCCCAGGCGAGCTTCGGCCAGTTCAGCCACGCGCGCTTGCAGCGCTTCGTTGACCGCAGGCGCCTGCCAATCCCACTTCGGTTTGCCGGCTTCGGCAACCAGCGCGTTGATGTTTTCGATAACCACTTGCTGCTGGTCGTGGCCGAACACCACGGCGCCCAGCATCTGATCTTCGCTCAGCACGTCCGCTTCGGATTCCACCATCAGCACCGCGCCGGCGGTACCGGCAACCACCAGATCCAGACGGCTTTCTTTCAGCTCATCGGTCGTCGGGTTCAGCACGTACTGATCGTTGATGTAACCCACGCGCGCGGCGCCGATTGGGCCGTTGAACGGAATACCGGACAGGCTCAGGGCTGCGGAAGCACCGATCATCGCAACGATGTCCGGGTTCACCTGCGGGTTAACGGAAACCACGGTCGCGATCACCTGAACTTCGTTCAGGAAGTTGTCCGGGAACAGTGGACGGATCGGACGGTCGATCAGACGGGAAGTCAGGGTCTCGCCTTCGCTCGGACGGCCTTCGCGACGGAAGAAGCTGCCCGGGATGCGGCCGGCGGCGTAGGTACGCTCTTGGTAGTTAACGGTCAGCGGGAAGAAGCTCTGGCCCGGCTTGGCTTTTTTCTGGCCAACGACGGTAACGAATACGGCGGTGTCATCCATGCTCACCATAACGGCGGCGGTGGCCTGACGCGCCATCATACCGGTTTCGATGGTGACGGTATGCTGGCCATACTGGAATTTGCGAATGATCGGTGTCAGCAAAATTATATCCTTGATTAGCGGCGCGCAATCGCATTGACGACTCGACACGCCTGTGACTCGATTTGCCTTCTCACTACATCCTCGCGACTAATGACAATCCTTATCTCAGGCGGGAGATAAAGCCTCTCATTAGCCGCGCGAACCTCTGTAACGGAAGAACCTGTTTGGAAACATCAGTAATACATTAACCTGATTTGCTTATGCTTCCTAGAAGAAAGGGGCCAAAATAGGCCCCTTTCCACTGAAACTTGCTAGATTAGCGACGCAGACCCAGACGCTCGATCAGGCTGGTGTAACGTGCTACATCTTTACGCTTCAGGTAGTCCAGCAGCTTGCGACGCTGAGAAACCATACGCAGCAGACCACGACGGCTGTGGTGATCTTTTTTGTGCTCGGAGAAGTGGCCTTGCAGATGGTTGATCTGCGCAGTCAGCAGGGCAACCTGAACTTCGGTAGAACCGCTGTCGTTAGTACCACGACCGAAATCAGCTACGATTTGAGCTTTAGCTTCAACACTTAGAGACATTGTAATACTCCAGATTATAGATAATAAAAACAGGCGCCGATCTCTAATTCAGCAACCCAATGCATAAGCTGCGCCATTCTACTCTTAGCGCAGTGCGATCGCAAGGCGACGCAGAGCCCCGCCGTCAGTCGAAATGCTCGACCACCAGGCGGCGCGGCGCCACGCGACCGTCCTCGGCGATGTCACCAACGCCGATGAATTTTCGCTCTTCACCCTCGGTGATGCGCACCAGGCCAGAAGCCGGCGCGCCGGCCACTTGCACCGGTTGCCCCTGCTTGACGTAGCCCGCTACCACCGGCAGCAAATTCACTTCCGGATAGTTCTCAACCGGGCTGTCCATCGGCATCAGCAGCGGATCGAGCAGGTCGCCGGGAGCGATCGCTTGTTCCTGCGCTTGCTCCAGCAGGGCGTTCAGCTGTTCCAGCGTCACCATGCGCGCGATCGGGTAAGTCGCCACCTGCAGGCGGCGCAGATAGATCACGTGCGCGCCGCAGCCCAGCAGCTCGCCGAGATCGTCGGTGATGGTGCGGATGTAGGTGCCTTTCGAGCAGTGGATCTCCAGCTCCAGCTCATCCCCTTCCCAACGGATAAACTGCAGCTCGTACACCGTGATGCTGCGCGCTTCGCGCGGCACTTCAATGCCCTGGCGCGCATACTCGTAGAGTTTCTTTCCCTGGTATTTCAGCGCCGAATACATCGACGGCACCTGCTGGATATCGCCGCGGAAGGTGTCCAGCGCCGCGTCGAGCTGCGCCTGGGTGAAGTTCACCGGGCGCTCCTGCACGATCTGGCCGTCGGCGTCGGAGGTATCGGTACGCTGCCCCAGCTTGGCGATCACCCGATAGCGCTTGTCGGAATCGAGCAGATATTGCGAAAACTTGGTCGCTTCGCCCAGGCAGATAGGCAGCATGCCGGTCGCCAGCGGATCGAGCGCGCCGGTATGGCCCGCCCGGTTGGCGTTGTACAGGCGTTTTACTTTTTGCAGCGCATCGTTGGACGACAAACCCTGCGGCTTGTCCAGCAACAGCACGCCGTGGATATCACGGCCGCGGCGACGAGGGCGACTCATTAATCCTCCTTGTCATCGCCTGAGGCGGAACGGCGCTCGGCGTCGTTCTTCACCACGTTGGTCACCAGGTTGGACATGCGCATGCCTTCCACCAGGGAGTTGTCGTAAGCGAAGGTCAGCTCCGGCACCACGCGCAGGCGCATCGCTTTGCCCAGCAGGGTGCGGATGTAGCCGGAAGCGTCCTGCAACGCTTTAATGCCGTTGGTGACCAGATCCGGATCGTGGTTCTCGGTCAGTACGTTCAGAAAGGTGACGTAAACCTTGGCATACGCCAGGTCACGGGACACTTCTACGCCGGAAACGGTCGCCATGCCGACGCGCGGATCTTTCACTTCACGCTGCAGAATGATCGCAATCTCTTTCTGCATCTCTTGCGCCACGCGTTGACCGCGGCTGAATTCTTTTGCCATTTTGGATTCTCCAGACAAATCGGGGGGCACAAGGCCCCCCGTAAACAGATATAAGCAGATGTGCAATCGTTAAGCGATGGTGCGTTGAATCTCAATGATTTCGAACACTTCGATCATGTCGCCGACGCGCACGTCGTTATAGTTCTTAACGCCGATACCACATTCCATGCCGTTACGGACTTCGTTAACGTCATCCTTGAAGCGGCGCAGGGATTCCAGCTCGCCTTCATAGATAACCACGTTGTCGCGCAGTACGCGGATTGGGTTGTGACGCTTGATGGTCCCTTCGGTAACCATACAGCCAGCGATAGCGCCGAACTTAGGCGATTTGAACACGTCACGCACTTCGGCCAGGCCGATGATCTGCTGCTTGTATTCCGGCGCCAGCATACCGCTCATCGCCTGCTTCACTTCGTCGATCAGGTTATAGATCACGGAGTAGTAACGCAGATCCAGGCTTTCCGCTTCGATCACGCGGCGCGCAGAAGCGTCGGCACGCACGTTGAAGCCCAGGATGATGGCGTTGGAAGCCGCAGCCAGCGTCGCGTCGGTTTCGGTGATACCACCTACGCCGGAGCCGACAATCTTCACCTTCACTTCGTCGGTGGAGAGTTTCAGCAGCGAGTCGCTGATCGCTTCGCAAGAACCCTGTACGTCGGACTTCAGTACGATGTTCAGCTCGGACACTTCGCCGTCGGTCATGTTGGCGAACATGTTTTCCAGCTTGGACTTCTGCTGACGCGCCAGTTTGACTTCGCGGAATTTGCCCTGACGGTACAGCGCCACTTCACGCGCTTTCTTCTCGTCGCGCACCACGGTCGCTTCGTCACCCGCTGCAGGCACGCTGGACAGACCCAGGATTTCCACAGGGATAGAAGGACCGGCGGAGGTCACGTCACGGCCCAATTCGTCGCGCATCGCACGCACACGGCCGTATTCGAAGCCGCACAGAACGATATCGCCCTTGTTCAGCGTACCTTCCTGAACCAGCACAGTAGCCACAGGGCCACGGCCTTTATCCAGGAAGGACTCGATCACCACGCCGCTCGCCATGCCGCTGCGAACCGCTTTCAGTTCCAGAACTTCGGCCTGCAGCAGGATAGCCTGCAGCAGCTCGTCGATACCGGTACCGGCTTTCGCGGACACGTGGACGAACTGCGCTTCGCCGCCCCACTCTTCCGGCATAACGCCGTACTGAGACAGTTCCTGCTTAACGCGGTCCGGATCGGCTTCCGGCTTGTCGATTTTGTTCACCGCAACCACCAACGGCACCTGCGCCGCTTTCGCGTGCTGGATAGCTTCGATGGTCTGTGGCATCACGCCGTCGTCGGCCGCCACTACCAGCACCACGATGTCAGTCGCCTGAGCACCGCGAGCACGCATCGAGGTAAACGCGGCGTGGCCCGGGGTATCCAGGAAGGTGATCATGCCGTTCTCGGTTTCTACGTGGTAGGCACCGATGTGCTGGGTAATGCCGCCGGCTTCGCCCGCCGCCACTTTGGTGGAGCGGATGTAGTCCAGCAGAGAGGTTTTACCGTGGTCAACGTGGCCCATGATGGTCACGACCGGCGCGCGCGGCTCGGCCGCAGCGCCCGTATCACGGTCGCTCATCAGCGCTTCTTCCAGCTCGTTTTCACGACGCAGGATAACTTTGTGGCCCATCTCTTCGGCAACCAGCTGTGCGGTTTCCTGGTCGATAACCTGGTTGATGGTGGCCATGGCGCCCAGCTTCATCATCACTTTGATGACCTGAGAACCTTTTACCGCCATCTTGTTGGCCAGCTCGGCCACGGTGATGGTTTCGCCAATCACCACGTCACGGTTAACCACCTGCGCCGGCTTGTTGAAGCCCTGCTGCAGAGCGCTAGGCTTGCGTTTGCCTTTACCGCCACGGGTAACGGCACGCGCCTCTTCACGATCCGCTTTGGATTCGGACAGCTTGTTGCCTTTCTTCTGCTTGGTGGCTTTGCCGCCGCGGGTGCGGCTGCGACGATCGCCTTCAACTTTGGCGTCGTTTTCATCTTCCGCGGCGCGGGCGTGCTGAGAGGTGGTCACGTGATAGTCGGCGCTTTCAACCGCAGCGCTTGCCGCGTCTGCCTGAGCCCACTTCTCGCCGTTCTCTTCGGCCATGCGGCGGGCTTCTTCCGCCACGCGCTTGGCTTCCTCTTCAACCTTGCGGCGCACTTCCTCTTCCGCTTTGCGTTTCAGTTCAGCGGCTTCGGCTTCACGGCGTGCTTTTTCCGCCTGAGCTGGCTTGGTCATTTCGTCGGTATGTTGATTGGTCACTTTTTCTTTTTCCGCTGAATTACGCTTAGCAATCTCCGCGGCCTCACGTTTGGCTTGCTCTTCGGCTGCGCGCTTCGCTTCCGCTTCGCGTTTTGCGAGCTCTTCCGCTTCGCGCCGTGCCTGCTCTTCCGCTTCACGCTGTGCCTGCTCTGCCGCTTCAGCCAACTGGGCTTCCTGCGTATCGCGATTTACATAAGTGCGTTTCTTGCGGACCTCAATTTGCACCGATTTACTTTTACCGCCGGTGCTCGGGATATTCAAGGTGCTGCGCGTTTTGCGCTGCAAAGTGAGTTTACCCGGCGCGCTGCCGTGTTCACGGTTCAGGTGCGCCAGCAATGTTTCTTTTTCTTGCTGGGTAACAGAGTCCGACTCGGACTTGTTGATCCCTGCATCAGCAAACTGCTGTACCAGGCGATCAACCGGAGTCTGAATCTCTGCTGCCAGCGATTTTACGGTTACATCTGTCGTCATGCTGTTCCTTCCTGCTACAGTTATTACGCGTTGTCGCCAAACCAACAGATATTGCGTGCAGCCATGATCAGCTCGCCGGCTTGCTCGTCGCTAAGCCCTTCAATATCAGCCAGATCGTCAACACCCTGCTCGGCAAGATCTTCCAGCGTACAAACCCCACGCGCGGCCAGTTTAAAGGCCATGCTGCGCTCAAGACCCGGCAGGTTGAGCAAATCGTCGGCCGGTTTGTTGTCGCCCAGGCTTTCTTCTTGTGCCAGGGCCAGCGTGGTCAATGCAGCTTTGGCGCGTTCGCGCAATGCTTCAACCGTATCTTCATCCAGACCGTCGATTTCCAACAGCTCTTTGATCGGCACGTAGGCCAGCTCTTCCAGCGTGGAGAAGCCTTCTTCAACCAGTACGGTGGCGAAATCTTCGTCGATATCAAGATACTTGGTGAAGGTATCAATAGCGGCATGAGCCTCGGCCTGGTGCTTGGCCTGCAGGTCGTCCGCCGTCATCACGTTCAGTTCCCAACGATCGTCGCCGCGGTGTTGTTTCAGCAGCTGGGAAGCCAAACGCACGTTTTGGCCGTTACGGCCGATCGCCTGCGCCAGGTTGCTGGCTTCAACGGCGATATCCATGGTGCAGTTATCTTCGTCTACCACGATCGACGCGACGTCGGCCGGCGCCATGGCGTTGATGACGAATTGCGCTGGGTTATCATCCCACAGGATGATGTCAATGCGTTCGCCGCCGAGCTCGCTCGACACGGCCTGAACGCGCGCACCGCGCATACCTACGCAGGCGCCGACCGGGTCGATGCGCTTGTCGTTGGTTTTCACTGCAATTTTCGCGCGGGAGCCTGGATCGCGGGCTGCCGCTTTAATTTCAATCACTTCTTCGCCGATTTCCGGCACTTCGATGCGGAACAGTTCTTTCAGCATTTCCGAGCTGGAACGGCTGACGAACAGCTGCGCGCCGCGAGCTTCAGGACGCACGGCGTACAGTACGCCGCGAATGCGGTCGCCCGGACGGAAGTTTTCGCGCGGCAGCATGTCTTCACGGCCAATCACCGCTTCGGCGTTGTTGCCCAGATCCAGCGCGATGCTGTCACGGTTCACTTTCTTCACCACGCCGGTGACGATCTCACCTTCGTGTTCACGGAAAGCGTCAACCACCATCGCACGCTCGGCTTCGCGCACTTTCTGCACGATAACCTGCTTGGCGGTTTGGGTGGTAATGCGGTCGAAGGTCACGGATTCGATCTGATCTTCGACGTAGCCGCCGAGCTCGATGCTCGGATCCTCAAACTGAGCGGCTTCCAGCGTGATTTCACGCGTTGGCTGCGTCACTTCGTCTACGGCGACCCAACGGCGGAAGGTATCGAAATCGCCTGTTCTGCGGTCAATGCTGACGCGCACGTCGATTTCCTGCTCGTATTTTTTCTTGGTTGCGGTGGCTAATGCAGTTTCCAGCGCTTCGAAAATCTTCTCGCGCGGAAGGGATTTTTCATTGGAAACTGCTTCAACAACAGCCAGAATCTCTTTGTTCATCCTAGTTGCCTCTTCCAAACTTTAAAAGTGGGGTACCAGGTTCGCTTTCTGGATGTTGCTCAGCGCGAACACTTCATCTTTCCCTTCCACAGTAACCGTGATCATCTCGCCTTCGACAGACTTGATAATACCCTGCCACTTGCGACGGTTTTGTACCGCCATGCGCAGGACCAGGCTGACTTCTTCACCGAGGAAACGCGTATAGTGCTCAGCGGTGAACATCGGGCGATCAAGGCCAGGAGAGGAGACTTCCAAGTTGTAAGCGACCGTGATTGGATCTTCGACGTCCAATACAGCGCTGACCTGGTGGCTGACATCAGCGCAATCATCAACATTGATGCCGTTATCACTATCAATATAGATGCGGAGCGTCGATTGGCGCGCACGAATGAATTCGATGCCTACAAGCTCAAAGCCCAACGCTTCTACGGGTGCCGAAAGCATCTCTGTTAACTGTTGCTCTAATGTGGACAAGCCCACCCCCAAGACATAAAAAAAGGGCTAAATAGCCCAGTGATTCTGTTGCCAAATAACAAAAAACCCCGAAAAATCGGGGCTTTATGCAACTGGACCCTGTTTGCCGCTAGGCGGCCTCGGTACAACTTTCGAGCAAGTGTCATTTTCAAATGTTGATCGAGAAAAGCGGATTTCAATCGAAAAGTGTATTTGAAAATAAACACTTAAAGGAAAGTGGTTGCGGGGGCCGGATTTGAACCGACGACCTTCGGGTTATGAGCCCGACGAGCTACCAGGCTGCTCCACCCCGCGTCCGAAAACGTGGCAAATACTACGCCGATAATCGCAAAATTGCAAGTTATCTCTGGGATTTGGTACCGAGGATGGGACTCGAACCCACAAGCCCGTTAGGGCACTACCACCTCAAGGTAGCGTGTCTACCAATTCCACCACCTCGGTACTGATTCTTACTGCTAACGGCCGTTGTTCTTTCGAGTTCACAACCACCGTTTACAAACTTTTTCGGCTTACTGCGGGATATCGCTGCTCGGCTTGGCAGGTGCTGCCGGCGCGGTTGTCTGCTCAGTTTTCACTGGCTGACCCAGGTTTTCCCACTCGCTGCCTTTCTTGCTTTGGTTGCTGCTGAGGTTGCCCAGAATCAGGCTGATGACGAAGAACAGCGTCGCCAGCACAGCAGTCATGCGGGTCATAAAGTTACCGGAACCACTCGAACCGAACAATGTGCCTGATGCACCTGCTCCGAAAGAGGCTCCCATATCAGCGCCTTTACCTTGCTGCAACATAATCAGAGCAACCAGCCCGATTGAAATCAGCAGGAAAATTACCAGAAGAGCTTCGTACATAGTAGTACCCGTATCCTTGCGGCCTCACCGCATGCCAAATGCTTCACATTCATCAAGCAGGCGTTTTTATAAACTGCCTACTGAAGCGGGTGTGAATACTAACCAAAGCCGCCAACCCGCGCAAGGGCAATTTGCAGCCGCCGGCGCGTTTGCGGAAAAAAACGCCAACAATCGCCTATTCGGGCTCAGCTGTGCCGAGCCCGATGGCTAACTGTCTGTTTTAACCGGCGGATTTCACCGCATCGGCAATGCGATGCGCCAGCGCGGTCACCTGCTGCTCGTCCTCGCCTTCCACCATTACGCGGATCAGCGGCTCGGTGCCCGATTTGCGCAGCAGCACCCGGCCGCGGCCGGCCAACTCGGCCTCTACCTGCTCGGTGACCTTGCGCACCGCGTCGGACTCCAGCGGATTGTGATCGCCGGCGAAGCGCACGTTGACCAGGATCTGCGGCAGCAGCTTCATGCCGCTGCACAGGTCATGTAGGCTCATGTGGTTGCGCACCATGGCGGTCAGCACCTGCAGCCCGGCCACGATACCGTCGCCGGTGGTGGTTTTGTCCAGCAGGATCACATGGCCGGAGTTTTCCGCACCGATGCGCCAACCCAGCTCCTGCAGCTTCTCCAACACATAGCGGTCGCCCACTTTGGCGCGAGCGAACGGAATACCCAGCTGTTTCAGCGCCAGCTCCAGCCCCATGTTGCTCATCAGGGTGCCGACCGCACCACCGCGCAGTTGCCCCTGACGCAGGCCTTCGCGGGCAATGATGTACAAGATCTGATCGCCGTCCACCTTGTTGCCCAGGTGATCCACCATCATCACGCGGTCGCCGTCGCCGTCGAACGCCAGGCCCACGTGCGCTTTTTCCTGCAGCACGCGCTCCTGCAGCTGACGCACGTCGGTAGCGCCGCACTTCTCGTTGATGTTCATGCCGTCCGGCTCAACGCCGATGGCGATCACCGTGGCGCCCAGCTCGCGCAGCACGCTCGGCGCGATGTGGTAGGTCGCCCCGTTGGCGCAGTCAACCACGATTTTCAGCCCCTTCAGGCTCAGCTCGCTTGGGAAGGTGCCTTTGCAGAATTCGATATAGCGGCCGGCGGCGTCGATGATGCGGCTGGCTTTACCCAGCTCGGCGGACTCCACGCAGGTCAGCGGCTTTTCCATCTCGGCTTCGATAGCTTCTTCGACGTTGTCCGGCAGCTTGGCGCCGTCGATCGAGAAGAACTTGATGCCGTTGTCATAGAACGGGTTATGAGAAGCGGAAATGACGATGCCCGCTTCAGCGCGGAAGGTGCGCGTCAGATAAGCCACCGCCGGGGTCGGCATCGGCCCGGTGAAGGAGGCGGACAGCCCTGCGGCCGCCAGGCCGGCTTCCAGCGCGGACTCCAGCATATAGCCGGAGATGCGCGTATCCTTACCGATGATGATCTTACGCGAACCGTGGCGCGCCAGCACTTTACCGGCCGCCCAGCCGAGCTTCAGCACGAAGTCCGGCGTGATGGGGCTGTCCCCGACCTTGCCACGGATGCCGTCGGTGCCAAAATATTTGCGCTCGCTCATGTCTCTATTGTCCCTTAGCTGAAAGTGTTGCCTCGACGACACGCATCGCCTCGACGGTTTCTTTAACGTCATGCACTCTGACAATCTGCGCGCCCTGCATCGCCGCGATCACCGCGCAGGCAACGCTGCCGATCACCCGTTGATCCGGCGGCACGTTCAGCAGTTGCCCAATCATCGATTTACGCGACATACCGACCAATAGCGGCAAACCGAAACGATGAAACTCCGACAACCGCGCCAGAAGCTGATAGTTGTGCGCCAAATTTTTACCGAAACCGAAGCCTGGGTCGAGCAGCAATTTCTGATTTGTTATCCCCGCCTCGTTACAGCGCCGGATATGGTGCTCGAAAAACGCCTGAACGTCGGCAATCAGGTCATCGTAGTGCGGTGCCTGCTGCATGGTGCGCGGCTGCCCTTGCATATGCATCAGACAGACCGGCAGCCCGCTTTCCGCCGCCGCCGCCAGGGCACCCGGCTCCTGAAGTGAGCGAATGTCGTTGATCAGGTGTGCGCCGGCGTGCGCTGATTCGCGGATCACGCCCGCTTTCGAGGTATCGACAGAGATAAAGACTTCAAAACGCTGCGCCAGCGCTTCCACCACCGGCACGACCCGTTCCAATTCTTCCTCTTCACTCACCTCTGCCGCCCCCGGCCTTGTCGACTCGCCGCCGATATCGATCATCGTGGCGCCGGCCGAAATCAGCGCATGC
Source organism: Serratia sp. CY31944 (assembly GCF_052169175.1). Taxonomy (NCBI): domain Bacteria; kingdom Pseudomonadati; phylum Pseudomonadota; class Gammaproteobacteria; order Enterobacterales; family Yersiniaceae; genus Serratia; species Serratia sp. CY31944. Next base: position 87,677 of record NZ_JBJNLG010000007.1, read on the forward strand.
GCGTGCAGCAATGCCTGGTTCAGGGTGTTGTGGCGGCCGCCGTCGGAAAATGAATCCGGCGTCACGTTGAGGATGCCCATCACCTGCGGATGGGAGAGATTGAGCGTCATGTCGCGCACGGTTAACTGCATGGTTGGTCCACCTTACTGTTGCCTGGTTCACTGCCCGCCGGGCAAAAAAAACCCCGGCGTACCGGGGTTTGATGTTATTACACAGCCGCAGTTACTTGTCGAGCTGTTCGGACATGGTGTTGCCCGGCGTTGGGGTGCGCGGCTCATCTACCGGCGTCGGGGCTTTCGGGGTGCCGCCGTTGTCGGAGCTGTTGCCTTTGTTCGCATCGTCCCAACCTGCAGGCGGACGCACGTCTTTGCGGTTCATCAGATCGTCGATCTGCGGCGCATCGATGGTTTCGTACTTCATCAGCGCATCCTTCATCGAGTGCAGGATGTCCATGTTTTCCATCAGCAGCGAGCGAGCACGCGTGTAGTTACGCTCGATCAGCGACTTCACTTCCTGGTCGATGATGCGCGCGGTTTCATCCGACATGTGCTTCGCCTTGGCCACGGAACGGCCCAGGAACACTTCGCCCTCTTCTTCCGCATACAGCAGCGGCCCCAGCTTCTCGGAGAAGCCCCACTGGGTCACCATGTTGCGGGCGATGGAGGTCGCCACTTTGATGTCGTTCGACGCACCGGTAGAGACTTTCTCCGGCCCGTAGATGATCTCTTCCGCCAGACGGCCGCCATACAGGGTGGAGATTTGGCTCTCCAGCTTCTGACGGCTGGCGCTGATCGCATCCCCTTCCGGCAGGAAGAAGGTCACGCCGAGCGCACGGCCGCGAGGAATGATCGTCACCTTGTGCACCGGATCGTGTTCAGGAACCAGGCGGCCAATGATGGCGTGGCCCGCTTCGTGATACGCGGTCGACTCTTTCTGCGCTTCGGTCATCACCATGGAGCGGCGTTCCGCACCCATCATGATCTTGTCTTTGGCTTTCTCGAACTCCACCATCGACACCACGCGCTTGTTGCCGCGGGCGGCGAACAGCGCCGCTTCGTTGACCAGGTTAGCCAGATCGGCACCGGAGAAGCCCGGCGTACCGCGCGCAATGACGGAGGCGTCGATGTCGGCCGCCAACGGCACGCGGCGCATGTGCACCTTCAGGATCTGCTCACGGCCACGCACATCCGGCAGCCCGACCACGACCTGACGGTCGAAACGGCCCGGGCGCAGCAGCGCAGGGTCAAGCACGTCCGGGCGGTTGGTGGCCGCGATGACGATGATGCCTTCGTTGCCTTCGAAACCGTCCATCTCAACCAGCATCTGGTTCAGGGTCTGTTCGCGCTCATCGTGACCGCCACCCAGGCCGGCGCCACGCTGGCGACCGACGGCGTCGATTTCATCGATGAAAATGATGCACGGCGCGGCTTTCTTCGCTTGCTCGAACATGTCGCGCACGCGGGATGCACCCACACCGACGAACATTTCGACGAAGTCGGAACCGGAAATGGTGAAGAACGGCACCTTCGCTTCGCCGGCGATCGCTTTCGCCAGCAGCGTTTTACCGGTCCCCGGCGGGCCAACCATCAGCACGCCTTTCGGGATCTTGCCGCCCAGCTTCTGGAAACGACTCGGCTCGCGCAGGTATTCCACCAGTTCGCTCACCTCTTCTTTCGCTTCGTCACAACCGGCGACATCGGCGAAAGTGGTCTTGATCTGGTCTTCCGTCAGCATGCGGGCCTTGCTCTTGCCGAAGGACATCGCGCCCTTGCCGCCGCCGCCCTGCATTTGCCGCATAAAGAAGATCCAGACCCCGATCAGCAACAGCATCGGGAACCAGGAGATAAAGATAGAAGCCAGCAGGCTCGGCTCTTCAGGCGGCTCGCCGACAACTTTCACATTCTTCGTTAACAACGTATCCAGCAACTTAGGATCGTTGACAGGGATGTAGGTCGTGTATTTGTTACTGTCTTTCTTGGTAACGTTAATTTCACGTCCGTTGATTCGCGCTTCGCGAACCTGGTCCTGGGTCAGTTCGGACATGAAGGTAGAGTAATCCACCCTACGGCCATTCGACTCGCTGGGCCCAAAGCTCTGGAATACAGACATCAACACTACCGCGATGACTAACCAGAGAATTAGGTTTTTCGCCATGTCACTCAAGGGATTAACCTCATCTTACAACTGTGTTAACAAACAGCGTTAGGGTACTACAGTTTGCGCCCTGTCGCTACAATGTACACTTCGCGCGAACGGGCGCGGGAAGCGTCTGGCTTACGAATCTTAACCTTCGTAAACAGGGAGCGAATTTCCCGTAGGTACTCGTCAAAGCCATCTCCCTGGAACACCTTCACCAGGAAACTTCCGCCTGGTGCGAGGACATCCCGACACATATCCAGCGCCAACTCCACCAGATACATCGACCTTGGAATATCGACCGCCGGGGTGCCACTCATATTCGGGGCCATATCGGACATGACCACCTGAACCTTACTCTCGCCTACTCGTTCCAACAGCGCCTTCAGCACCAGTTCATCACGAAAATCGCCCTGAAGGAAATCGACGCCAACGATAGGATCCATTGGCAAAATATCACAGGCGATGATGCGCCCGGTACCGCCGATTTGGGTGACCACATACTGCGACCAGCCGCCCGGCGCGGCGCCGAGATCCACCACGGTCATGCCCGGTTTGAACAGTTTGTCGCTCTGCTGTATTTCATCAAGTTTAAACCAGGCGCGGGAACGCAGTCCCTTTTTCTGCGCCTGCTGTACATATTTATCGCTAAAGTGTTCTTGTAACCAGCGACTGGAGCTAGCCGAACGCTTTTTATTAGCCATCTCGTTTTCCAACTATCATAAAAAGAGTCTTATGTCAGGGTCGCTGCTCACGTAGACTCACACCGGTGAAGACCGATTTGGTGATATACATGAGATGGCGGTAGAATGTACCGTTTTCAATCCCAACTTAAGCAAAAAAGACAATGAATCTGAATAATAAACAAAAACAGCACCTGAAAGGCCTGGCGCATCCGTTAAAACCGGTGGTGATGCTGGGCAATAACGGTCTTACCGAAGGGGTGCTGGCTGAAATTGAACAGGCTCTGGAGCATCACGAGCTGATCAAGGTAAAAATCGCCGCTGAAGATCGCGAAACCAAAACCCTGATCGCCGATGCTATCGTGCGTGAAACGGGCGCCTGCAATGTGCAAGTTATCGGCAGTACGCTTATTCTTTACCGCCCGTCGAAAGAGCGCAAGATCAGTCTACCGCGTTAATAACCATCAGGTTAACGAAAAGGTGCCATGCGCCTGACCAAGATAAAAGGCCGCTTGCGGCCTTTTTCCTATCTTTACAAAACGTTGGCGCATTAATGACCAACGGCCTCGATCAGAGATACTCAACCTTCAGGATCTCATACTCGACGTCGCCGCCAGGGGTTTTGATCACCACCACATCGTCTTGCTCTTTGCCGATCAGGCCGCGCGCCATCGGCGAGTTTACCGAAATCAGATTTTTCTTGAAATCGGCCTCATCGTCGCCAACGATGCGGTAAGTCACTTCTTCTTCACTGTCCAGATTCATCACCGATACGGTGGCGCCGAAGATCACTCGGCCGGTGTTCGGCATCTTGGTGATATCGATCACCTGAGCATTGGACAGCTTGGCTTCGATTTCCTGAATGCGGCCTTCGCAGAAACCCTGCTGTTCGCGGGCGGCGTGGTACTCGGCATTCTCTTTCAAATCGCCGTGCTCGCGCGCCTCAGCGATGTCCGCAATGATTTTCGGGCGGCGCACGCTTTTCAGATATTCGAGCTCTTCGCGCAGTTTTTCAGCGCCAAACAAGGTCATCGGAATTTGGTTCATCGTATAAATACCTCTAAATCTTTCCTGTTCAAATAACCGTCATCCTGACGTATTCGTATGAAAACACGGTTGGCATACCGCCACCCGCCTCCAGGCGACAAACAAAAGAAACCTGACTCGGAACGGAGCCCAAGCCAAGATCGGTTTTGCATTTTGATACGCATTTTAGCCTAGAGTTCCTTGAGGGTCATCGTTTACTTTTTCCCTGATTGCACCGTAGTATGACGGCACGTTATCCAGCTGTTATCCCGAGATTATGCGTTTTTCACGAATTGTCAGTGCATTGGCTTGCGCATTTGTTCTGAATGCGAATGCGGCCCCGGTTGAAGAGTACACACAATATCTGCCTGATGGGGCCAACCTTGCCCTGGTCGTTCAGAAAATCGGTGCCGGCGCGCCGACGATCGATTATCACTCTCAGCAGATGGCGCTGCCGGCCAGTACCCAAAAAGTGCTGACGGCGCTGGCGGCATTGCTGCAACTCGGGCCCGATTACCGTTTCACCACCACGCTGGAGAGCCAGGGCGATATCCGCGACGGCGTGCTGCGCGGCAACCTGATCGCCCGCTTCAGCGGCGATCCGACCTTCAAACGCCAGAGCCTGCGCAATATGGTGGCCGTCCTGAAGAAACAGGGCGTGCGCCAAATCAGCGGCGACGTGCTGGTCGATACCTCGGTCTTCGCCAGCCATGACAAGGCGCCCGGCTGGCCGTGGAACGATCTGACGCAGTGCTTCAGCGCGCCGCCGGCCGCCGCCATCGTCGATCGCAACTGTTTCTCGGTCTCGCTGTACAGCGCGCCGAATCCGGGCGACATGGCGTTTATCCGCGTCGCCTCCTATTATCCGGTCAATATGTTTAGCCAGGTGCGCACCCTGGCGCGCGGCTCTGCAGACGCGCAGTACTGCGAACTGGACGTGGTGCCGGGCGAGCTGAACCGCTTTACCCTGACCGGCTGCCTGACGCAGCGCAGCGAACCGCTGCCGCTGGCCTTCGCCATCCAGGATGGCGCCAGCTACGCGGGCGCCATCCTGAAAGACGAACTGATCCAGGCCGGCATCCAGATCGACGGGCACTTGAAACGCCAGACGCGTCCCGGCATCACCGGCACGGTGATCGCGCAAACCCAGTCGGCGCCGCTGCACGATCTGTTGAAGATCATGCTGAAAAAATCGGACAACATGATCGCCGATACCGTCTTCCGCACCATCGGCCACGAACGCTTCGGCGTGCCGGGCACCTGGCGAGCGGGTGCCGATGCGGTACGTCAGGTGCTGCGCCAGAAGGCCGGCATCGATCTGGGCAACACCATCATCGCCGACGGCTCCGGCCTGTCGCGCCACAACCTGCTGGCGCCGGCGACCATGATGCAGGCGCTGCAGTACATCGCGCAGCACGACAACGAGCTGAACTTCATCTCGATGCTGCCGCTGTCCGGCTATGACGGCACCCTGCGCTACCGCGGCGGCCTGCACGAAGCCGGCGTCGACGGAAAAGTGTCGGCCAAGACCGGCGCGCTGCAGGGCGTGTACAACCTGGCGGGCTTCATCACCACCGCCAGCGGCCAGCGCATGGCCTTCGTGCAGTATCTCTCCGGCTACGCCGTGCCGCCGGAGGATCAGAAACAGCGCCGCGCGCCGCTGGTGCGTTTCGAAAGCCGCCTGTATCGGGATATTTACCAAAACAACTGAGGATCATCATGAAGCTGCTGGTCGTTGAGGATGATGAACTGTTGCAACAGGGGCTGGCGCTGGCGCTGACCGGCGAAGGTTACGTCTGCGACTGCGCCGCTACGGCGGCGGAGGCCAACAGCCTGCTCATCACCAGCCAATACAGCATGGTGATCCTGGATCTCGGCCTGCCGGACACCGACGGCGCCGCGCTGCTGCGGCAGTGGCGCCGCCAGCAGATCGATCTGCCGGTGCTGATCCTGACCGCCCGCGACGCGCTGGAAGACCGCGTCGACGGGCTGGACGCCGGCGCCGACGACTACCTGGTCAAACCCTTCGCGCTGGTCGAGCTGCAGGCGCGCGTGCGCGCCCTCCTGCGGCGCTACCAGGGGCACAGCGACAATCTGATGCAGGTGGACGATCTGCAGCTGAACCTCTCCAGCCAGCAGGTTTACCTGCAGCAGCAGCCGGTGGAGGTCACGCCGAAAGAGTTCGCCATTCTGGCGCGTCTGATCATGCGTGCCGGGCAGACGGTCAACCGTGAACTCCTGCAGCAGGATCTCTATACCTGGCAAGACGATTTAGGTTCCAACACGTTGGAAGTACACATTCACAACCTGCGCCGCAAACTGGGCAAGGATCGCATCCGCACCGTGCGCGGCATCGGCTACCGCCTGGAACCCTCCTCATGATCAGCATGCGCCGCCGCCTGCTGCTGATGCTGGCGCTGATCCTGCTGGTCACGCAACTCATCAGCGCCTTCTGGCTGTGGCACGAAAGCCAGGAACAGATCGGCTTCCTGGTGGACGAAACCCTGTCCGCCAAAGTGCGTACCGAACGCGTCGATAGCGAGATCGCCGAGGCCATCGCGTCGCTGTTGGCGCCTTCGCTGATCATGATGATCGTCACGCTGCTGGCGTCGTTTTGGGCCATCAGCTGGATCATCCGCCCGCTCAACCAATTGCAGAAACGGCTGGAAAAGCGCTCTGCCGATAACCTGACGCCGCTGCCGATCGCCAGCGACAGCCAGGAAATGGTGGCGGTCACCAATGCACTCAATCAGCTGTTCTCACGATTGGACAACACCATTCAACAGGAACGCCTGTTCACCGCCGACGCCGCCCACGAGCTGCGCACGCCGCTGGCCGGCATCCGCCTGCATCTGGAACTGATGGAGAAACAGGGCGTCAAGGGCAGCCAGGCGCTGATCGCCCGCATCGATCAGCTGATGCACACCGTCGAGCAGTTGCTGATGCTGTCGCGCGCCGGGCAAGACTTCGCCCGCGGCCATTATCAGCATGTCGATTGGGTGGCCGATGTGATCCAGCCGCTGCGTGAAGAGCTCGACGAAATGGCTGCCCAACGCGGGCAGACGCTGGACTGGCACTTGCCGGCTACTGCCACAGTAAACGGCGATCCGGTGCTGCTGCGGCTGCTGCTGCGCAACCTGGTCGAAAACGCCCATCGTTACGGCCCTGAAGGCGGCGCGATACAGGTGCAGTTAACGCCGCAAGACAACGGCTATCTGCTGCAAGTCATCGACGATGGCCCGGGGATCAAGGAAGAGATGGTCGGGGAGCTGACGCAGGCGTTTCGCCGCATGGATCAACGCTACGGCGGCAGTGGGCTGGGCCTGAATATCGTGATCCGCATCGTACAGTTGCACCAGGGGCGTTTGACGCTGGAAAACCGCCGCGATGCGCGCGGCCTGAACGCCCAGTGCTGGCTGCCGGAAAAGGCGCTTAAATAACAAGGGCTCAGCGTTGCTGAGCCCCTTATCACCGAATTACTTCTGGTAAATGATTTCGACGCCTTCGTCGTCGTCTTCGTCCCAGTCGTCATCCCAGTCATCTTCCGCTTCGGCTTCCACTTCCGCGATTTGCTCGCGGTGGTAGTCATCCCACATGAATTCGACTTTTTCCGGTGCGCTTTCTTCGATCGCCATCGCTTTCGGCTGGGTGTTGATGAAGTTCATCACGTCCCAGCACAGCGCGTTGACGCCTTCGCGGTTGGCGGCGGAGATCATGTAGTACTTCCCTTCCCAGCCCATGCCTTCCACAATCGCCTTGGCGCGTTCGGCGGCTTCTTCCTCACCAATCACATCAATTTTGTTGAACACCAGCCAGCGAGGCTTCTGCGCCAGATTTTCGCTGTATTGGTTCAACTCGTTGATGATGACTTTGGCGTTCTCCACCGGATCGGATTCGTCGATCGGCGCGATGTCCACCAGGTGCAGCAGCACGCGGCAACGCTCCAGGTGTTTCAGGAAGCGAATGCCCAGGCCCGCGCCTTCGGAGGCGCCCTCGATCAGCCCCGGAATGTCGGCGACCACAAAGCTCTGCTCGTGGTCCATACGCACCACGCCCAGGCTCGGCACCAGCGTAGTGAACGGATAATCGGCCACCTTCGGCTTGGCGGCGGACACCGCGCGGATGAAGGTCGATTTGCCGGCGTTTGGCAGGCCCAGCATGCCCACATCGGCCAAAAGCAACAGTTCCAGCAACAGGTCACGCGCTTCGCCGGCGGTACCCAGCGTCTTCTGACGCGGCGCGCGGTTGACCGAAGATTTGAAACGGGTGTTGCCCAGGCCGTGCCAGCCGCCTTTGGCGACCATCAGCTTCTGCTCGTGGCGGGTCATGTCGCCGAGGATCTCGCCGGTGCCCTGATCCTTCACGCGCGTGCCGACCGGCACCTTGATGATGACGTCTTTACCGCGTTTACCGGTACAGTCGCGGCTCTGACCATTCTGGCCGCGCTCGGCGCGGAAAGACTTCTCAAAACGGTAGTCGATCAGGGTGTTGAGGTTCTCGTCCGCCAGCAGGTAGACGTCGCCGCCGTCGCCGCCGTCGCCGCCGTCAGGCCCACCGTTGGGAATATATTTTTCGCGGCGGAAGCTGACGCATCCGTTACCACCGTCGCCTGCAACGACCAGAATCGCTGCTTCATCTACAAACTTCATTTACCGTCTCCGTAAATCATTCACCGGATTGCTTCAAAGGAGCAACCAGGGGGGGTTCTGCCCGTCGCGGCCACCACCGGTGACCAATTGCGGAAAACATGGCGCCCGCCACAACCACAAACGCACCGACATAGCCGACGATGTTCAGCGTCGGCGCGGCGAATGCCTGGGGCCAGGCCAGCGCCAATAAATCTGAAAACAGCAGGGTAAACAGCGGGGTCAGCGTAACCAACGCGCTCACCTGCGCCGCCTGCCAGCGCGCCATCGCCTCTGCCAGCGCGCCATAGCCGATCAGCGTGTTGGCGCCGCAAAACAGCAGGCACGCCAATTGCCAGCCGCTCAGCTGGAAAATCACCTCGGGTTTGGCCAGAGGGAACAACGCTATCGCACATAAAGTGTACAACATAACCAGGATCTGCGGCGAAGCCAGTCGGCGCAGCAACACCTTCTGCGCCACGCCGTAGCTCACCCAGACCATCGCCGCGCACACGCCCAGCATGACGCCCAGCGTGTAGTCCGTCAGCCGGGTGAAGATCTCTATCAGACTGACGTTGAAAAACAGCATCAGTCCGCAAATCAGCATCAGGGCGCCGATGACCTGGGTGATACGCATGCGTTCTTTTAAAATCAGCACGCTGGCGAACATCATGCCGACCGGCGACAGCTGGCCAATCACCTGCGACGCCGTCGGGCTCAGGTATTGCAGCGAGGAACTGAAGAACACAAAGTTGCCTAGCAGCCCCGCTGTCGCGATCGCCAACAGCAGCAGCCAACGCGGCTGGCGGAACATCGTCAGCGGCGGCAGCTTGCCGCGCACCGCGAGGATCGCGCCCAAACCGATGGCGGCCATGGTAAAGCGATACCAGACAACGGTAAACGGCTCCATCACCACCAACACTTCTTTCATCGCGATCGGCAACGCGCCCCAGCAAACCGCCGTGGTTAATGCCAGAGAAATGCCAACGCCGACCTGCTGCTTCGTATCCATATCACCTTCGCCAACGCTGACGGGCCTGCCCTCAGGCAACCCATAAATGTAAAAAGCCCCGCAACGAATTGCGGGGCTTACATCTATTTCGTAAGGCTCGAAAAATTATTCAGCTTCGATGCTGATGAATTTACGATTGCTCGGGCCTTTAACTTCGAATTTGACTTTACCGTCTTTCAAAGCAAACAGAGTGTGGTCTTTGCCGCAACCCACGTTGGTACCAGCGTGGAATTTGGTGCCGCGCTGACGAACGATGATGCTGCCTGCCAGTACTGCTTCGCCGCCAAAGCGTTTTACGCCCAGACGTTTAGCTTCTGAATCGCGACCGTTACGAGTCGAGCCGCCAGCCTTTTTGTGTGCCATTAATCCGCTCTCCTAACTTAAGCGCTGATGCCGGTGATTTTAACGTCAGTGAACCACTGACGGTGGCCCTGCTGCTTACGGTGGTGTTTACGACGACGAAACTTAACGATTTTAATTTTCTCGCCACGACCGTGAGCAACAACTTCAGCTTTGATCTTGCCGCCATCGACGAAAGGAACGCCGATTTTGATATCTTCGCCATTAGCGATCATCAGAATCTGGTCAAACTCAACCGCTTCACCAGTTGCGATGTCCAGCTTTTCCAAGCGAACGGTCTGACCTTCGCTTACTCGGTGTTGTTTACCACCACTTTGGAAAACCGCGTACATATAAAACTCCGCTTTCCGCGTGCCCGACTGTGTTAGTTCAGAGCGCGCTATAAATATTCACAATAGGGCGCGAATTCTACGCAAAAAAGCAGCGCATGACAAGAGCAGAATAAGACCAGAACAAGAAAAAAGAAGAAAAAAAGCGCAGTTTCTTTCGTGGCGTTTATCTGAACCGTTTTTCAAGTACAATCATAGGGACAGTTACCGCCATGTACCGATGTGAGCAGCGATCTCAACGCGGTGAAGAGAAACACAGCTGAAAAAAATACAATGAACCTAGAGCAAATTACCGAGTTAACCGCGCAAGATATGGCGGCCGTGAACGCAACAATTCTCGAACAGCTGAATTCCGATGTCACGCTCATCAATCAGCTTGGCTATTACATTATCAGCGGTGGCGGTAAGCGCATCCGGCCGATGATCGCCGTCCTGGCGGCGCGGGCATTGGGCTATGAAGGCAGCAAGCACGTCACCGTGGCCGCCCTGATCGAATTCATCCATACCGCCACGCTGCTGCATGACGACGTCGTTGACGAATCGGACATGCGCCGCGGCAAAGCCACCGCCAACGCGGCGTTCGGCAACGCCGCCAGCGTGCTGGTCGGCGACTTTATCTACACCCGCGCCTTCCAGATGATGACCAGCCTGGAATCCCTGCGCGTGCTGGCGCTGATGTCGGAAGCGGTCAACGTCATCGCCGAAGGTGAAGTGCTGCAGTTGATGAACGTGCACGATCCCGACATCAGCGAAGAAAGCTATATGCGGGTGATCTACAGCAAAACCGCCCGTCTGTTTGAGGCGGCGGCGCAATCGTCGGCGATCCTGTCCGGCGCCAGCGCTGAGCAAGAACGGGCGCTGCAAGACTATGGCCGCTACCTCGGCACCGCTTTCCAGCTGATCGACGATCTGCTCGACTACAGCGCCGACGGCAGCACCCTGGGCAAAAACACCGGCGACGATCTGAACGAAGGGAAACCGACCCTGCCGCTGCTGCACGCGATGCACAACGGCGACGACGCCCAGCGTGACATGATCCGCGGCGCGATTGAGCAAGGCAACGGCCGTCACCTGTTGGAGCCGGTGCTGCAGGCGATGCAGCAATGCGGTTCGCTGGAATACACCCGCAAACGCGCCGAGGAAGAGGCCGACAAGGCGATCGCCGCGCTGCAGGCATTGCCGGCATCGGAGCACCGCACGGCGCTGGAGGGCCTGGCCCATCTGGCGGTGCAACGCGACTTTTAAGAAATTAATGTTTCTTAAAAACCATCAGGCCCGCATACGCGGGCCTGCCTAGGTATTGCTCTCTTCGTCGATACGCGCCAGCAGGCCGCCGATCCCTTCCCGCATCAGGAAAGCCACCATTTTCTCGCGCTCGCTTTCCGTCAAATGGTAGTAATACTCGATCCAGACCGCCAACGGATCCTGACGCTCTACGTCATATGCCGCCCCGTCTTCCTTCAGCACCAGCAGGTTACGCACGTCTGAAGGCAGGCTGTCGATATGGTACTCCAACGCTTTTCCCTGCACGCCTTTACGCCTGCGGCTGATCCAGCCTTCGCGCCGGGCCATCAGATTGATTCCCTGTGGTGAGGAAGGTAATCCTGCGATGCCTGTCAGTTCCTTGGCGGCAAACCACTCTTTTTTCATAGCCATCATCTCTGGGCAATAGTGGGCAACGTCATTTTTTGGAAATTACTTGGGTATTTTTTAGGAAATTTAATGGTATTCTGGTTTCCGAATAAGCGTTTCACGTTGTTCATGCGCTTAACCTTGACCCGTTAGTTATACCACTAACGCAACTTTGGCTAATCAGAAAAGGAATGTAAACATGAATTCAAGGAACCCAGATTGGCATCCGGCAGATATCATCGCAGCGCTACGCAAGCAGGGCACCACGCTGGCGGCAGTGTCGCGCAAGGCCGGATTAAGCTCATCGACGCTGGCCAACGCGCTGTCGCGCCCGTGGCCGAAGGGGGAATGGCTGATCGCCGAAGCGATAGGTGTCCACCCTTCGGAGATCTGGCCAAGCCGCTATTACGATCCGCACAGCGATTGCCTGCTGGATCGCAAGGCGCGCATCAAATCGTGAACGCGGAGCAAAAAAAAACCGCCGGAACAGCGTCCGGCGGCGTTTATCGGCTGACTATCGGCGTCGATCAGTTATTGATGAACTTCTCGCCCAGTTCGATATCTTTGTGCAGCACGTCCAGCATCTCGTTCAGCGCTTTCTGCTCGAAGGCGCTCAGGCTGCCGATATCCTTGCGCTCTTCAACGCCGTTCTTGCCCAGCACCAGCGGCTGAGCGAAGAAGCGAGCGTATTTGCCGTCGCCTTCAACGTAAGCGCATTCCACAACGCCTTTCTCACCCTGCAGCGCACGCACCAGAGACAGACCGAAACGGGCGGCCGCCTGGCCCATGGACAGCGTTGCAGACCCGCCGCCGGCTTTGGCTTCCACCACTTCGGTGCCGGCGTTCTGAATGCGTTTGGTCAGATCCGCCACTTCCTGATCGGTGAAGCTCACGCCTGGGATCTGCGACAGCAGAGGCAGGATGGTCACGCCGGAGTGGCCACCGATGACCGGCACGTTCAGCTCTTCCGGCTGCTTGCCTTTCAGCTCGGCCACGAAGGTGTTGGAACGGATGATATCCAGCGAAGTCACGCCGAACAGTTTGTTCTTGTCGTAAACGCCGGCTTTTTTCAGCACTTCCGCCGCGATGGCGACCGTGGTGTTAACCGGGTTGGTGATGATGCCGATGCAGGCTTTCGGGCAGGTTTTCGCCACTTGTTCAATCAGGTTACGCACGATGCCGGCGTTAACGTTGAACAGGTCAGAGCGATCCATGCCTGGCTTACGGGCCACGCCGGCGGAAATCAGCACCACATCCGCACCTTGCAGAGCCGGGGTCGCGTCTTCGCCGCTGAAGCCTTTGATTTTAACTGCGGTTGGGATGTGGCTTAAGTCGACGGCAACGCCTGGGGTAACGGGGGCAATGTCGTAGAGAGAGAGTTCAGAACCTGAAGGAAGCTGGGTTTTGAGTAGAAGGGCGAGGGCCTGGCCGATACCGCCAGCAGCACCGAGAACTGCAACTTTCATCCTATACTCCTTTATTATCTTAAATATATAAAGCGCCGTGAATGTGTTGGTTACGGACCTTAAGTCATTACACCTTTCAAAACAATAAATTAGCCAATTCTTGCCTGCAGGTGTAATAAAATGGCCGCTGTCGCGCCCATTTTAGATTAAATCGCTTACGCATGAAGGGCATAGCGCACACTAATCAAAAATAGTGCGAGGTTATTCACGAGCAAGTTAACCGGCCGTTACATTACACCCTTACGCAACATCAGAACAACATCATTTTAATAACATTTTATTTACCACTGCGGGCCGATTTTCCGTCGCCAAAAGGGCATATTCATCGCGGCCGGATTTTGTTAAAATGCCGCCCTTTCCTCGCCGCCCGGTCATGTTTATTTTCTTTGGGTCGGCCTTTGTTGCATAAAAATTCATCTATATGCATAATCATGACTTCCACTATCAACATTCCACGGTGCAAAATGCGTAATCCCGCAAAACAGGAAGATCTGATCAAGACGTTCAAAGCGTTATTGAAAGAAGAAAAATTCAGTTCTCAAGGCGAGATCGTTTTGGCGCTGCAAGAAGAAGGCTTCGAAAACATTAACCAATCCAAAGTATCGCGCATGCTGACCAAGTTCGGCGCGGTACGTACGCGCAATGCCAAAATGGAAATGGTGTATTGCCTTCCTGCCGAACTCGGCGTGCCGACCACCACCAGCCCATTGAAGAATCTGGTGCTGGACGTCGACCATAACGACGCCGTCGTGGTGATCCACACCAGCCCGGGCGCCGCGCAGCTGATCGCCCGCCTGCTCGACTCATTGGGGAAATCCCAGGGCATCCTCGGCACGATTGCCGGCGACGACACGATTTTCGTCACCCCGTCCAACGGCTTTACCGCTCAGAAACTGCATGAGGCTATTCTGGGCGTGTTCGAGCAAGAGCTGTGAAACCTGGCGCTAACAAAGTGCGGCTTTAGCCCGCACTTTGTTAGCGCTTCTTTAAACTCTCACGTTACCTTTCCCGTCTTCAACCGCGTTTAACACTGCTTTTTTATCCCTCAGCAACACATTTCCATGACATCTACATGTAACCAGCAGTACCCACTGTGATCTTCCGCACTTTTGGTCAAAAGCACTTACCTTATTGAAATTACATAAATTTAACATCAAAAGATCGTTTTGTGAGCGTTTTTTATTCCTTACAGTTATAAAAAATAAGGATCATAAGGTTAAAGTTTCACTAGCAACTGTTAGCGAACTATTAATTTTTCGCGTTACTAGCTGTATACTCATTTTCGTGAACTGAATCACAGTTCGTTGGAACTGATAAAAGAATACGATGAGGTGAGATGATGAAAATTAAAGCTACCGTTGCAACCCTGAGCGTTCTGTCCATGCTTTCCTTTGGTGCATTCGCAGCACAATCTATTGATGCAACTCAGGCCGCAAAACTGCAGCCGGCCGGTGTAATCACCGTGAGCGGCGTCGCCGCTGCGCCTTCCGACATCCGCCAAGCGCTGTCCGACAAAGCCGACGCCAAAGGGGCGACCGCTTACCGCGTAATCGAAGCCCGCAATGACGGCAGCTTCCACGCAACCGCTGAAATCTACAAATAAGTACCGGCATTACCCGGCAACGGGCAATACATCTCTGGAATCAAACGCCGTCATAACGGCCTTCAAGAATAAAAATCGCTGCCAAGCCCTTCCAGGCTGTTATGACCAAGGATCGCTATCATGAACATGAAAACTACTCTCGCTGCATTCGGCCTGCTGTCTGTCATCTCCTTCGGCGCCTCCGCCGCCCAACTGGTGACTAACGATCAGACCGCCAATCTGCAATCTATCGGCACCATCACCGTCAGCGGCATCGACGGCGCGCCGACCGACATTCGCCAGGCGTTGTCGGAGAAAGCCGACGCGAAAGGCGCGACCGCCTACCGCGTGATCGAAGCGCGTAACGAAGGCAACTACCACGCCACCGCCGAGATTTACAAATAACAACTCTGGGAACGGCTTTGCAGAGCTGATTACCCTCGTCACTGCCACTGCCGAGTTCTGACGCAAACGCCGATTTCCCAGAGACCCTCTCGTCGTCCTATCCGACGAACCCCGTTGCCCTCGCTCGCGAGGGCTTTTTTATGGGCGTAAAAAAGGCCGCGAATGCGGCCCTTGATGTGGCTGATGCGGCTGAGCGCTCAGTAGGTGACTTTCGGTTCCTGCTTTTTCGCCAGCGCGTCCAGCAGACGGTCGTGAATGCCGCCGAAACCGCCGTTGCTCATCACCAGAATGTGATCGCCCGGCTGTGCGGTTTTCACCACCATGTCCACCAGCGTGTCGAGATCCGCGCTCCAGTGCGCCGGCTGCACGCAGGCATCCGCCACTTCCGCCACCTGCCACGGAATGTGGTGCGGCTGGAACAGGAACACCTCGTCGGCGCGGCCGAGCGAAGGCGCCAGATCGTTTTTGCTGATGCCCATTTTCATGGTGTTGGATCGCGGCTCCAGCACCGCCAGAATGCGCGCCGTGCCGCCGACCTTGCCGCGCAGCGCGGCCAGAGTGGCCAGGATCGCCGTCGGGTGGTGCGCGAAGTCGTCGTAGACCGTGACGCCGTTGGCTTCGCCACGCAGCTCCAGGCGGCGGCGGGCGTTGATGAAATCGCCCAACGCGCGGCAGGCGTCCGCCGGCTGCACGCCGACGTGGCGGGTGGCGGCGATGGCCATCAGGCCGTTATGCATGTTGTGCTCGCCCACCAGCGCCCAGTTCACTTCGCCGACCTGTTCGCCGTCGAGGAACACCGCGTAATGGCTGGCGTCCGGCGTCAGCTTCTGTGCGCGCCAGGTGCCCTCTTCCCCCACCAGCTCCTGCTCGCTCCAGCAGCCCATCGCCATCACCTGCTTCAGGTGGCTGTCGTTGTCCGGCAGGATGATCTTGCCTTTGCCCGGCACCAGACGCACCAGGTGGTGGAACTGTTTCTGGATGGCTTTCAGATCGTCGAAGATATCAGCGTGGTCGAACTCCAGGTTATTCATGATCAGCGTGCGCGGGCTGTAATGCACGAACTTGGAGCGCTTGTCGAAGAACGCGCAGTCATATTCGTCGGCCTCGATCACGAAGAACGGGCTGCCGCCGAGACGGGCCGATACGTCGAAGTTGCCCGGCACGCCGCCGATGACGAAGCCAGGCTGGTAGCCGCAGGCCTCGAGGATCCAGGTCGCCATGCCGGCGGTGGTGGTTTTGCCGTGGGTGCCGGCGACCGCCAGTACCCAGCGATCGCGCAACACGGCGTCGTGCAGCCACTGCGGGCCGGAAACGTAAGGGATGCCACGTTCCAGCACCGCCTCCACGCACGGGTTGCCGCGCGTCATGGCGTTGCCGATGATCACCAGATCCGGCGCCGGATCCAGCTGGGCCGGATCATAACCCTGAATAAGATCGATCCCCTGGTTCTCCAGCAGCGTGCTCATCGGCGGATAGACGTTGGCGTCCGAACCGGTGACGTCATGCCCCAGTGAGCGCGCCAGCATCGCCAACCCGCCCATAAAGGTGCCACAGATCCCAAGAATGTGAATGCGCATAGGTTTCTCATGTGAGTGCATCGAATGTCGGCATATTCTAACGCTCAGAATCGTCCAGAAGAAATGGATTTGCCTATGAATAGCGCGCATCTTTGGGCTACACTGCACGCGAAAACGTTGGCGGTTTGTTAACAGGCCGCTATCCATCCGTAGATTCAGGGATTGTGTCATGAAAACGTTAGGCGAATTTATCGTCGAGAAACAGCACGACTTCTCTCACGCCACCGGCGAGCTGACCGCGTTACTTTCTGCAATTAAACTGGGCGCCAAAATCATCCACCGCGACATCAACAAGGCCGGCCTGGTTGATATTCTGGGCACCAGCGGGGTGTCCAACGTACAGGGCGAAGTTCAGATGAAACTGGACCTGTACGCGAACGAAAAACTGAAAGCGGCGTTGAAAGCGCGTGGTGAAGTTGCGGGTATCGCTTCCGAAGAAGAAGATGAAATCGTGATATTCGACGGCGAGCGAGCTGAAAATGCCAAGTATGTCGTTTTGATGGATCCGTTGGACGGTTCGTCCAACATCGATGTCAACGTCTCGGTCGGTACGATTTTCTCTATCTACCGTCGCATCACGCCGGTCGGCACGCCGGTGACCGAAGAAGACTTCCTGCAGCCGGGCAGCGCCCAGGTCGCAGCGGGTTATGTGGTTTACGGTTCGTCCACCATGCTGGTGTACACCACCGGTTACGGCGTCCACGCCTTCACCTACGACCCGTCTCTGGGCGTATTCTGCCTCTCCCACGAGAAAGTGCGCTTCCCGGCGAGCGGCAACATGTATTCCATCAACGAAGGCAACTACATCAAGTTCCCTCTCGGCGTGAAGAAATACATCAAATACTGCCAGGAGCAGGATGAAGCGACGCAGCGCCCTTACACCTCGCGCTACATCGGTTCTCTGGTGGCGGACTTCCACCGCAACCTGCTGAAAGGCGGCATCTACATCTACCCAAGCACCGCCAGCCACCCGCAAGGCAAGCTGCGCCTGCTGTACGAATGCAACCCGATGGCGTTCCTGGCCGAACAGGCCGGCGGTAAGGCCAGCGACGGCAAAAACCGCATTCTGGACATCACGCCGGTGAAACTGCACCAGCGCGCGCCATTCTTCGTCGGCACCAAGTCGATGGTAGAAGATGCGGAACGCTTCATCGCCGAAAACCCGGACGAGTAACGCGTTCTTTGCAAGGGTTCGGCGCCGCGCCGAACCCTTATCGCCTTACAGCTTGAACGCAGCCATGCTCTGCGCCAGCAGCTGAGCCTGATCTTCCAGCGAGCGCGTCGCCGCCGCCGACTCTTCCACCAGTGCCGCATTCTGCTGCGCCACCTGATCCATCTGCGCCACCGCCAGGTTCACCTGTTCGATACCGCTGCTTTGTTCGCGCGTCGCCGCCGAGATCTCACGCATCAACGCCGTCACCCGGCCCACTTCGCCGGTAATGCCGCTCATGGTCTGCGCCGCCGACTCCACCATCTGCTCGCCTTCCTGCACCCGGTTCTGCGACGCTTCGATCAACCCTTTGATCTCTTTCGCCGACTGGGCGCTGCGCTGCGCCAGATTGCGCACTTCACCGGCCACCACCGCAAAACCGCGGCCCTGTTCGCCGGCGCGCGCCGCTTCCACCGCCGCGTTCAGCGCCAGGATATTGGTCTGGAAGGCGATGCCGTCCATCACGCTGATGATGTCGGCGATGCGGCGCGAGCTGTCGGTGATCGCCTGCATCTTGCTCATCACCTGGCTGACCACCTCGCTGCCCTGGTTGGCGATATCGGACACGCTCAGCGCCAGCTGGTTGGCCTGTTCGCAGTTCTCGGCGTTCATTTTCACCGTCGAGGTCAGCTGTTCCATGCTGGCGGCGGTTTCTTCCAGCGAAGCGGCCGATTCTTCGGTGCGCTGCGCCAGATGCAGGTTGCCGGCCGCCAGTTCGCGTGAACCGGTGTCAATCTGGCTGCTGGCGTCGCGCACTTTGCTGACCGAACTGGCCAGCGCCTGCTGCATGCGCTGCATCGCCCGCACCAGGCGGCCCATCTCGGTATCGCCCTCGCCGCGGATCTCATGGGTCAGATCGCCGCCGGCGATGTGTTCCAGCTGCGCGATGGACTCGTCCAGCGGGCGCAGAATGATCACCCGCAGCGCGAACCAGGCCAGCACCGCCAGCAGCACGCTGAGCAGGCCCGCCACCACGATCAGCGAGATCTTGGTGCTGGCGTTGCTTTCCGCGTCATACACCTGCTGCGCGCCGAGCTTCATGGCGAAGCTGCGGAAATCGCTGAGATCCTTTTCGAACGCGATGCTCAACGCGGAGATGCGCGTTTCCTGAATATGATAATACTCATCGATTTTGCCGGCCTTGATGACGGCAGCCATCGGCTTCACGCCCTGCTCCAGATAGGCGCGGTAGCTGTTTTGCAGGCGGTTGGAGAGTTCGCGGCCGCGCTCGGTCACGGTGCCGACGCCGACAAAGCGCGCCATTTCCTTGTTCGACTGCTCGAGGTAACCGTAGATGCGGCCCACGGTGGCGTCGGAGACATCAGTCTGGCCGATCTCCCGTTGGCGCACCGCCAGCGAGGCGGCGGTTCTGGCGCGCAGCGTCAGGTTGGAGCTGTTGGCCAGCGAGCCCAGCTCTTCGCCGAGGATCTGGTTTAAGGTATGGATCGAGCGCGATCCTTCGTTAATCGCGTTGACGCCAATAACGCTGACCATGATCAGCAGCATGGTCATCAGGCTCAGCAGGGCGATCAGCCCAGCCTTCACCGTAATCTTTTTTAGCATGAGTTCTTCCCGGCTTCAGAATAGTGAGATCAGACGTAGTAGGGGTGGCAAAACGCGGAGCCAGCTTTGCTGGCTCATTATTGTTTGTTGAAGTTATCGGCAGGCGGAGGCAAAACTTCATGCCGCGGCGGGATTAATCTGGAAATTCTCCGTGCGCCGGCGCACTGGGTTTTCGACGATGAAAAGGGCAGGAAATCGCAAAAGAGTCCGCTATAATAGCCGCCACTCCATTTCTGGTTTGATGATTAAAGGAAACCGACATGAGCTTGAATCTGGTCCCTGCTGGCAAAGACCTGCCGGAAGACATCTACGTAGTAATCGAAATCCCGGCCAACGCCGATCCAATCAAATACGAAATCGACAAAGAAACCGGCGCGCTGTTCGTTGACCGTTTCATGTCCACCGCGATGTTCTACCCGTGCAACTACGGCTACATCAACCACACCCTGTCTCTGGACGGCGACCCGGTTGACGTGCTGGTCCCAACCCCATACCCGCTGCAGCCGGGCTCCGTGATCCGCTGCCGTCCGGTTGGCGTGCTGAAGATGACCGACGAAGCCGGTGAAGACGCCAAGCTGGTTGCGGTACCGCACAGCAAGCTGACCAAAGAGTACGATCACGTGAAAGACGTGAACGACCTGCCGGAACTGCTGAAAGCCCAGATCGCTCACTTCTTCGAGCACTACAAAGATCTGGAAAAAGGCAAATGGGTGAAAGTGGAAGGCTGGGCAGACGCTGCCGCAGCTAAAGCGGAAATCATCGCCTCCTTCGAACGCGCTGCCAAGAAGTAATGCCAGCCGCCGTCCGATGAAAAAACACCGCTCATTGAGCGGTGTTTTTTTTCTTACTGTTCGTCGAGACGCTTCAGCCAGTCACCGCTGGTAATTCGCGGGTAACCGTCCACGCTGTGTTTGTACAGGTAGATCCACGCACTCCCATAAGGCGTCTGAATCAGCTCGCGCTTATAGTCCTTGGTGTTGCTTTTCAGTTCGTCCAGCTCTGCCAGAATCGATGAGTTAATACGATACACCTCGCAATGTATCGTGCCCTCTCCAGGGATCGCCGCCGGGTAATGGCCCAGATTATAAATCTGATAGCCTTCGAGCTCGTGCTCGCCGAGCCATTGGGCGTTGGTCATCCAATGGCTGTTTCCCTGTTTGCGCCGTAAACTGCCGTAGACAATTATTCGCATCGCTAAAACTCAAACTGATAGAGCAAATCTAATGCCTGGTCGAGACCAGACACCGCTTCAAGATACAACTTAGGCATCAGGCGATAACGCAACGTCAGCGTGGCCAAGGAGTCGAAGATGCCCACCCCATATTTTACTTGTAAGCCTGGGAGAACATAGCCGCTCACGACAACCTGGGAACTGTCGCCAACCCCCTGAGTGTCCAGAGCCAAATTACTTACGCCGAATGCCTCGCCGATTTTACCCACAAGTTGACCACTTTGTGCAACCCCCATGCCGATTAACATCGAGGTCATGGCGTTGCCGTCGGCGCCGGAGCTGCTCAAGCCCTGGCCGCGCAGCAGATAAGACAGGGCTTCCTGTTGCGATTTGGCCGGATCGGAGAACACTTCCAGCTTCGGCGCATCCGCCAGGCCGGTCACGCGCACGCCGGCGGTCACATCGTCCTCGGTGGATTCCGGGTTGCGGATCGCCTCGATATTCAGCAGCGGCTGATCCGGCGGGCCGGAGAACATCAGCTGCCCTTTACGCACGATCAAATCCTGACCATAAGCATGGAAGCGGCCGGAAGGGATGTCAATCTGGCCGTTGAGGCCCAGCCCTTTCTTGTCCTGCACCACCTTCAGGTCGCCCTTCAGACGGGCCTTGAGACCAAAAGCGTCCAACCGCACGTCATTGCCGACGTGGATCATCAGATTGCTGTTGATCGGGATCGAGGCGGTCTTCGGTTGAATCGGCTTCAGCTGGTCGTCCAGCATCACCTCGTCGGAAGAGACGCCCACCGCGCTTTCCGGCAGCTCCTGCACCGTGATGCGCGCCCAGGGAATGTCGACCTTGCCGTTGAGCGAGAACAGCTGCGGCGTGGCTTCGAACACCAGATCCGGCGACACGTCGATGCGGATCATCGGCGGCACCGTCACCCGCAGCTTATCGCCCTTGGCGGCAATGCGCGCACGCCAGGCGTTGATATCGCGCCAGTCGGCGTCGCCCGCCAGATTCAGCTGACCGCGCGTGGTGCTGAGCAGCCCTTCCAGCGTCGAGGTCATGCCGTTGAAATTCACCGCCAGCCGCGCGTCGGTCATATCGAACGGCATCCAGTGCCCCTGCACCTTCGCCCGATCCAACGCCAGGCGCCCGAACACCAGCGGCTTCTGCGCGCTGCCGCCCAAGCGCAGGTTGGCGTTCAGCATGCCCGCCGCGCTTTCGCCCTTCATCAGCGCCGGGTTGATCAGCGCCAGCGAGATATTGGTGATATTGACGTTGCCGCTGATGGTGCGCCGCACCTGCGGATCCGCCACCTGGATATTGCCGTCGAACTGGCCGTTGTTGGTCAGCTTGATCCGCCAGTCGGCCAGCGCGCGACCGTTGTTCAGGCCGGCGTTGAGGGTCAGCGTGTCGAAGGCGATCGGCAGCGCGTTGCCCTGCACCTGCTGCACCACCTTGACGCCGTTGCCGGCCAGCGTGACTTTCGCCTCCGGCAGCGCGCCGCCCGGTTTCCAGCTGACATCGGCCCGGCCGGTGAACACCCCGCTCAGGGCAGTTTCCGGGCCGAGGAACGGCTTGATCATCGCCAGATCGAACCGGTTGAGCACCACGCTGGCCTGGCCGCTCTGGCCGGCTTCAATGGTCTTGGGCACGCACAGCTCGGCGTTCGGGTTCTGCCAACAGTGCGGCCCGACGCTGATTTTCTGCTCGGTGTTCAGGTAGTCCAGCGCGATGGCGCGCGTCAGGCGCCATTCCCCGACCGGCGTATCGAAGCGAGTGTTGTTCAGATTGCCGCGCCAGCGCTGCTGCTGACGATCGAAACTGCCCTGCAGCGCCAGCTGGCCGGAGACCGGTTTGCCGTCGATCTTCAGCTGCAGTTGGTGCTGCTTCTCGCTGCCCTTGGCATCGAGAGTCAACAGGCTGACCTCCAGCGCATCCTGCTTCAGCTGCTCGACGCGTACCGCCAGTTGCCCCTGAATCTGATCCGTGGAGCGCACGTCGCCGTCTATTTTCACGCGGTTGATGCGCAGCGCCTGCCACTGCAGGCCGGATGCGGTCAAATCAGCCAGCAGCTGCGGCGCCTGCAGATTGCCGCGCAGCTTCAGCAGCCCTTTGGCGGTGCCGCCCAGGCCCGGCAGCGCGCCGTCCAGACGCGGCGCGTCGATGTTGGCGTCCAGGTTCCAGCTCTTCTCGTCCAGCTGCCCTTTGACATTCAGTTGGTTACGCCCCAGCGCCAGATCGATGCCGGGGATTTTCCACTGCCCGGCGGCGTTGCCGCTCAGCGTACCGCGCGCCGTGACCTTGTTCTGCTTCACGTTGCCGTCCAACTGCAGCACCGGCACCTGCAGCTGCCAGCTGCCGCCGTGCAGGCTACCGCGCGTGGTGATCTTGCCGTCGAGTTTCGCCGGCCATTCCGGCCACTGCTTGGCGGTATTGATGCCGCTCAGCGTCAATTGCGAGGTCCAGCTGATGGCCTTGCTCCAGTCCACCAGCGCAGTGAGATCGGTATTGCCCTGCAGCGCCGCCAGGCGCAGGCGCTCCAGCTTGAATTGCTCGACGTTGCCTTTGCCGTCCAGCGTCAGCACCGCCGGCGGCAAGTCCTGGCCTTTCAGATTGGCGCGCGTCGACAGCGCGTAGTCGGTCGCCTTGCCGTTAAAGCGCAGGCGGAAATCGTTGACCTGATACTGCGCCTCGCCGCTCAGCGGCCATTTCAGCTGCTTGCTCTGCAACGTCAGCGCCAGCGGCAGGCCGGCTTCGGCCAGCCGGGTTTGCACATCGAGCTGGGCGCCGACCGGGCCGGACAGGTTCAGCGCCACCTTCAGCTCGTCACGCAGCCCGCCGCCGACGTTCAGCTTCACCTTCTCGCCCTTCAGCGGTTCGATGTTCAGCGCGCTGTTGGCGGTCAGGGACACCGGCCAGTCGCCGGTCAGCGTTGCCTGCCCCTGCAGCGACAGCGTGCCCTGCGGCGACTTCACGTCGAAGTTGTCCAGCTGGATATGTTGATCCTGCGTGCTGGCCTGCAGCAACAGGCTCGTGATCAGCACGTCGGTATCGCCGGTCAAGCGCAGTTGCTCGCCACTGATCTCTTTGACGGTGATATCCAGCGGCAGGCGGATGTCCGGCAGATCCGGCAACAGCGGTTTGGCGAACAGTTCCTTCAGCGTTTCGCCCAGCGGCTTCTCTTCCGGCTGAGGTGCCGGCTTCGCCGCGTCGGTAACCTGCTCGCCGACCTTTTTCGCCACCTCGACCGCCGGCTGCACCGCTTCCGGCAACGGGTTTTGCGGGGTTTTCGGCAAGGCGATCAGCAGCGAGCCGATCTTGGTCGGCATCAGCGTCAGCGCGCGCTCTTGCCACTGCGCGCCGGTGCGGAACTCGGCCAGCGAGATGGCGGTGTCGTCGACGGTGACCTTGACGTTGTTCAACGCCAACAGGCGCAGCGTGATCGGGTAAGGCGTGCTGAGATTGGTGGTCGGCTCACTGCTCTCCTCCACCGGCGCGGAAGGCGCCATCTCTTTGGTGTTCACCGCCACGTCCACATCCTGGGCGGTCAAGGCGTTGACACACAGCGAGCTGCGCTTAAAGCAGGAGAGATCGAGCGACAGATGGAACTGCCCGGCGTTGACCGTCACGCCCGGCATCTGATACTTCACGCCCTTCAGCGTCAGATCGCGCCAGCCGCCGCTGACGCCGGCGATCTCCAGCCCCGGCACCCAGCGCGCCGCGCCGTTGATGACCATATGCAAACCGGTGGTGGTGCCTATCAGGAAGGCCAGACCGCCGATCAGCAACAGCAGAACGACCAGAAATCCGAGACAAATCTTTTTAACCAGGCTCATAGTTCAGGCCCCAAACCGATGTAGAACTGCATCCCGTGGGTGTCCTTGTCCCCCACGGGCGCGGCGATATCCAGCTTCACCGGCCCCACCGGCGACTGCCAGCGCACGCCTACGCCGGCGCCGGTCTTGAAGTTGCTCTTCTTGATATCGTTCACCGCTTCACCGGAGTCGACGAACATCGCCCCCCACCATTTGCCGGTCACGTTGTATTGGTACTCCAGCGAGCCGGTCAGCATCTTGGAGGCGCCGGTCAGCTTGCCGTCGTCACCGCGCGGCGAGATGTCTTTGTACTTGTAGCCGCGAATGCTGCGGTCACCGCCGGCGAAGAAGCGCAGATCCGGCGGCACCTTGTCGAAGTCGTTGGTTTCTATCCAGCCCACCTGCCCGCGCGCCACAAAACGATGCTTGTCGGCCAGGGTGCGGATCCAGACGTTCTGCGCCTGCATCAGCGCAAAGTCCACCCCGGAGCCCCAGGAGGTGTCGGACACGTCGATAGAGTAGCGCTGGCTGTCGCCCCAGGTCGGCATCAGACCGCCGCGCGAACGGGTGCGGCTGAAGCTGACGCCGGGATACAGCAGCATGGTGGTGTTGCTGACATTACCCTGGGTAAAGTTATCCCAGCGCCAGGTCAGGTTGATCGCCCGCTGCCAGCCGCTGGAAAGATCCCAGTTGCGCGAGGCCACCACTTTGGAGGTGACGGACTTGGTGTCGTTAAGATCGACGTTCTTGAGGCCGCCCTGCAGCAGGTAATACTGCTCCAGCGGGTTCTTGAGCAACGGGATTTTGTAGGTCAGATCCAGCTGCTGCTCCGGTGCCGACACGCTGGCGCTGGTTTCCAGACTATGCCCGCGATCGTTGAGCCAGGGCTTTTTCCAGGTGCCTTTCACCCGCGGGCCGACGTCGGTGGAGTAGCCGATACCGGTTTCGACGGTGTTGCGCGTGCGCGGCGTCACCAGCGCGTCCAACGGCAAAATCTTGTTCTCTTTGGCATCGTTGAAATCAGGGGATACCACCACCGAGTTGAACCAGTTGGTGGCGGACAAACGGCGGTTCAGCTCGGCCAAATCCTCCGAACTGTAGTAATCCCCCTGATGAAAGGGCACCAGATTTTGCAGATAGTCTTCGCGAATTTGCGAACCGGTGAATTTCACCTTGCCGAAGCGGTAACGTTCGCCGCTGTTGAAATCGATATCCCAAAACGCCTTGTGCAGATCTTCGGCCACGCCGAGCTGGCTTTTGGTCATGTCGGCGTCGAAGTAGCCTTTGCGCAGCGCCAGGCCGGTGAGCGAGCCTTTGAAACTGTCATACTTGCCGTGGTTGAGGATCTCGCCGATGGTCGGCCGCCCCTTCTTCACCAGCGCCAGATAGTCCTCATCGGTCTTCGCGCCGCCTTCCAGCACGATGTTGGCGCCGGCGATACGCACCGGTTCGCCCGGATTGACCTTGGCGTGCAGCACCGGGCGCGACATCCCCGGCCGATCGTCCAGCGTAAACTCGATGGTCGGCTGGTAATAGCCGAGCGCGCGCAGCCCCTGGCGCACCGCCTCATCCACCCGCGCGCGGAAGCGCCCGTCGGTGCCGACCTCTTCAGGCGTGATCGACGACAGCCGCACCCGGACGTTTTTTTCCAACTCTCCGCTTAACCCCTCCACCTGCAAGCGCACGTTGGCCGCATAGGCCGCAGGTGCCGCAAGCAACACAGATATCAAGCACATGACCGGGTACTTTGGCACGTGTTCTCCTTATTGATTTTACTTTCCTGTTATGGTGTTCGCTCCGGGGCCAGGGCAGACTCCGCGCTATCATGACGGCAGCCCTCTTCAGCTTTGTTCCGGACGCCGCCCGCCGCGCTTTGCCACCGCCGCGCAACAGGCGAATTCTTCACTTTTGGCGCTCAAAATACTGCGTTAAGCTTATACATAAACCCAACTTGCCACTTATTGTGGGCAAAGACGCGGTGAGATACAACCGAACCGCCCCCATGTAGGGTCAATTCTTACTGTGACAACAGGAGTCAACCGTGGTGCCATTTTTTGATAAATCACAAACCGTCGATAAGGCAAGCGCGCTGCCTGGCCGCACCACGCCAATGCCTGTCGCAACGCTCAACGTGGTCACCGAACACTCGATGACCCAGGTGCCGGCAGGCATGGAGGTGGCGATCTTCGCCATGGGCTGTTTCTGGGGCGTTGAGCGCCTGTTCTGGCAGCAGCCGGGCGTCTACAGCACCGCCGCCGGCTACAGCGGCGGCTACACGCCGAACCCGACCTACCGCGAAGTGTGCAGCGGCCAGACCGGCCACGCCGAAGTGGTGCGCGTGGTGTTCGATCCGCAGGTCGTCAGCTACAAACAGCTGCTGCAGGTGTTCTGGGAAAATCACGATCCGGCACAGGGCATGCGCCAGGGCGGCGACGTCGGCACCCAGTACCGCTCGGCGATTTATACGCTGAGCCCGGAGCAGCAGGCCGAGGCGGAAAGCAGCCTGCAGCGCTTCCAGCAGGCGATGGAGGCGGCGGGCGACAAGCGCGTCATCACTACCGAGATCGCGCCGGCGCTGCCGTTCTATTACGCGGAAGACGATCATCAGCAGTACCTGTTCAAGAATCCGGAAGGCTACTGCGGGCTGGGCGGCATCGGCGTTTGCCTGCCGCCGCAGGGCTGATCCGATGCCGGCCGGCGGCACTTTTTTAACCGCTGGCGGCCCCTGTGGGGCAACTGCTATACTGTGCGGGCCGCTTCTGCGGCCCGATAGCTTCCCTTCTGGTTGTTATCGCTGCTTTTTTTACTATGTACTACCCTTCCTCAAGAGCGCCGGCATCCCGTCGGCACGTATGGATAGATTATGTTAAACAGTATTTTACTGATTCTTTTTCTGATCGCGGTGAGTGCGTTCTTCTCACTGTCGGAAATCTCTCTGGCCGCCTCGCGCAAGATCAAACTGAAGCTGATGGCGGACGAAGGCAACGTCAACGCCGCCAGAGTGCTTAAACTGCAAGAAACCCCAGGCATCTTCTTCACCGTGGTGCAGATCGGCCTGAACGCCGTGGCCATCCTCGGCGGTATCGTCGGCGACGCGGCTTTCTCTCCCACCTTCAAGGTGTTGTTCGATCGTTTCCTGTCGCCCGAACTGGCGGAACAGGTCAGCTTCATCTGCTCCTTCGTGCTGGTGACCAGCCTGTTTATCCTGTTCGCCGATTTGACCCCGAAGCGCATCGGTATGATTGCACCAGAGACGGTCGCCGTCCGGATCATCAACCCGATGCGTTTCTCCATCATGATCTTCCGCCCGCTGGTGTGGTTCTTCAACGGCATGGCCAACCTGATCTTCCGTATGTTCAAGCTGCCGATGGTGCGCAAGGACGACATCACCTCCGACGACATCTACGCGGTGGTAGAAGCCGGCGCCCTGGCGGGCGTGCTGCGCAAGCAGGAACATGAGCTGATTGAAAACGTGTTCGAACTGGAATCGCGCACCGTGCCGTCTTCGATGACCTCGCGCGAAAGCGTGGTGTACTTCGACCTGCGCGAAAGCGAAGAAAGCATCAAGGAGAAGGTCTCGACCCATCCGCACTCCAAGTTCCTGGTGTGCGACGGCCATATCGATCAGGTGGTCGGCTACGTCGATTCCAAAGACCTGCTGAACCGCGTGCTGGGCAACCAGAGCCTGGTGCTGAGCAGCGGCGTGCAGATCCGTTCGGCGCTGATCGTGCCGGATACGCTGACGCTGTCCGAAGCACTGGAAAGCTTCAAGACCGCCGGCGAAGACTTCGCGGTGATCCTCAATGAATATGCGTTGGTGGTGGGCATCATCACCCTCAACGACGTGATGACCACGCTGATGGGCGATTTGGTCGGCCAGGGCCAGGAAGAGCAGATCGTGGCGCGCGACGAAAGCTCATGGCTGATTGAGGGCGGCACGCCGATCGACGACGTGATGCGCGTGCTGGATATCGACGAGTTCCCGCAGGCGGGCAACTACGAGACCATCGGCGGCTTTATGATGTATATGCTGCGCAAGATCCCGAAACGCACCGACTTCGTCAAATACGCCGGCTACAAGTTCGAAGTGGTGGATATCGACAGCTACAAGATAGACCAGCTGCTGGTCACCCGGCTGAGCGACAAACCGGCGGCGGTGCTGCCGAAAGCGCCGGAAGATACCCTGTAGCTTGACGGCGATAAGACAAAAACATCAGCGGCCCCATCGGGGCCGCATTTTTTTACCGCTGTCAGCGAGGTGTTCACCCCATCTCGGCCTGCAGCAGCAGCACCTGACGGTTCACTTCAGACATCACGCTGAAATGGCGCTTGTCGCGAATCTTCGGCGGCAGGATTTTCCCCTCGTCGAATTCAAATGCGCCCACGTCCTTGATATACAGCCTTCCGCGAAACAGGGTCTTAACGTACTTCGCCACTTTCAAAGGGTTATAACGCTGGAAGATTCTCATTCTTTTACGCTCCTCCCGTTGATCCATGCGCTCAGCGAGCCGCCAAAGGTGGCAGCCTCGAAATTCAGAACGCAACTTGATTGCATGTAGTAGACCCAGTAAAGACCAGATCGTTCACTTCTGCCCGGTGATCTGCACTGGATTTACACTTTTTGACAGAATTGTATATGATAATTTATAACGTTTTCAGGATATCCCTTCAAAATCTGATGATTAGCGAACCAAGGGAAAATCTGCGATCCGGTTAACAGGACAGACCTCTTATCACATCCTATGCTTTAGGCTGTCGAAGTGCTGTCGCACAAATTCCCCCCATTACAAGGAGAAAGCATGAAAACAAGTCGCATGCTGATGGTATCCCTGCTGCTCGCCCCGCTTTTCGCTTCCGCGCACAACTTCCAGCTCCAGCAGCGCGTGGCGCCGGTCGGCGTCAGCGACAAAGGAGAGCTCAATTACGCTGAAGGTAATTTTAGCTACCAGAACTGGAACAGCGCGCAGCTCAGTGGAAAAGTGCGAGTGATACAACATATTGCCGGCCGCAGCTCCGCCAAAGACATGAACGACCCACTGATTGAAGCGATCAAGAAGGCGAAGCTACCACACGATCGTTACCAAACGACGACAATCGTCAACACCGACGATGCCCTGATGGGCACCGCGATGTTTGTGCGCAGCAGCATTGAAGACAGCAAGAAGGAGTTCCCGTGGTCGCAGTTTATCGTCGACAGCGACGGTAACGTGCGCAAGGCCTGGGATCTGCAGCCGAAAGGCTCCGCCATCGTGGTGCTGGATAAGCAAGGGCGCATTCAGTTTGCCAAAGACGGCGCGCTGACGCCGGAAGAGGTGCAGCAGGTGATGTCCAAGCTGCACCAGCTGTTGGCGAACTAACTCAGAACAGCGACACCCGGAAGCCGGGGTTGAGGAAGGATTCACGCGGGGTATAGAGCAACGGCTTGCCCTGCCAATCGTGAATTTGCGCCCCGGCGGCCACCGCCACCGCATGCCCTGCGGCGGTATCCCAAATGTTGGTCGGCCCGAAGCGCGGATAGAGCTGCGCCTTGCCTTCCGCCACCAGGCAAAACTTCAGCGAGGAGCCGACGGACACGGTCTGGTGCTCGCCCAGCTGCTGCAGATAATCTTTCAGCTCGTCGTCGATATGCGAGCGGCTCACCACCACCAGCGGCGGATGCGCGTTGCTGACGCCGATCGCCTGCCGCACGCCCTTCTCTTCTTTCCAGGCCTTGCCGCGCTCCGCCAGATACAATACGTCTATCGCCGGCGCGTACACTACGCCCATCACCGCCTGCCCCTCTTCAATCAGAGCGATATTGACCGTGAACTCACCGTTGCGGTGCAAGAACTCTTTGGTGCCGTCCAGCGGATCGACCAGCCAGTAACGCGTCCAGCTGCGGCGCTCTTCCCACGCCGGCGGATCTTCTTCCGACAGCAGCGGCACCTCCGGCGTCAGCGCCGCCAGGCCGCGCTTGATGATGTGATGCGCCGCCAGATCGGCCGCCGTCACCGGTGAATCATCTTTTTTCTGTGCGACATCAAGCGGTTGTTCACCGTCGTACACCGCCATGATCGCCGCCCCCGCCTCGCGGGACAGTTGGCAAATTCGCTCTAACATCATGCACCTCAACTCTGCATCTCCGTGGGAAATTTCCCTCTGTCTCTGCTAGCAGACTAGTTTTTTTTACGCCGAATATCCATCTCAACCGGCTAACCCCCGGGAATTCCTCAGATCTTGTTGGGCACAACTGTGAACTTCCCCGCGTTACCTGCCGCCGTTTTCTGCCACACTTCACAGTTTACTGTGGCAAGCAATGTTAATTACATTTCCCTCTGCGATAACACTCGAATAATGAAATGGAGAGCCCCCAAATGATGAAGCATCCCCTGACGCTGTCCGCGCTTGCGCTGCTGGTGTGCGCCTCGGCGCAGGCGGCGACCGTCGATCTGCGCGTGCTGGAAACCACCGATCTGCACAGCAACATGATGGACTTCGATTACTACAAGGACACACCGACCGACAAGTTCGGCCTGGTACGCACCGCCAGCCTGATCCAGCAGGCGCGCCAACAGGCTACCAACGCGGTGTTGGTGGACAATGGCGACATCATTCAGGGCAGCCCGCTCGGCGACTACATGGCGGCCAAGGGGTTGAAGCCGGGCGACGTGCACCCGGTCTATAAGGCGATGAACACGCTGGACTACGTGGTCGGCAACATCGGCAACCATGAATTCAACTACGGGCTGGACTACCTGAAGAACGCCATCGCCGGCGCCAAATTCCCGTACATCAACGCCAACGTCATCGACGCCAAAACGCAAAAACCGCTCTTCACGCCCTACATCATCGTCGATACGCCGGTGAAAGACCGCGACGGCAAGGCGCATACGCTGCGCATCGGCTACATCGGCTTCGTGCCGCCGCAGATCCTGGTGTGGGATAAAGCTAACCTGCAGGGCAAAGTGACGGTGGACGACATCACCGCCACCGCCAAGCGCTACGTGCCGGAAATGCGTAAACAGGGCGCCGATCTGGTGGTGGCGATCCCGCATTCCGGGCTATCCAGCGAGCCTTACAAGGCAATGGCGGAAAACTCGGTCTACTACCTCAGCCAGGTACCGGGCATCGACGCCATCATGTTCGGCCACGCCCATGCGGTGTTCCCGAGCAAGGACTTCGCCAACATCAAAGGCGCGGATATCGATAAAGGCCTGCTGAACGGCGTACCGGCGGTGATGCCGGGCCAATGGGGCGATCATCTCGGCGTGGTCGACCTGCAGCTCAACAACGATGGCGGCAGTTGGAAAGTGACCGCCGCCAAAGCGGAAGCGCGGCCGATCTACGACAAAGAGAACAAGAAATCGCTGGCGGCGGAAGATACCGCGCTGGTGAAAGTGTTGGCGGACGATCACAAGGGCACGCGCGAGTTCGTCAGCCAGCCGATCGGCAAATCCGACGGCAACATGTACAGCTACCTGGCGCTGGTGCAGGACGATCCGACGGTGCAGATCGTCAACAATGCGCAGAAGGCCTACGTTGAACATTACATTCAGGGCGATCCGGATCTGGCCGATCTGCCGGTGCTGTCGGCGGCGGCGCCGTTCAAGGTCGGCGGCCGCAAGAACGATCCGGCCAGCTTCGTCGAAGTGGAAAAGGGCCAGCTCACCTTCCGCAACGCCGCCGATCTCTATCTCTACCCCAATACCCTGGTAGTAGTGAAGGCCAGCGGCAAAGAGGTGAAAGAGTGGCTGGAGTGCTCCGCCGGCCAGTTCAACCAGATCGACGTCAACAGCGCCAAGCCGCAGGGCTTGATCAACTGGGACGGCTTCCGCACCTATAACTTCGACGTGATCGACGGCGTCAACTACCAGATCGACGTCAGCCAGCCGGCACGCTACGACGGCGAATGCCAGCTGATCAACGACAAGGCGGAGCGCATCAAGCAGCTGACCTTCAACGGCAAGCCGATCGATCCGAACGCCACCTTCCTGGTCGCCACCAACAACTACCGCGCCTACGGCGGCAAGTTTGCCGGCACCGGCGACAAACACATCGCCTTCGCTTCGCCGGATGAGAACCGTTCGGTGCTGGCGGCCTACATCAGCGCCGAAACCCAACGGCACGGCGCGGTGCATCCGCAGGCGGACAACAACTGGCGTTTGGCGACCTTCAGCAGCCAGCAGCCGCTGGATATCCGCTTCGAGACTTCGCCGTCGGACAAAGCGACGGCGTTTATCAAGGAGCACGCTCAATATCCGATGACCGCCGAGGGCAATGACAGTATCGGCTTCACGGTCTATCGCATCGATTTAAGCGCGAAATAATCACCCGGCCGGGGCAATCCCCCGGCCATCTTCGCTATTTTCCCACTGGCGCGCCCTTTAAATTGCATTTAAAATGCATGTTATAAGATTCCTTCGTTTAAAGAGGCACTACCATGGATTACCGCAACCAATCCCTTGGCGCGCTCGCCATCGCCATTCCCCGTGCATCCCGGCTGTTTCGCCAGCATCAGCTGGATTTCTGCTGCGGCGGCCGGCAGTCGCTGGCGCGCGCCGCCGAGCGTAAAGGGCTGGACATCGACCAGTTGGAGAACGCGCTGGCCGCACTCGCCGCCACGCCGGAACAAAGCCGGGACTGGCGCACAGCGCCGCTCGGTGAGGTGATCGATTACATTCTGCCGCGCTTTCATCAGCGGCACCGCGAGCAATTGGCCGAACTGGTGCTGATGGCGGAAAAAGTCGAACGCGTGCACGGCGACAAACCCAGCTGCCCGCGCGGGTTGGCGAAGCAGCTGAACCTGATCCGTCTGGATCTGGAGAATCACATGATGAAAGAGGAACAGATCCTGTTCCCACTGATCAAACAGGGCATGGGGCCGCAGGCCGCCGGACCGATTTCGGTGATGGAGCATGAACATGACGAGGCGGGTGAGCAGCTGGAAGTGGTGAAGTTCCTCACCGATAACGTGACGCCACCGGAGGGCGCCTGCACCACCTGGCGAGCGCTGTACACCGGCATCGATGAGTTTATCGGCGATCTGATGGAGCACATCAGCCTGGAAAACAATCTGCTGTTCCCGCGCGCGCTGCGCGGCGCATAAAATAAGGGCGCCACGAAGGCGCCCGGAGCAATCCTCGGCGGGATTACAGGATTTCCAGCAGCTCGACGTCGAACACCAGCGCGCTGAACGGCGGGATGGACGCGCCTGCGCCACGCTCGCCGTAGGCCAGGTTATGCGGGATATACAGCTGCCATTTGGAGCCGACCGGCATCAGGGTCAGCGCTTCGATCCAGCCTGGGATCACGCCGCTGACCGGGAATTCTGCCGGCTGGCCGCGCTCGACCGAGCTGTCGAACACGTCGCCGTTGATCAGACGACCGGTGTAGTGCACGCGCACGCGGTCCTGACGGGACGGGATCGGGCCGTTGCCCTGCTCCAGCACGGAGAACTGCAGGCCGGACTCGGTCAGCGTCACGTCGTCGCGCTTGGCGTTGTCGTCCAGGAATTTCTGGCCTTCAACGGCCATCGCCTGCTGGCGCTCGCGGCGCACCGCGTCCGCACGCTCGTGGATTTCACGCAGCGCACGGTGCACCACGTCTACCGGAACCGCCGGGGCATTCCCTTCCAGCGCGTCACGCAGGCCCGCCAGCAAAGCTTCCGGTTGCAAACCTTCCAGCCCGGACTCTTGCAGCTGCTGGCCGACCTGTAAACCAATCCCGTAACTTGCTTGCGCTTCAACGCTGTCAAAAGAAGGGGTTGTCATGGGGTTTTCCTTAAGTCTGTAAAAAGTCGAAAGCGCAGCATAACAGCGCGTCAATGCCGGGTAAAATCTTGTGTGGAGAATGATGACTTTTGTCGTAGAAAAAGAAACAATAACCTTCTGTTAACGCCCGCAGCCGCAAACCCCGGCCCTGCCGCTCAGCTGCCTTTCGCTTCAATCAGTTAGCGGACTATACTGAAAGCAGGATATCGGGCAGGCGAGGCGCTTGCCGCGCCGCGCTAATTACTACGCCGTCGAAGAGAGGTCACCATGGGCAGAATCGCGCCCAGGAGAAGGAAAACCACCCGCATCTACCAGCCGCTGCTGCGCACCTGGCTGAATGTCAGCCAGCGCCTGAAACCGGGCGCCGCACCCACGTCTGAAGGCGCGGAACCGCCATCGGAGCCACCGCCGGCCAACGACAAAATGCAGCAGGTCAAAGCGCTGCTGGCCAAAGTCTGGCATCTGCCGGACGGTTTCCATTGGATGGAGCCACTGCCCTACTTCCACCGCCGCTGGGTGCTGATCTTCGGCATCATCCTGCTGCTGGCCCTGCTGTGGCCGTACTCGCCCGAAAGACAGCCGTTCCCGGTTTCCCAGCAGGAAACCAGCGTGCCGCTGCAGGCCGATCTGCAAAACGGCGGCACCACGTCTGCCAACGAACCAACGCCGGCGGGCAACTGGCAGCGTTATCAGATCCAGCCCGGCCAGACCCTGGCCCAGCTGTTTCGCGACAACAATCTGCCGGTGAATGAAGTGTTCGCCATGGCGCAGGTGGAAGGCGGCGACAAGCCGCTGAGCAACATGAAAGCCGGCCAGGAAGTGCGCATCGAACGCGGCGCCAACGGCGTGATTAACGCGCTGTCGGTGACCACGGTGGACAACAGCCAGGCGCTGTTCCGCCGCCAGGCCGACGGCAGCTACCGCCGGGAACGCTAATCCCTACAGCTGCGCCAGCAAAAACTCGCGCAGCACCACGCCCTGGTTGTGCTCGGTATCTTTGCTGCCATACAGCAGCGTCAGCGTTTGCCCCTGCCGTAACAGCGCCACCAGCGGCTGCCAGGCGTCGTTGGCCGCTAGCTGTTGGCGGTAACGCGCCTCGAAGACCGCCCACTGGTCGGTATGCTGATGGAACCACTTGCGCAGTTCGTCATCCGGCGCCACCTGTTTCAGCCACTGCACGCCCGTCAGCCGCGCCTTGCTGATGCCGCGCGGCCATAGCCTGTCTATCAGATAACAGTGTTCCGGCGCCGGCGCGCTGAAATCATAAACCCGCTGTAGCGTAATCTTTGCCATCGCACGCTCTCCTTTTCATCCCGTCTTCAAGCGTAGCGCGTTTTGCCGGGCGCAGAAAAGCAAAACGCCAGCGCGAGGCTGGCGTTTTAACCGGGTTAACAGCAGCGTAAATTACGCTTCTGCAACCACAACTACATTCAGCTGTGCGAACACGTCGCTGTGTACCTGGAAGTGCACTTCGTGCTCACCAGTGGTACGCAGAACGCCGTTCGGCAGACGAACTTCGCTCTTGGCAACTTCAACGCCTGCCGCAGTCACTGCGTCAGCGATGTCGCGGGTGCCGATAGAGCCGAACAGTTTACCTTCGTCGCCAGATTTGGAAGCGATGGTGACTGAACCCAGTTCGTTGATCTTGGTTGCGCGAGCTTCAGCAGCAGCCAGAACGTCAGCCAGTTTGGCTTCCAGTTCAGCACGGCGTGCTTCGAAGAACTCAACGTTTTTCTTGGTAGCAGGAACAGCTTTGCCCTGTGGTACCAGGAAGTTACGAGCGTAGCCCGCTTTAACGTTAACTTGATCACCCAGGCTGCCCAGGTTTGCTACTTTATCAAGCAGAATAACTTGCATTACCTTATCCTCTCAAAGTCGTTAATGGACAGTGGCCGATTACTGATGACGATCAGTGTACGGCAACAAAGACAGGTAGCGCGCGCGCTTGATAGCACGGGCCAGCTGGCGCTGATATTTTGCACGAGTACCGGTGATACGGCTCGGTACAATTTTACCACTTTCGGTGATGTAGTTTTTCAGCGTAGCGATGTCTTTATAGTCAATCTCTTGAACGCCTTCCGCGGTGAAACGGCAGAACTTGCGACGACGGAAATAACGTGCCATTTGGCTAGTCTCCAGAATCTATCAATTCAATCTGCTCGGCATGCAGAACCAATTTGCTCAGCCCGTTGCGCCCTTGATGGCAGCTTACAAAGCCTTGCACGGTAATCTGACTGCCGACCGTTAATCTTTGAGTTAGTGCTTGTGACTGTTGTCCGCTGACAACCACGGGCATTCGGCACCATGCTTGTCTGCTGAATCCGGCTTCCATCTGCTGCGAACGGTGCTCTAGCACAAATTGGCAGTGCGGTATCCCGGAAGGACTCACTTTTCGAACCGGCGCCTTGCACACAGTGCCCGACAAAACCAGACGATTAGCCGTCACGGCGGCAATTACTCTTCAGAATCCCCAGCATCTGCATCATCTGCGGTTTCGTTAGCGAAGTCTTCGCGGCGATCGCCACGACGTTCGTCTTTCGCTTTAACCATCGGAGATGCTTCAGTTACCGCGTGCTTAACGCGCATAACCATGCTGCGGATAACGGCGTCGTTGAAGCGGAAGTTAGTTTCCAGCTCATCGATCGCTTCCTGCGGCGCTTCAACGTTCAGCAGAACGTAGTGAGCCTTGTGCAGTTTGTTGATCGGATAAGCCAGCTGACGGCGGCCCCAGTCTTCCAGACGGTGAATCTGACCTTGCGCGTTAGTGATGGTAGCACTGTAACGCTCGATCATGCCCGGAACCTGTTCGCTTTGGTCAGGATGGACCATAAAAACGATTTCGTAATGACGCATCGAATTGCTCCTTACGGATTATTCAGCCTCCTGTCAGGGTCAACCGCGGCCCATGGAAGCAAGGAACGTGTTTAGTGTGCGGCTGAAAAATGACGCGTAATCATACTGACGCAGGGCGGGAAACTCAAGGACTGCGTGGGTTTTATTCGCGTTAATGCGAGGCGTTATGGGAAATAGCACGATTTGCTCGTGGGAGAACCTATGTACGCCGATCCATCGGTTTCAAAAATCTTTCAATGAAATCAGCGCTGAGTCACAAATCTATTTCACTTTTTTTGAAAGAGGCCATCAAAAGACCCCGCTTTTTAATCCGCCGCAACGGACTAAAATTAACCATATCCGCCGCAGACAGCGCGACGAAAAAGATTCCAGGTTATTCAATGCAGATAAATGACTTTTTGCCGCAGCGACACTCGCTGTCAGGCCGTAACGGCAAAAAGTAAGAGAGGCACTATGAAACGCATCATTCTCGCAACGGCGCTGGCCGCCCTGTTCTCCGCCAACGTAATGGCCGCCACGGAGATCACGTCGCACCAGGCCGATCAACGCCAGAGCGTCGGCTTCGTCACCCTGAACCAGAACGTGGTTTCGCCGGATGACGCCAGCAGCCAGGTCAGTAAAATCGCCGATCAACGCGGCGCGACCTCTTATCGCATCATCGCCCTGCACGAACCGGGCGACAACAGCACGATGCACGTCAGCGCCGAGCTGTATCGCTAAGAGACAAGCCACGCCAGGGAAATCCCCAGGGCTTCATCAGAAAGCCCGTTCAGTCCGCACCGGAGCGCCGCCCGTTGGGCGCTCCGCTTTCCTCATCACAGCTTGAGCAGCGCCGGCATGCTGAACGCCTTGCCCGGATTGTGCAATTGCAGCGCCGTCCGCAGATAGTTCGTTCGCGTTTGCAGCAGCTCTGCGCTTTCCGCCAGCGTCGCCCGCTGTTCGAACGAGAGCGTACCTGCTGCCACGGGGTGAGTGGGCGCCGCTTTCGCCGCGGAGGCGAACAGCGCCGTCACGTTTTGCATCGTCTGCGCGGTGATGCGCGACAGCGGATTCGCCTTGTTTTGCCGCGCCTTGCCGTCGGCGGCCCCCAACATCTCGCTGAAGGCCGCTGAGTTAAGCTCAGCGCGTGCTTTCATCGTTCCCATTAAACCGGCCGCACTGCCGATGTTCTTTATCATGCCCTCTGCTCCTTGCTGCCCTGAAAGAATTCACGCTGACATTCTCGCCCTCGTTCGGCCAAACGATGGCCGAAACAGCAGGCGCAGAGCGGCGCAATTCCACGCATCGCTCCCAGACGCGCATTACAGCTCGCGGCGGAAGAAGTCGGCCGTGGCGGACAACGCCAGCGGCGTGATGCGGTGTTTCACGCCCGGTTCGACGAGCGACGTCAAACGGCCGTCCACGCCTTGCCGCCGCAGTTCGGCCGCCAAACGCAGGCTGTCCGCCGCCGGCACCACGTCATCCGCCTCGCCGTGCCAAAGCAGCAGCGGCCGCCCGGCGATCGCCGCCAAGCGCCCTTCCAGCTCATACTCCGCCAGCACGGCGGTGCGCGCCGCAAACGCCGCCGGCGAGAGCGCCTCGCCCTCTTCGCCCAACGGCGGATACAGCGTTTGCGCCAGCGAACGATAATAGCCGGAACCCATCAGGCTGGCGGCCGCCCGGACCCACGGGAAGCGCGCGAAGGCGCCAAGCGCGGTCATGCCCCCCATAGAGGCGCCGGCGACGCCGATACGCCCGTCGGCAATCAGGCCGAGCCGCTCAAAATGCGCCTTGATCTGCGGCAGCTCGTCGATATTGCTGCGCAGGATCTCCCAAAACGTGGCCAGACGCCGCACCTCATCGCCGTCGAACCGCTCGCCGTGCCGATCGGCATCCGGCAACACCACCCGAAAACCGACGCGCGCCAGCGCATAGGCGAAGTAGGCGTACACCTCTTTCGACGAGGTATAGCCGTGACAGAAGAACACCGTCGGCAAGGGCCGGTGATAGTGCCCTGCGGGGACAGCATGGATCACCGCGATATCGCCCGCCCGCTCGTCATGAATTTCGATCATCCGTTCATCCTCAACGCACCTGTTGGCACTCATCATGACAAACTTGCGCCGGCCAGCGTTAGCTCAATCTGTTCCTGCTTATATTGCGTTACACTGAAGCCATCTACCGGCTCTTCCGAGGTCATCATGACGCTTGTCCGTACACTCATCATCCTGACGCTGGCCGCACAGCTTTCCGCCTGCGGCATCATGACCACCACGCCGAAACCGCCGCCGCCGCCCACCGCACAGGCGCAGGAGATCGTCCGCGCGCAGACCGCCGAGCTGGTGAAGATAGGTACCGTCACCGCCGTAGTGCGCGGCAGCCCGATGGACGTGGAAGCGGAGATCCAGCGCAAGGCCACCGCCGCCGGCGCCCGGTATTACGTGATCATCATGAACAGCGAAACCGTCATGCCGGGCCAATGGTATTCCCAGGCGATCCTGTATCGGTAAGGCGAGGATTTTTTAAGCAGATTTACACTGGCTTTGCACAGGCTGAAGTTGGGTGTTGCACAGTGGCGGACAGCATGCCGCATGTTGCGGGTGCGATTCAGGATCTGACGAAGGGGAACGCCATGAAACGCTCCACCGCACTCACCTCCCTCCTGCTTTCAGCGGGGCTGCTCAGCACCGGCGCACAGTCCGCCGAACTGGCGCCCGCCGATCGCGTGACGCCGCTCAGTGAAATCGCCGAGATCACCTTTAACGATCTGCCCGGTTCACCGCAGGAGGCGGAGCAGGCCATCGCCCGCACCGCCGGCCAGCACGGCGCCAGCTATTACCGCATCCTGCGGATGGAAGAACAGGCGCACCCGCTTGGCTGGCGCGCCTCGGCCATCTTATACCTTTAGTAGCTCATGCAAGCCGCATTCAACACGCCGCCGCTGACGGAGACGCCCCCCAGGAAAATCCCGGCGGCCAGGTGGTTCGCTTCGATCTTGTCACTGATGCGCGGCATGTAGATCTTCACGGCCGCGAACAACAGCAGTTGCACCACCAGCGCCACCACGCCCCACAGCAGGTAATCCAGCAGGCTGATCGAGTTGATCGCCGCGCTGGCCAACGGGATCACATACCCCAGGCAAGCGCCGATGAAAGCAAAGGCGGCGGATTGGTTATCGGCCTTGATCAACGCCCATTCGTCGTGCGGGGTGATGCGGGTATAGACGAACAGAAACACCAAAACCATGGCGAAACCGCTGAAGAAGTAAGAGGCGAACGCCGCCAACGCGCTGAGAATATCCATGTGCATTTTCCTGTCAGAGTGAGACTGAATTAAAAAGGTTTTCGCCGCCGCGCGCCACCCTTTTCCCTAACCGCCGATGGCGCGGTTCAGCAGCAGTTCGCACACCTCGGCCGACAGCAGGCTCTCGCCGCGGTGATCCAGCGTCAGATGGCACCAGGCGTCGGCTACCTGCGGGCTGGCGTGCTGCAGCAGCTGCGCGGCGCAGCACAGATCGAACAGCTGCTGGGTCAGCAGCCGCCCCATCTCCTCACTCGGTTGCCGGGCGCGCTGCTGCCACTGCCGCCAGGCATGATCGAACAACCGATTCTGGCCGCGCACCGGCTGCAGTTCGAACTGCAGCATCTCGAGCGCGCCCGGCAGTTTGTGCAGGCTGCGCAATACGTCCAGACACATGATGTTGCCGGAACCTTCCCAGATGCTGTTGACCGGCATCTCGCGATACAGGCGCGGCAGCTCGCTCTCTTCGCAGTAGCCGATGCCGCCCAGCACCTCCATCGCCTCGGCGATGAACGGCATGCCCTGGCGGCAGATGCTGTATTTGGCCGCCGGGGTCAGCAGGCGGCTGTAGATCAGTTCGCCCTCATTGCTGCGGCTCTCCCAGGCGCGGGCCAGCCGGAACAGCAACGCGGTATGCCCTTCCAGCCGCAGCGCCATGCGCGCCAGAACCTGACGCATCAGCGGCTGTTCGATCAAGAGCTTGCCGAACGCCTGCCGCTGCAGCGCATGATACAGCGCCACCGACAACCCGCGGCGCATCAGGCCGTGGCTGCCGAGCGAGCAGTCGAAACGGGTCAGGCCGCCCATCTTCAGGATATGCCGCACGCCGTCGCCCTCCTCCCCCAGCAGCCAGGCGGTGGCGTCCTGAAATTCCACTTCGCTACTGGCGTTGGAACGGTTGCCCAGCTTGTCTTTCAACCGCTCCAGGCGAATGGCGTTGCGGCTGCCGTCCGGCAAAATGCGCGGCAGGAAGAAGCAGGACAACCCGCCTTCGGCCTGCGCCAACACCAGGTGCGCATCGCTCTGCGGCACCGAGAAGAACCACTTGTGCCCCACCAGCCGGTAGGCTTCACCCGGCCCGCGCGCGCCGAGCGGCGCGGCGGTGGTGGTATTGCTCAGCACATCGGAGCCGCCCTGTTTCTCCGTCATGCCCATGCCGATCAGCAGGCCGCGCTTTTGCCCGCCAGGCAGCAGGTGAGCGTCATAACGATCCGACAGCAGCGGCGTCAGCCATGAGCGAAACTCGGCCGGTAACGCCTGCAGCAACAGCGGCGTAGCGCCGAAGGTCATGGTCACCGGGCACAGCGTGCCGGCCTCGACCTGCGCATGCAGCATAAAGCGCGCGGCGCGCGCCACGAAGGAACCGATGCGCGCATCCTCCTGCCAGGGCAGGTTGTGCACCCGGTTGGCGATCAGCCCCTGCATCAGGATATGCCAGGCGGGGTGAAAGCGAACATCGTCCAGCCGCTGGCCGGTGGCGTCGTAGCGCAGCAGCTCCGGCGGGTTGGCATTGGCCAGGCGCCCCAGCTCCAGCGACTCCTGGGTGCCGAGCTGCTGGCCCAGCGAGGCCAATACCTCGGCATCCCAGCCGCCCTGCTCGCGCTGCAACGCTTCGCGCAGCGGCGTATCGGAGAGAAACAGGTTGCTGTTGCCCAGCGGCTTGGGTTGGTTAAAAACGGTGTGCGTAGTCCAGACCATGAGAGTGCTCCCTGAGAAAAGCGTCAGGAGTAAGTATGGTCGGCGCAGAGATTTCTGCCGCAGGCGGGATCACAAGAGGGGGAATTAACGGGAGCACTAAGCCCCCGTCAGAAGAATCAGCCGCGCTGGCGCACCGCTTCGAACAGGCAGATGCCGGTGGCGACCGACACGTTCAGCGAAGAGACGGTGCCGGCCATCGGGATGCTGATCAGTTCGTCGCAGTGTTCGCGGGTCAGACGGCGCATGCCTTCGCCTTCCGCGCCCATCACCAGCGCCATCGGGCCGGTCATTTTGCTCTGATACAGCGTATGGTCGGCTTCGCCGGCGGTGCCCACCACCCAAACGTTCATTTCCTGCAGCAGACGCAGCGTGCGCGCCAGGTTGGTCACGCGGATCAGCGGCACGTTTTCGGCGGCGCCGCAGGCCACTTTCTTGGCGGTGGCGTTCAGCTGGGCGGAACGGTCGCGCGGCACGATCACCGCGTGCACGCCGGCAGCGTCGGCGCTGCGCAGGCAGGCGCCGAGGTTGTGCGGGTCGGTCACGCCGTCCAGCACCAGCAGGAACGGTGTCTCCACGCTTTCCAGCAGGCCCGGCAGATCGTTCTCCTGATACTGACGCCCCTCGCGCACCCGGGCGATGATCCCCTGGTGCACCGCGCCTTCAACCTTGTCATCCAGCCATTGGCGGTTCGCCACCTGGATCACGATGCCGGTCGCTTCCAGCTCGGCGATCAGCGGTTGCAGGCGACGATCTTCGCGGCCTTTCAGGATAAACACTTCCAGGAAGCGTTGCGGATCGCGCTCTAACAGGGCTTTGACGGCGTGGATGCCGTAAATAATTTCGCTCATGATGCTCTTTTAAATTCGTGCGGCCGGCGATAACCGGCCGATGATAACGATGTGCGGCAGGTTAAGCCTGCTCGGCACCTTTCTTCTTGGCTGCGCGTTTGGCTTTGGTCGCCGCCGCGATTTTCCGCGTTTTGTCGGACGCTTTCTTGGCTTTCTTTTTCGCCTTCTTCACGTTGTCCGCGGGCTTGGCGTCGTCCTGCTTGCGGAAGGCGCTGTCCGGCTCGAAGTTGGCCGGCGGTTTGCCGCCGCGGCGCTTGCCGCGCCCCGCGTTGCCGTTGTCGCGCAGCGTGCGCTGGCCGCCCTTCTTGGCGCGATCGCGCTCGGTTTTACCTTCACCGCGCGCTTTGCGGGTGCTGGACACCAGCGCGAAGTCAATCTTGCGCTCGTCCATATGCACCGCGTCCACGCGGATCTCCACCGTATCCCCCAGGCGATAGACGGTGCCGGAAGATTCGCCGATCAGGCGCTGGCCGATATTATCGTAGCGATAGTAATCATTATCCAGCGTTGATACGTGCACCAGCCCGTCGATGAACAGATCGTTCAGGCGCACGAAGAAACCGAAGCCGGTCACGCTGGAGATGATGCCGCTGAACACTTCACCGACGTGATCCTGCATGAAGTCACACTTCAGCCAGTCGGCGACGTTGCGCGTCGCTTCGTCCGCGCGGCGCTCGGTCATCGAGCAGTGTTCGCCCAACTGCAGCATCTCTTCGAATTCGCTGTGCCAGCCGCCGGTCGGCGTCCAGCGCTCTTTCGGCTCGCCGTGTTCTTTGGCCAGCTGATATTTGATCGCGCGGTGCAGCGCCAGATCCGGATAACGGCGGATCGGCGAAGTGAAGTGGCCGTAAGACGCCAGCGCCAGGCCGAAGTGGCCGCGGTTTTCCGGATCGTAAATCGCCTGCTTCATCGAACGCAGCAACATGGTTTGCAGCATTTCGTGGTCAGGACGCTCGGACACTTCATCCATCAGCACCGCATAGTCCTTCGGCTGCGGCTTGTTGCCGCCGCCCAGCGTCAGCCCCAGCTCGCTCAGCACGCTGCGCAGCGCGGAGATGTGGTCGTCGCTCGGACGATCGTGCACGCGGTACAGCGCCGGCTCGTTGCGTTTCTCGACGAAGCGCGCGGCCGCCACGTTGGCCATGATCATGCACTCTTCGATCAGCTTGTGGGCGT
This sequence comes from Serratia sp. CY31944, assembly GCF_052169175.1. Classification (NCBI taxonomy): domain Bacteria; kingdom Pseudomonadati; phylum Pseudomonadota; class Gammaproteobacteria; order Enterobacterales; family Yersiniaceae; genus Serratia; species Serratia sp. CY31944. The sequence continues at coordinate 131,878 of NZ_JBJNLG010000007.1, forward strand.
CGTTGCGCACCGTCGGCTCCACGCGCTCGATGCGACGCTCGGCGTTGAAAATGAACTTGGCTTCTTCGGTTTCAAACGCGATGCCGCCGCGCTCGGCGCGCGCCTTATCCAGCACCTTGTACATCGCGTGCAGCTCTTCCAGGTGCTTGACCAGCGGATGGTAGTGCTCGCGCAGCTCCTGATCGCCCTGCAGAATGTGCCACACCTTGTTGTAGGTCAGGCGAGCATGCGAGCTCATCACCGCCTCGTAAAACTTGGCCGTAGACAGGCGCCCCTGGGCGGAGATGGTCATCTCGCACACCATGCACAGGCGATCGACCTGCGGGTTCAGGGAGCACAGCCCGTTGGACAACACTTCCGGCAGCATCGGGATCACCTGCGATGGGAAGTACACCGAGTTGCCGCGGCTGCGCGCTTCGTCGTCCAGCGCGGTGCGCGGGCGCACGTAGTAACTGACGTCGGCGATCGCCACCCACAGGCGCCAGCCGCCGCCGCGTTTCTTCTCACAGTACACGGCGTCATCGAAGTCGCGTGCGTCTTCACCGTCGATGGTGACCAACGGCAGCTTGCGCAGATCGACGCGGCCCTTCTTGGCCGCTTCCGGCACCTGCTCGCTGAGATCGGCCACCTGTTTTTCCACCTGCGGCGGCCAGGTATGCGGGATCTCATGGGTGCGCAGCGCGATATCCACCGCCATACTGGTGCCCATCTTGTCGCCGAGGATCTCGACGATCTTGCCGACCGCCTTGGTGCGGCGGGTCGGGCGCTGAGTCAGCTCCACCACCACCATAAAGCCCATGCGCGCGCCGCTGACGCTGTCCGCCGGGATCAGAATATCGAAGCTCAGACGGCTGTCGTCCGGCACCACGAAGCCGGTACCAGCGTCCATGAAGAAGCGGCCGACAATCTGGCTGGTTTTCGGCACCAGCACGCGAACGATGCGCGCTTCGCGGCGCCCTTTGCGATCCGCGCCCAGCGCCTGCGCCAACACCACGTCACCGTGGATCGCCATTTTCATCTGTTCAGCAGACAGGTACAGATCGTCTTTGCTGCCTTCAACGCGCAGGAAGCCATAGCCGTCGCGGTGGCCGATCACCGTGCCGCGCAGCAGATCCAGACGCTCCGGCAGCGCGTAGCACTGGCGGCGGGTAAACACTAACTGGCCATCGCGCTCCATGGCTCGCAGGCGGCGACGCAGCGCTTCCAGCTGCTCTTCACCGCTGAGGCCCAGTTCGTTGCCCAGTTCTTCGCGGCTGGCCGGCGTTTCTCTTTTCGCCAAATGGGCCAGGATATATTCACGACTGGGGATAGGGGATTCGTATTTTTCTGCTTCTCGTTCCAGGAATGGATCTTGTGACATTGCGGTTCCTCCGTTGTCATCAGCAGGATGACGTTGAGCCTTGTCTTCTCAACGTCGTTTTATTCGACAAGCAATAGCTTGTAGAGCGGCGGATTGTCTTCGACCATGTCGGCCAACGTATGCTTATCCAGCTCTTCAAGGAAATTCTGTACGCCCTGGTGGAGCACCTGCTTCAATCGGCAGGCAGGGGTGATGTGGCAAAAATCACTGCTGCAGTTAACCAGCGCGAGCGGCTCCAGCGCCCGTACCACGTCGCCGAGGCGAATGCTCTCGGCCGGTTTGCCCAAGCGAATGCCGCCATGCTTGCCGCGCACCGCCGTGACAAAACCTACCCGGCTCAACTGATTGATGATCTTCACCATATGGTTGCGAGACACGCCGTAAACCTCGGTCACTTCCGAGATGCTGGTCATCTTGTCCTGCGGCAACGAGGCCATGTAGATCAACGCCCGCAGGCCATAATCAGTAAAACTTGTTAACTGCACATCTTACCTCTGGGTATCGTTTTACCCGTCTGATACGCCGCTTTTCGGCGCTATTCAAAAGATTACTCATTGGATAATAAACCAGCCGGAGAGTTCGTCGCTAATTATTTAGCGAATCCCGCGCCCTAAGGCGGGTTTATGAAAGGATTTTTTGACGTGAAACCGCAATCGGAGGGAGTCAGGATAAAAACAAACCGGGACGCGCCCGGTTTGTTTAATGCTGCAAAGCCTGATTATGCGTCGAACGGGTCGCGCAGGATCATGGTTTCGCTGCGATCCGGGCCGGTAGAGATGATATCTACCGGTACGCCGGTCACTTCTTCGATGCGCTTGATGTAGTTCAGCGCAGCCTGAGGCAGCTTGCTGTGCTCTTTCACGCCAAAGGTGGTTTCGCTCCAGCCCGGCATGGTTTCGTAGATAGGCTCGATGCCTTCCCAGCCTTCAGCCGCCAGCGGAGTGGTATCCACTTCACGGCCGTCCGGCATGCGGTAGCCCACGCAGATCTTCACTTCTTTCAGGCCGTCCAGGACGTCCAGCTTGGTCAAGCAGAAGCCGGACAGGGAGTTGATCTGCACCGCGCGGCGCACCGCTACCGCGTCCAGCCAGCCGGTACGACGACGACGGCCGGTGGTGGCGCCGAACTCGTTACCCTGCTTGCACAGGTACTCGCCGGTTTCATCGAACAGTTCGGTTGGGAACGGACCTGCACCCACGCGCGTGGAGTAGGCTTTCACGATGCCCAGCACGTAGTCCACATAACGCGGGCCGATGCCGGAACCGGTAGCCACGCCGCCGGCGGTGGTGTTGGAGGAGGTAACGTACGGGTAAGTACCGTGGTCGATATCCAGCAGGGTGCCCTGAGCGCCTTCGAACATGATCAGGTCGCCACGCTTGCGCGCGCCGTCCAGCAGTTCGGAAACGTCAACCACCATGGCGGTCAGGATGTCGGCGATAGACAGCACGTAGTCCAGCGTCGCCTGATAATCGACGGCTTCAACTTTGTAGTAGTTGACCAGCTGGAAGTTGTGGTAATCGACGATCTCTTTCAGCTTAGCGGCGAAGGTTTCTTTGTTGAACAGATCGCTGACGCGCAGACCGCGACGAGCGACTTTATCTTCGTAAGCCGGGCCGATGCCGCGACCGGTGGTGCCGATCGCTTTTGCGCCGCGCGCTTTCTCACGCGCGTTGTCCAACGCGACGTGGTAAGGCAGGATCAACGGGCAAGCTTCAGAGAGTAACAGACGTTCGCGTACCGGGATGCCACGCGCTTCGAGTTCACCCATTTCTTTCATCAACGCGTCCGGCGCCAGAACAACACCGTTGCCGATGATGCTGGTGACGTTTTCACGCAGAATACCTGAAGGAATTAAATGAAGAACGGTTTTTTCACCGTTGATTACCAGAGTGTGGCCAGCGTTATGGCCACCTTGGTAGCGCACAACATATTGAGCCCGTTCAGTCAGCAGGTCTACAACCTTGCCTTTACCTTCGTCACCCCATTGGGTGCCCAGTACGACGACGTTCTTACCCATTTTTCAAAATCACCGATTGCTTAAAAATGGATTCTACCACCGTAATTTTCGATTTTCAGCACTTTTAGCATACGATTGCATAAATTTTGGGCTAGACTTTAAAGACCCGTGCGGCCGCTCAACATGTAGTAGATCACGCAGCCCGCAACCACTATTCCACCGCCAAATCGCCGCAGCGTCGCGTCCGGCAACTGCGACATCGCCACAATCATTTTGCGCCAGGCCTGCGGAAACAGCATCGGCCCCAATCCTTCCAACACCAGAACCAGCCCGAGCGCCAGCCAAATCGTTGAGTTCATGCATCCCCCAAAAACGAGAAAGGGCCCGCGAAAACGGGCCCTCGATCAGATTGCCTGCCGCACTTACTTGCGCAGGGTATCAGGCGACTTCATGTAGCGGAAGAAATCGCTGTCCGGGCTCAGTACCAGCACGTCCTGGTTGTCCTTGAAGCTGGCTTCATAGGCACGCAGGCTGCGGATAAAGGCATAGAAGTCCGGATCCTGGCTGAACGCGTTGGCAAACAGCTTGGCCGCTTCGGCATCGCCTTCACCGCGGGTGATACGCGCCTGACGCTCGGCTTCCGCCAAGGTGCGGGTCACCTCGTAGTCCGCGCTGGCGCGCAGCTTCTCGGCTTCTTCCTGGCCCTGCGAGCGCAGACGACGGGCTACCGCTTCACGCTCGGCGCGCATACGCTGGTAGATGGCGTCGGACACTTCGGCCGGCAGGTTGATCTGCTTGATACGCACGTCGATCACTTCGATGCCCAGCGCCGCCATGCTGTTCGGGTTAACCTGCGGCTGTTTGCCGGTGGTTTCCCGCTCAACGCGCGCCGCCGCAGAGGCGATAGCGTCATCGGCTTCGGTGGTCGCCACTTCTTCGCCATCACCCACGGTGCCGGTGTTCAGCGCGTCACGCACGTCGGACATCAGCTTGCCGCGCGAGTCGGTCACGATGTCTTTCACGTCCAGGCGGCCGATTTCGGAACGCAGACGGTCGCTGAACTTGCGTTTCAGCAGCACTTCGGCCTGGGAGACGTCACCGCCGCCGGTCGCCAGGTAGTAACGGCTGAAGTCGCTGATGCGCCACTTCAGATAGGAGTCGACGATCAGGTCTTTCTTCTCGCTGGTCACGAAACGATCGGCCTGGTTGTCCATGGTCTGGATGCGCGCATCCAGGTTCTTCACGGTCTCAATGAACGGGATCTTGAGGTGCAGACCCGGCGCATACACCAGCGGCTTGTTTTCGCCGTCGCGCAGAACCTTGCCGAAACGCAGCACGATGCCGCGCTGGCCTTCCTGCACCACGAACAGCGAAGCGTACAGCACCACCAGCACCGCGAGGACAATAACTACAAAAGACTTACGCATTGATTACTCTCTCCCTACGCGAGTGGTGTCGTCACGCTGCGCATTCGCCCGGCGCTGATCCATAATCGAACCGCCGCTGGTGCGCGGGGCGCTGCTGTTGGCAGCCGGCGCAGGATTCGGATTGAGGCGAATCAGGCTGGTATCCTTGTTGCCGCTCTCCGGCGCCGCGCCTTGGCCGCGCAGCATCTGATCCAGCGGCAGCACCATCAGGTTGTTGCCTTTGTCGCTCACCAACACCTTACGGGTATGGCCCAGCACTTTTTCCATGGTTTCGATATACAGACGCTCGCGGGTGATCTGCGGTGCGGACTTGTATTCCGGCAACAGCTTGGCAAAGCGCGCCACCTCACCCTGAGCTTCCAGGACGGTACGGTCCTTATAAGCCTTGGAGTCTTCCAGCAGACGCTGCGCCTGGCCGTTCGCACGCGGCTGAACTTCGTTGGCGTAAGCTTCCGCCTCACGGATGTATTGCTGCTCGTTTTCACGCGCGGCGATCGCATCGTCGAAGGATGCCTTCACCTCTTCCGGCGGACGCGCCGCCTGGAAGTTGACGTCCAGCAGCGTGATGCCCATGTTGTAAGGACGGATGGTCTCTTCCAGCATGCGCTGCGTATCGTTACGCACCACGGTACGGCCTTCGGTCAGGATGCGGTCCATCGAGTATTTGCCGATCACGCCGCGCAGGGCGCTGTCGGTCGCCTGGCTCAGGCTGTCGTCGGCATTGACGACGCTGAACAGGTACGCTTCCGGGTTGGTCACGCGGTACTGCACGTTCATTTCCACGCGCACCACGTTTTCATCAGAGGTCAGCATCACGCCGGACGCCGCCAGCTCGCGCACGGATTCCACGTTCACCGGACGCACGTCGTCGATGAAGGTCGGCTTCCAGTTCAGGCCCGGCTGCACCAGGTGGCTGAACTTGCCGAAACGCGTCACGACGCCGCGCTCGGCTTCCTTGATGGTGTAGAAGCCGCTGGCGGCCCAAATCACCACCACGGCCACCGCCGCGATACCGATAATGCGGCCGCTGAAGCCCGGACCAGAGGTGCCGGTGCCGCCGCTATTGCTGTTGGAACCTTTGCCCCCGCCGAAACCGCTCAATTTCTTGCTCAGTTTGCGGAAGATATCGTCCAAATCAGGTGGCCCTTGATCACGACCGCCTTTGTTGTTACCGCCAGAGTTGCCGCCATTGTTATTGCTGCTCCCCCACGGGTCGCGGTCCTGTCCGTTATTACCGGGCTGATTCCACGCCATGTTTTAGCTCCATATTCTGTGATTGGGTACTTCAGGCTTTCGCGAAGCATAAATGTAACAGGATATGATCATACGATAAAGTCAATCAGGTCCTGTTCTTGCTTGCAGAGACGACGCCATTCGACGATCGGCATTCGCACCACCACGCCAATGCTGCCGTCCTCCTCGTTCCACTCTTTTTCAATCGCCTGAAGCTGGTAAAAACGGCTGCGAAGACGGCCTGCCCGTGGCGGTAAGCGCAATTCGTAATGCGCGATCTCCCCCGATAAGCGCTCCGTCAACGCCTGATACAGCAACGGAATACCCTCTCCGCTGGCGGCGGACAGCCACACCCGGATCGGCAGGTTTTCGTCGTTGCGGTCGATACGCGGCACAAAATCGTCCAGCATATCTATTTTGTTCATCACTAACAGTGTAGGGATTTCATCCGAGTCTATCTCCGCCAGCACGGTGTTCACCGCTTCGATGTTCTCATCGACGCGCGGATCTGCGGCATCGATGACGTGCAGCAGCAGAGATGCCTGGCGCGTTTCCTGCAGCGTCGCCTTGAAGGCGGCCACCAGATCGTGCGGCAGGTGCCGGATAAAGCCTACGGTATCCGCCAACACGGTATCCCCCACGTCCGGCACGTCAATGCGCCGCAACGTAGGATCCAGGGTGGCAAATAGCTGGTCCGCCGCATACACCTCGGCAGACGTTATTCGGTTAAACAGGGTGGATTTGCCGGCGTTGGTGTAGCCCACCAGCGATACGGTCGGCACATCGGCGCGGGTCCGCGCGCGTCGGCCTTGTTCACGCTGCTTTTCTACCCGCTCCAGGCGGCGCAGAATCAAGCTGATGCGATCGCGCAACAGGCGACGGTCGGTCTCAAGCTGGGTTTCCCCCGGCCCGCGCAGGCCAATCCCCCCTTTTTGCCGCTCCAGGTGCGTCCAGCCGCGTACCAGACGCGTGGCGATGTGACGCAACTGCGCCAGCTCCACCTGCAGCTTACCTTCATGGGTGCGGGCACGCTGGGCGAAGATGTCTAAAATCAGCCCGGTGCGATCGATCACCCGGCATTCGCACAGGCGCTCGAGGTTTCTTTCCTGCGCCGGGGAAAGGGAATGATCAAACAGGACAACAGACGCGCCGCTGGCTTTCACCGCATCTGCAATTTCTTCGGCCTTTCCTTCGCCGACAAAGTACTTCGGATGCGGGGCTTTGCGGCTACCGGTCACCACTTGCAAAGCTTCGACACCGGCTGAGGAAACCAACGATTCGAACTCGTTGAGGTCTTCCGTATCTTTGTCTTGCGAGAAATAGATATGAACCAGTACGGCCTGCTCACCGGCTTCATAACGGTCAAACAAGCGTGCAACCTCTCAAACGGACACTCACCGTGAGTTTGGGGGACATAAACAGCCCGCGGCTGCTTATGCTCCCCGTCATGGTTGACTTGCAACGCGCTTTATTCAGCGTCATCGCTTTCCTGCTGCGGCTGTTGCTGCGCAGACGGATTGTTGCCATGGTGATAGTTGCTTGAACCGCCGCTCGGGTTGTTGCTGTGATGCGAGACCGGGCGAGACGGGACAACGGTAGAGATAGCGTGCTTGTACACCATCTGGCTAACCGTGTTCTTCAACAGGATGACAAACTGGTCAAAAGACTCAATCTGGCCTTGCAGCTTAATACCATTCACCAAATAAATAGAAACCGGAACACGTTCACGACGCAATGCGTTCAGGAACGGATCTTGCAAAGATTGCCCCTTAGCCATTCTATCTTTTCCTTATTTGCTTGTTGTTTGTAACTAAGAACCTGTCGGCTCTAAAATAAACGACGTAAAAAATTTGCGCGCTGAATACTCAGCAATTGTACACAATCACCCAACCTATGCACTAACAACCTGTGTCACCGAGTCCAAAGCCTCTCCCGGCTTTTCACTGTCCAACCAATGGACCGACTCCCAACCCCGTAACCAGGTCATCTGGCGTTTAGCCAACTGACGTGTTGCGCAAATACCACGATAAACCATCTCATCGTAACTAATTTCACCAGACAAGTATGACCACATCTGGCGGTAACCGACACAGCGAATGGAGGGCAAGTCCGTATGCAAATCACCCCGTGCGAAAAGTGCACGCGCTTCCGTCTCAAAACCCGCCGCCAACATTTGATGGTACCGCAGCTCGATGCGTTGATGGATCAACTCACGGCTGGTCGGCGCTATCGCAAATTGGTGAACTTGATACGGCAACGATTCACCCGAAATTTTAGTCAGTTCCGTTAAAGTTTTACCCGAAATAAAAAAAACTTCCAGTGCTCTGGACAGTCTCTGCGGATCATTCGGATGAATTCTCAATGCCGCGACCGGATCGATCGCCTGCAACTGCCGATGCAACGCCTCCCAGCCCTGCTCCGCCGCTTGCCGTTCGATGCGCTCGCGCACCGCGGGATCGGCGGACGGCAGCGGCGACAATCCTTCCAGCAACGCCTTGAAATACAACATGGTGCCGCCGACCAGCAGCGGAATGCGCCCGGCGGCGGTGATGTCGGCCATCTCCTTCAGCGCGTCGGCGCGAAACTCCGCGGCCGAGTAGGCTTCGGCGGGATCGCGGATATCGATCAGCCGATGCGGCGCCTGCGCCAATTCTTCGGCGCTCGGCTTGGCGGTGCCGATATCCATGCCGCGGTAAATCAGCGCGGAATCGACGCTGATCAGTTCCACCGGCAGGCGTTCGCGCAGCGCGATCGCCAGCGCGGTCTTGCCCGAGGCGGTCGGCCCCATGATGAAAATAGCCGGGGGACGTGGTGTCATTTCAGTGTCAGTCATGCTTGAGGGCCGCCAGTGCGGCCTGTAAATCAACGGGTTGTAAAAGTCCGCTCGGTGGCGATTTGACCAGCTGCGGGCAAAGTCGTTCAACGTCGGTCAACAATTGTATCGCTTGCGAGGTGTTCCACTGTTCATGTTCGCTGCCAAGACGGCGAGCGAGCCAGGTGGCCAGCACCGCGGGCGACATCTCCTGATGTTCGGCCAGATAGCCTAACAGTTCGGGTATCAGTTTTTGTAAATTTTGTTGGCGTAATGGTAAAGGCACTGCGCGCAGCGTCACACGGCCATGATCCGTCTGTAGATCCAGCCCCATCGCCACGAGCAGCGCCTGATGCCGCGCAATGGCCGCCGCTTCGCGCTTCTCCAACGTCAGCTTAATCGGGATCAGCAGCGGCTGCGGCCGCAGCCCTTCCGCCGGCGGGTTGAGCTGCGCCTGGCGCAGCCAGCGTTCGGCTACCGCCAGATTGAGCAACGCTGGCTGCTGGCGCTGCTCAATCAGCGCGTAGCACGGCGGATGGATCATCAACACCCGGCCAAAACTGTGTTGGCCGCCCGCCAACGGCGTTTCCGCTGCGGCTTTCGCCGGCGGGAACAGCGGCGGCTTGCTCGAAACTGCCGGCGCGGCATCGGCCTGCGGCTCGGCGTCGGGCTGCATCAGTTTACCGTACAGCTCGCCTTCGCGTTTCTGGTAACCGCCCGCCGTTTGCCAACCCGGCTGCGGCGCCCGCTCACGGGCGGTGCCGGCCGGTGGCGGCGTTTCACGGCGCGGCGCAGGCTGAGAAAAATGGTTGCCGCCGGCGGCGACGCGGTTCTCCGGCTGCCAGACCGGCGCGGGCGCTTCGTCAGGCGTTTCCGCCAGCGGCAGCGGCGGCGTCTGACCGGCCTGCTGCAGCACGGTGGTTACCGCCTGGTAGATAAAATCGTGCACCAGCCGCGCCTGATGGAAACGCACTTCGTGCTTGGCGGGATGAACGTTGACGTCCACCTGGTGCGGATCGACCTCCAGATACAGCACGTAAGCGGGCTGCTGATCGTCCTTCAGCTGATCCTGATAGGCCTGACGAATAGCGTGATTGATCAAACGATCGCGCATCATGCGGCAGTTGACGTAGCAATACTGCATTTCACCCAGCTGGCGCGCCCCGGCCGGATCCGCCACCCAACCGCGGATGCTCAAATCGCCGTGCTGCCAGTCGATGTTCAGCGCATGCTGCAAAAACGCCGGGCCACAGATGCTGCCCAAACGGCGTTCGTGCTGGCTCTCTTCTTTCGCCGCCCGGTATTGGCGGATCAGTTTGCCGTTGTGGCTGAGGTTGATCGCCACATCGAAACGCGCCAGCGCAATGCGCCGCACCACTTCATCGATATGGCCGAATTCGGTTTTTTCGGTGCGCATGAACTTGCGGCGCGCCGGCGTATTGTAAAACAGATCCAGCACTTCCAGCGTGCTCCCGACCGGGTGCGCGGCGGGTTTGACGGTCACCGCCTGCTCGCGCCCTTCGGCATAGGCTTGCCACGCCTCGCTTTGCTCGGCGGTGCGCGACGTCAGGGTCAAACGGGAAACCGAGCTGATACTGGCCAGCGCTTCGCCGCGGAAACCGAGGCTGACGATAGCCTCCAGATCGTCGAGCGTGCTGATTTTACTGGTGGCGTGCCGCGCCAGCGCCAACGCCAGATCGTCCTTGCCGATGCCGCAGCCGTTGTCGCGAATGCGGATCAGCTTGGCACCGCCGCGTTCAATATCGATATCGATGCGCGTTGCGCCGGCGTCCAGGCTGTTTTCCACCAGCTCCTTGACGACCGACGCGGGGCGTTCAACCACCTCTCCGGCGGCGATCTGGTTGGCAAGCTGCGGCGGTAACACCTGGATAGGCATGCTGGCTCCTGTAGCGATGGCGCTAGGCCTGCGGAATGGTCAGCGTCCGATCCAGCGGCGCGACGTCCGACTTCAGATTATTGACCCGTTTCAGATCGCCGACGCTGACCCCGTAGCGAGAAGCGATGGAGGAGAGCGTATCCCCGCGGGCCACTTTATGTTTAGACGTTTTCTTCGCCGGCGTTTTCGCCTTGGCGACGGTGGTGGTGACGGCGGCGGCTTTCCCCGCCGGCACCTTCAGGCGTTGCCCTACCCACACGCCGTCTTTTTTCAGTTTGTTCAGATCACGCAGCGCCGCCATGGTGGTGCCGTAGCTGTCGGCGATGCCGGACAGCGTTTCCGCCCGCTTCACCACGTGGATCCGGGTCTTGCCGCTTACGCTGCGGCTCGCGCCGGCCGAGCTGACGATAGGCTCAGGCTGGCGCACGTCTGGTGTTGAGGTGTTAACCGCCGCTGCGACGTCCAGCGGTCGGTTTTCCACCTTTGGGTCGGCTTGCAGCGGATGCGCCAGGAAGTAGCTGCGCAGGCCGTTATGAATGGCCCTGGCAATCTTCTCCTGATACGCGCTACTGCCCAGCAGCCGCTCCTCCGTGCTATTGCTGATAAAACCGGTTTCCACCAGCAGCGAGGGAATATCCGGTGAACGCAGCACGCCCAGGCTGGCGTGTTCCGGCCGGCGTTTATGCAACGATCCGACGCTCTGCAGTTGCTGCAGCACCTTCACCGCCACGTCGTATCCCACGCGCTGCGAGTGGCCGAACTGCAGATCCAGTACCGCCTGGCTCAGGTAAGGGTCAGCCTGGCTGTTGGCCAGCAGATCGCCGGCGCCGCCGAGCAGCTCGGACTGTTTCTCATGCTGTTCGAGCCAGCCGGCCATTTCGCTGTTGGCGCGGCGATTGGACAGCACCCAGACGGAGGCCCCGCTGGCGCTGCGGTTTGGCGCGGCGTCGGCGTGGATGGAGACCAGCACGTTGGCGCCCTGTTTACGCGCCACATCGGAGCGCCCCATCACCGAGATGAAATAGTCGCCGGTACGGGTCAGCACCGGTTTGAACTGCGGATCGGCGTCCAGCATCGCCTGCAGGCGGCGCGCGATGGCGATGGTGACATTCTTTTCTTTCAGTCCGCTCGGGCCAATGGCGCCCGGATCCTGGCCGCCGTGGCCGGCGTCGATCGCTACCACCACCCGATCGCCGGAACCGGCGGAAACGCGGCTGCTGCGCGGCGTGACCTCTGTGGCGGTGCCTGCGACCACGGTCTGTTTATTGGTAAAGGGATTCGATCCTGTCGGCGCTTTGCGCAGCGGCGGCTCCGGCGCTTCACGCACCGCGACCGGCGCCTGGCGCGGTGGCTGGCTGACCGTGACCGGCGCAGGCGTTTGCACCGGCGCTTTACGCACCACGGTATTGGCGCCGCCTTCGGCCGTAATGGTGAACACCACGGTATGCACGCCGCCGTTCTGGCGGGTGGCGACGCGGGTTTTGGCGCGCTGGGTCAGATCAAACACCAGGCGCACGCTCTGCGCGTCTTTCGGCGCGCTGGAACGAATGCTTTTCACCAGGTTTTGCCCGCTGAAATTGAGCGGAAGACCGCCGACCTTGCCCTTCTGGTTAACGTCCAGCACCACGCGTTCCGGGCCGTGCAGCGGGAAAAACGCATAGTCCGGCGGGCCATTGAAGCTCACCGACACCGTCGCTTCGCGTTGGGCGTTGGACACTTTGATATCGGACAGCGAGGACGCCGCCAGCGCGTTCAACGCGCCGAGCGGCCCCAGCACGGCGATCAGCATGATGACCGCAAATTTTTTCAACACGTGCGTCATTGCAGCATCATCCCTGTGATTCCATGAATGCGGTCTAACAGCTGGCTGCCGTATGCGGAAATCGCCTCGATCTTCGCCTCTCGCCCCTCGCCCTGATAGCTAAGATGCAGCGCCAGATCCGGCTCCGGCAGCACGCCGGTGCCCTGCTGCGGCCATTCGACCAGGCAGATGGCGTCTTGCGCGAAGTAATCGCGAATGCCCATGAATTCAAGCTCTTCCGGATCGGCCAGGCGATACAGATCGAAGTGATACACCGCCAGCGGCTGCAAGGCATAGGGTTCCACCAGCGTGTAGGTCGGGCTTTTGACGTTGCCCTGATGCCCTAACGCCTGCAGGAAACCACGGCTGAAGGTGGTTTTACCGGCGCCCAGGTCGCCGTAGAGATAGATGACGCTGGCGCGATCGCAGGCCTGGGCCAAAGTGGTGCCCAAAGCGACAGTCGCTGCCTCGTCCGGCAGAGGTAAAACGAGTTCTTTCATTCGATAAAGTCTATTTTGCCCACTCAGGGTTAACGAAATGAAGGATGTCCGGCAGTAAATCGGTCGCCAACATGCCTCTTGTTCCTTGTCTTTCCGCTACGCGATCGCCGGCCGCGCCGTGTACGACGCAGCCCGCACAGGCGGCATCATACAGCGAGAGCTTTTGCGCCAGCAAACCGCCGATGATGCCCGACAGCACATCGCCCATGCCGCCGGAGGCCATGCCGGCGTTGCCGACATCGGCGACCGCCATCTGCCCCTGCTCATCGGCGATCAGCGTACCGGCGCCTTTCAGCACCGCCACGCCACCGTAGCGCGCCGTCAGCTTGCGCACGGCAAGTAAGCGATCACTCTCGATGTCGGCAGTGCTGCAGCTCAACAGCCGAGCAGCCTCTCCAGGATGCGGAGTCATCACGCGATTCTGCCGTTTCTCGGGATTTAATGCCAGCAAGTTCAGCGCATCGGCGTCCCACAAGGCCGGTTTATCGCTGGTTTGCAGCACGTTCAAGGCGTTTTTGCCCCACTCAGCCTGGCCCAGACCCGGGCCAATCACCAGCACATCCGCCCATTGCATCGCCTGCCGCAGCGTCGCCTCGTCCAGCGCCTGCGCCATCAGCTCCGGCCGGGCCGCCAACAGCGGCGCGACATGCTCCATGTGAGTAAGCACTCGCACCAACCCAGCCCCACTGCGCAGCGCCGCCTCTGCCGCCATGCGAATGGCGCCGCCGAACCCGCGATCGCCACCCACCAACAGCAGGCGGCCATGCTCGCCCTTATGGGCGCAGGGACGGCGCGGATGCAGCCAACGCGGCAACACCTCGGCGGTAAGCCGCTGAATCTGCTCCGGTTGCTTCGCCAACCAACCCGATAAGCCTAGCGCATTCTGATGAAGTTGCCCGACCCAGTCGCGCGCCTGGCCGGTCAGCAACCCCGGTTTGAGGCCGATGAACGTGACGGTGTGCGCGGCACGCACGACCGCGCCCGGCGCCGCGCCGCTCTCCGCCAGCAGGCCGGACGGAATATCGAGCGCCACCACCGGTGCCGAATGGCGGTTGGCGGCCTCGATCAGCGCGTCGTAGGGCGCACGCGGCGCGCTGCCAAGGCCGGTGCCTAACAGGCCGTCGATAATGAGAGAAACAGACGTCGGCCAGCGGCTGTTCGCCGGCAGAATGTCACCGCCTGCGGCTTGCCAGGCCTCGCGGGCCGCTGCGGCTTCCGGTGGCAAAGGCCGTGCGCCGTCGCAGGCGATCAGCGTCACCTGCACGCCCGCCGCCTTCGCCAGGCGCGCCACCACATAGCCGTCGCCGCCGTTGTTGCCGTGGCCGCACAGCACCAGCCAGTGGTCGCGGGAGGGGTACGCGTTGCGCGCCAGCGCGTAGGCCGCCTGACCGGCGCGCTGCATCAAATCGTAAAGAGAAATACCGAGCGAGGCCGCCGCTGCGGGTTCCGAGCGACGGATCCAATCCGCAGGCCAGACAGAGTGTGGTAAACTGTCAGCGTATGCTTTTTCACTGTGGCCCGTCATGACGCACCCCCTCGATCTCGATCAACTCGCCCAACATATCAAGCAATGGGGGCAATCGCTAGGATTCCAGCAGGTTGGCATCTGCGATACCGATTTGAGCCTTGAAGAGCCGAAGCTGCAGGCCTGGCTCGACAAACAGTACCACGGCGAAATGGAATGGATGGCGCGCCACGGCATGCTGCGCGCGCGCCCTCACGAACTGTTGCCGGGCACGCTGCGAGTGATCAGCGTACGCATGAACTACCTGCCGGCCAAAGCGGCATTTGCCAGCACCTTGCAAAATCCGCAGCTGGGCTACGTCAGCCGCTATGCGCTGGGGCGCGACTATCACAAGCTGTTGCGCCAGCGCCTGAAAAAGTTGGGCGATCAGATCCAGGCCTACTGCGGCGAGTTGAATTTCCGCCCCTTTGTCGATTCTGCGCCGGTGATGGAACGCGCGCTGGCCGCCAAGGCGGGCATTGGCTGGGTTGGTAAACACTCACTAATTCTCAACCGTGAAGCCGGGTCATGGTTTTTCCTCGGCGAATTGCTGATCGATCTGCCGCTGCCGGTAGACCAGCCGCAGGAAGAGCAGTGCGGCCGCTGCGTCGCTTGCATCACCACCTGCCCGACCGGCGCCATCGTCGCCCCCTATACCGTAGACGCCCGGCGCTGCATCTCCTACCTTACCATCGAGCTGGAAGGCGCGATCCCGGAGGAGTTCCGCCCGCTGCTCGGCAACCGCATCTACGGCTGCGACGACTGCCAGCTGATCTGCCCGTGGAACCGCTTTTCGCAGCTTACCGACGAAGACGATTTCAGCCCGCGCGCTGCGCTGCATGCGCCGCAGCTGATCGATCTGTTCAACTGGACGGAGGAAAAATTCCTGCGCATCACCGAAGGCTCGGCGATACGCCGCATCGGCCACCTGCGCTGGCTGCGCAATATCGCCGTAGCGCTGGGCAATGCGCCCTACGAGGACGGCATCGTGCTCGCACTGCGCACCCGTTTGGGCCAGAACGCCATGCTGGACGAACATATCCACTGGGCGCTGGCGCAACAGCTCGCCCGCCGCGAAGCGCAGGGCATCGAGGTGCAAACGGCGCAGAAAAAACGGCTGATACGGGCTGTGGAAAAAGGTTTGCCAAGGGATGCCTGACGGCGTGCGCCATTCGGACGTAGCGCCGGAAGACTCACTCTGTGGATTTGTGCATAAAAATAAAAACACGTTGTCTTTCAACTGCAACAAAAAGAGCAAGTGATCGGCATAACGTTTTGGGATAAATAAATAAACTTATAAATCAAATAGATAAATATTTAATTTGTATGACGTTGATTTTTCAGGCAGGCGAGTTTATGTGCAGAGGCTGTGGATAACTCTGTTCACAACATTTTTACCAGGCGTGTAAAACGGGACAAAAACCCGCGCCGGATAAGGCGTTGGATTTGAGTTTGAAACGAAGAGAAAATTGGAGCGGGAAACGAGACTCGAACTCGCGACCCCGACCTTGGCAAGGTCGTGCTCTACCAACTGAGCTATTCCCGCATTGAGATGCTTTTGGCATCCGGCCACCAAACACTGGCGTGACCTTTGAATTTTTGGAGCGGGAAACGAGGCTCGAACTCGCGACCTCAACCTTGGCAAGGTTGCGCTCTACCAACTGAGCTATTCCCGCGTCGCATAGGTACTGCTTGATACTGCTTTATTTATTCATCATGCCGCATCGCGACATTGTTGAATTTGGAGCGGGAAACGAGACTCGAACTCGCGACCCCGACCTTGGCAAGGTCGTGCTCTACCAACTGAGCTATTCCCGCCCGGCGTATCGATGGTGGAACGTTACGAAATTCTTCATCGGTACGGGGTGCGCATTATACGAGAAATCCTTTTTGCCGCAAGCCCCTGAAAGCAAAAAAACGCGATTTTTGTTTGATTGCCGATTAAAGCGCCAGATTGGCGAATTAAGCGGCTAAAACCGGCGTTTTTTCCCCGCAGAGGCCCTCGCACCTTAGAGCTGGATGAAATGTTCGCGGTAATACGCCAGTTCGGCCACCGATTCACGAATGTCGTCCAGCGCCTGATGGGTGCCCTGCTTTTTAAAGCCGGCGAGAATTTCCGGCTTCCAGCGGCGCGCCAGCTCCTTCAGCGTGCTGACGTCCAGGTAGCGGTAATGGAAGTAGGCCTCCAGCTCCGGCATATAGCGGAACAGGAAACGGCGATCCTGGCCCACGCTGTTGCCGCAGATCGGCGATTTGCCGGCCGGCACCCACTGCTGCAGGAAGGCTATCGTTTCCAGCTCGGCGGCGCGATCGTCCTGGCGGCTGGCTTTCACCCGCTCCACCAGCCCGCTGCCGGTATGGGTGCGCACGTTCCACTCGTCCATCAGCGCCAGCTGTTCGTCGGACTGATGCACGGCGATCACCGGCCCTTCCGCCAGGATGTTCAGGTTGGCGTCGGTGACCAGCGTGGCGATCTCGATGATGCGGTCACGCTCGGGATCCAGCCCGGTCATCTCCAAATCGATCCAAATCAGGTTATTTTCGTTTCCTGTCATGATGTTTCCTGCCTAAAAGCCGAGAGAAAAACGCTGTGCGGACGAGACGGCGGGCGCCGCCGGTGGCGACGCGCCGCAGCCGACGGCTAACAACGGTTATTTAATATAAAATAGCGTGTATCATAGTCTTTTTGGTCGCCCTGGGCGACATATACCCCGACGGGTTCAAGGCTGCGGCCGGGGAAGGCCCCAACCGCCGCCGTACGTGTAAAGGTATAAAATCGAGTCAAGTGAGGCGCAGTGAGTAAGAACAAACTGTCCAAAGGTCAGCAACGCCGCGTGCAGGCGAACCATCAGCGCCGTCTGAAGCGCGCTGATAACAAACCGGAACCGGATGATTCCCAACTGGGCGAGCCGCAGGAAGGCGTCGTCATCAGCCGTTTCGGCATGCACGCCGACGTTGAGGCGCCGGATGGCACTCAGCACCGCTGCAATATCCGCCGTACGCTGCGTTCGCTGGTCACCGGCGATCGCGTGGTGTGGCGCCCCGGCCTGGGCGCCCATGAAGGGGTGAAAGGCATCGTGGAAGCGGTGCACGAACGCACCTCGGTGCTGACGCGCCCGGACTTCTACGACGGCGTGAAGCCGATCGCCGCCAATATCAATCAGATCGTCATCGTGTCGGCGATCCTGCCCGAGCTGTCGCTGAACATCATCGATCGCTATCTGGTGGCCTGCGAAACGCTCGAAGTCGAGCCGCTGATCGTGCTCAACAAAATCGACCTGCTGGACGCCGAAGCGCGCAAGCTGGTCGACGGCATGATGGATATCTATCGCAAGATTGGCTACCGGGTGCTGGAAGTCTCCAGCCAGACGCGAGAAGGCATGGCGGAGTTCGAACAGGCGCTGGCCGGGCGCATCAGCATCTTCGCCGGCCAGTCCGGCGTCGGCAAATCCAGCCTGCTGAATGCGCTGCTGCCGCCGTCCGAAGAGCAAATTCTGGTAAATCAGGTTTCCGACGTATCGGGCCTCGGGCAACATACCACCACCGCCGCGCGGCTGTACCATTTCCAGCACGGCGGCGACGTGATCGACTCCCCCGGGGTGCGCGAGTTTGGCCTGTGGCACCTGGAGCCGGAACAAATCACCCGCGGATTTGTCGAATTCCGTGATTATTTAGGCGGTTGCAAATTCCGCGACTGCCGCCACGATACCGATCCCGGCTGCGCCATCCGCGCGGCGATGGAGAAAGGCGATATCGCGGAAGAGCGTTTCGACAACTATCACCGCATTCTGGAAAGCATGGCGCAGGTGAAGGTTCGCAAGAACTTCACGGACGCCGCAGACTGACACTGACGGGCGGGCATTGACGACGGCGAGGCCCTCGTTACAATGCGCGCCCTTTACCCTGATTCACGAGGTTAACGTGCTGGATAGCATCAAGATTAAATTGCAATACTGGCTACCGAAGCTGGCGCTGACCCGCCTGGCGGGCTGGGGCGCCGACAAACGGGCCGGCTGGCTGACCCAACTGGTGATCAAGGCCTTCGCCCGCTTCTACCGCGTGGACATGCAGGAAGCGCAAAATCCGGACCTGGCGTCTTACGCCACCTTCAACGACTTCTTCGTGCGCCCGCTGCGCGATGGCGCACGCCCAATCATCGCCGACGCCAACTGGCTGGCGCTGCCCGCCGATGGCGCCATCAGCCAGCTCGGCCCGATCCGCGACGATCAAATCTTCCAGGCCAAAGGCCATCACTACAGCCTGGAAGCGCTGCTGGCCGGCAACTACCTGCTGGCCGAACCGTTCCGCAACGGCCTGTTCGCCACGACCTATCTGGCGCCGCGCGATTACCACCGCGTGCACATGCCATGCTCCGGCGTGCTGCGCGAAATGATCTATGTGCCGGGCGATCTGTTCTCGGTCAACCCGCTCACCGCCGCCAACGTGCCTAACCTGTTCGCGCGCAACGAGCGCGTGATCTGCGTGTTCGACACCGACATCGGGCCGATGGTGCAAATTCTGGTCGGCGCCACCATCGTCGGCAGCATCGAAACCGTTTGGGCCGGCACCGTCACGCCGCCGCGCGAAGGCATCATCAAACGCTGGACCTACCCGGCCGCCGGTGAAGAGGGCGCCATCGCGCTGGAAAAAGGCGCCGAGATGGGCCGCTTCAAGCTTGGCTCCACGGTGATCAATCTGTTTACCGCAGGCAGCGTGCAGCTCGCGCCGCAGTTGCAAAACGGCACCGTCACCCGCATGGGTGAGGCGTTCGCCGAAATCCCGGCCGCCGCTGAAACACCACAGACCCCGCTCTAAAGGAATCGACGCCGTGCGCCTGATCATCACGCTTTTGCTCGGTTGCCTGCTGTGGCAACCGGCGCTGGCCGCTCCCCTGCCGACCGAGACCCAGCTCAAGCAAGAGCTGAAGCAGGCGGAAAGCAGCAAAAACGCGCCGAATCAGGCGGAGACCACCGAGGCGCTGCAAAGCGCCCTCAACTGGCTGGCGGAGCGTAAAGAGTCGCAGACTCGCTCCGAGCAGTATCAGAGGGTGATCGACGATTTCCCGAAGATGACGCAGGAACTGCGCCGCCAGCTGGTGCTGGAAAGCAACAAGATCCTGCCGAACGGCGACGATCTGCCGGCCGCCGAGTTGGAACAGCAGATCCTGCAAACCAGCAGTCTGCTGCTGGAACAGGCGCGCCTGCTGCAGCAAGAGCAGGATCGCACGCGGGAAATCAGCGATTCGCTCGGCCAGCTGCCGCAGCAGCAGACCGACGCCCGCCGTGCGCTGACGGAAGTGCAGCGCCGCCTGCAGGCGCAGCCCGCCAACCCGACCACGCCGTACGCGCAGGCCGCCCTGGCCCTGCTGCAGACCGAAGCCGCGGCGCGCAAGGCCAAAGTGGATGAGCTGGAACTGGCGCAGCTGTCGGCCAACAACCGGCAGGAGCTGGCGCGCATGCGCGCCGAAGTCTATAAAAAGCGCCACGAGAAAATAGACGTTCAGCTGCAGGCGCTGCGCAACAACCTCAACGCCCAGCGCCAACGCGAAGCGGAACAGGCGCTGGAAAAAACCGAGCAGCTGGCCGAGCAGAACGGCGATTTGCCAAAAAGCATCAGCCAACAGCTGCAGATCAACCGCGAACTGTCCGCCGCGCTGAACAGCCAGGCGCAGCGCATGGATCTGATTTCATCGCAGCAACGGCAGGCGGCGGCGCAGACGCTGCAGGTGCGCCAGGCGCTGAGCACCATCATCGAGCAGGCCCAGTGGCTCGGTTCGTCGTCGGCGCTGGGGGAAACCCTGCGCGCCCAGGTGGCGACGCTGCCGGAAATGCCCAAGCCGCAACAGCTGGACGGCGACATGGCCCAGCTGCGCGTGCAGCGCCTGCAGTTTGAAACTCAGCTGGAAAAACTGTCGCAGCGCGAATTCAAGCGCGACGACGGCAGCGCGCTGACCAACCAGGAGCAGCGCATCGTCGATGCCCAGCTGCGCACCCAGCGCGAGCTGCTGAACTCGTTGTTGTCCGGTTGCGACACCCAAATCCTCGAGCTGACCAAGCTGAAGGTGGCCAACACCCAGTTGATCGAAGCGTTGAACGAAATTCGCGACGCCACCCACCGCTATCTGTTCTGGGTGCCGGACGTCAATCCGATCAACTTCTCTTATCCGCTCAACGTGGCGCACGATCTGACGCGCGTTCTGTCGCTGGACACGCTGTCGCAGCTCGGCGGCGCCTTCATGATGATGGTGACCAGCCGCGAAACGCTGATCCCTATCTTCGGCGCCCTGCTGCTGGTGATTTTCAGCATCAGTTCGCGCAAGCACTACCACGCCTTCCTCGAGCGCGCCAGCAGCCGCGTCGGCAAGGTGACGCAGGACGAATTCTTCCTGACGGTGCGCACCGTGTTCTGGTCGATTCTGGTGGCGATGCCGCTGCCGGTGCTGTGGGCCGCGCTCGGCTACGGCCTGCAGAGCGCCTGGAACTACCCGGTGGCGGAAGCGATCGGCAAAGGGGTGACCGCCACGCTGCCGATCCTGTGGATCTGCATGATCTGCGCCGCCTTCGCCCACCCGCAAGGGTTGTTCATCGTGCACTTCCGCTGGCCGGCGAAGCAGGTTTCGCGCGCCATGCGCTACTACAAGATGTCGATCTGGCTGATCGTGCCGCTGATCATGGCGCTGATCACCTTCGATAGCCTGAAAGAGCGCGAGTTCGCCAACACGCTGGGGCGGCTGTGCTTCATTCTGCTGTGTCTGGCGCTGGCGCTGGTCACCCACAGCCTCAAGCGCGCCGGCATCCCGCTGTATCTGGATAAAAACGGCTCCGGCGACAACATGCTCAACAGCGCCTTCTGGGGGCTGCTGCTGTCGGCGCCGCTGCTGGCGGCGCTGGCGTCGAGCGTCGGTTATCTCACCACCGCGCAGGCGCTGCTGGCGCGCCTGGAAACCTCGGTGGCGATCTGGTTCCTGCTGCTGGTCGTCTACCACATCATCCGCCGCTGGATGCTGATCCAACGGCGACGCATCGCCTTCGACCGCGCCAAACAGCGCCGCGCGGACATTCTGGCCCAGCGCGCCCGCGGCGAAGACGAAACCTCGCATACCCCGAACAGCACCGAAGGTTCGGTGGATATGGACTACTCAGAGATAGACCTGGATACCATCAGCGCCCAGTCGCTGCGGCTGGTGCGTTCGATCCTGACGCTGATCGCGCTGGTGTCGGTGATCGTTTTGTGGTCGGAGATCCACTCCGCCTTCAGCTTCCTGGAAAATATCTCGCTGTGGGACGTGACCTCGACGGTCAACGGCGTGGAAACCGCCCACCCGATCACCCTCGGCGCAGTGCTGATCGCCATTCTGGTATTGATCATCACCATGCAGTTGGTGCGCAACCTGCCGGCGCTGCTGGAACTGGCGGTGCTGCAGCACCTGGATCTGTCGCCGGGCACCGGTTACGCCATCACCACCATCACCAAATACCTGCTGTTGCTGTTCGGCGCCATTCTCAGCTTTTCCTGGATCGGCATCGAATGGTCGAAACTGCAGTGGGTGGTCACCGCGCTCAGCGTGGGTCTCGGCTTTGGCATGCAGGAGATTTTCTCCAACTTCATCTCCGGCCTGATCATCCTGTTCGAGAAGCCGATCCGCATCGGCGATACCGTAACGATCCGCAACCTGACCGGCACGATAACCAAGATCAATACCCGCGCGACCACCATCGCCGATTGGGACCGCAAAGAGATCATCGTGCCGAACAAGGCGTTCATCACCGAGCAGTTCGTCAACTGGTCGCTCTCGGACGCCATCACCCGCGTGGTGCTGACCGTGCCGGCTCCGGGCGAGGCCAATAGCGAAGAGGTGACCAAAATCCTGATGAACGCCGCCGAGCGCTGTTCGCTGGTGCTGGACAATCCGGTGCCGGAAGTCTACCTGGTCGATCTGCAACAGGGCATTCAGATCTTCGAGATGCGTATTTACGCCGCCGAGATGGGCCACCGCATGCCGCTGCGCCACGAGATCCACCAGCTGATCCTGGCGGGCTACCGCGAGCACGGCATCACGCTACCGTACCCGCCGTTCCAGGTGCGCACCGAGACGCTGTCGCGGCTGACCAACAACGGCCGTACGCCGCCATCCACGCCGGCGCCGAACACCAAGCGCGACGCCGGGGGGCTGTAAGCGGTTCTCGCGATAAAAAAAGGGCCGGCAAATGCCGACCCTTTTGCTTTTCTCTGCGCCTGAAACGTCAGGCGATCCCAACCGGGAAGGCCAACACGTCGCTCAGGCTCTCGGCGCCCAGCGCCAGCATCACCAGGCGATCCACGCCCAGCGCCACGCCGGAACATTCCGGCATGCCGTGCTGCAACGCCGCCAGCAGGTTGTAGTCGATCGGCTGCTGCGGCAGGCCTCGCTCCGCGCGCTTGCGGTTGTCCTGCTCGAAGCGCTGCTGCTGTTCACGGCCGTCGGTCAGCTCGCGGAAACCGTTCGCCAGCTCAATGCCCTTGAAGTACACCTCGAAACGCTCCGCCACGCGGTGGTCTTCGGTGCTGATCTCCGCCAACGCCGCCTGGCTGGCCGGGAAGTGGTAAACGAACGCCGGCTTTTCACGGCCGATATGCGGCTCCACGCCCACGGTAAACAGCAGCTGCAGCAGCGTATCGCGGTCTTCTTCAGTATCGGCGATGTTGCTCAAGTCGAGCTTGGCCGCCGCTTCACGCAGCTGCGCCTTCTCCGCCGACAGCGGATCGATGTCCAGATGGCGCAGGAACGCCTGCTGATAAGACAGGGTCTCCGCGTTCTCGCAGTCCAGCACCTGTTGCAGCAGATCGTCCACCTCGTTCATCAGGCGGTACATGTCGTAGTGCGGACGGTACCACTCCAGCATGGTGAATTCCGGGTTGTGATGCCGCCCGGCTTCTTCATTGCGGAAGCTGCGCCCCATTTGGTAGATCGGGCCGCTGCCCGCCGCCAGCAGACGCTTCATGTGATATTCCGGGCTGGTCATCATGTATAGCGTCAGGCCCTCTGCCGCCCCCGGCCCGACGAAACGCGTCTCGAACGGGAACAGGTGAACGTCGGTGACCGTCGCCTGGCTCATGGTGGGCGTCTCAACTTCCAGCACGCCACGATCGGCGAAGAAACGCCGGATCTCAGCCAGAATCGCTGCGCGTTTCAACAAATTGGCGATGGGTGCACTAGGCTGCCAGCTTGCCGTTTCGCTCATGGTAATTAACTCCGAAATCAAACAGGGGATGCAGTCTACTCGCATCCTTGCAGCCAAACAAATTCTTCACGATGCACAACCGGCCATAACGCCAATTTCCGATAAATAGGCGACAAAAGCGCGTTAAAAAGGGTAAAGCACGCCGAACACGCGAAAAGGCAGGCAAGCCTGTTGGTCGAGCGTTAATCGACAAAACAATCGATCACATCAAATTTCGACTACTTAACTTTAGGTATAGTTAATTCCCCATTATTGGTGGGAGATATCTATCCTTAACCTTTAAGCAACATTAATCGGTTCAATTAGTTAGCACCCGAAGAGTTCGCTAAATTTTAAGCATAGATATTTAACTTGCCGTTCTTAACAAGAACATTGGAGGAATGCAGTGCAAACCTTTAACGCCGATCTTGCCATTATTGGGGCCGGGGGCGCTGGTTTACGTGCAGCAATAGCCGCAGCGGAAGCCAATCCCCAACTGAAAATCGCGCTGATCTCTAAGGTCTACCCGATGCGCAGCCACACGGTCGCCGCCGAGGGGGGCTCCGCCGCCGTCACCCAGGATCACGATACCTTCGACTACCACTTCCACGACACCGTCGCCGGCGGCGACTGGCTGTGTGAACAGGACGTGGTCGATCACTTCGTGCATCAGTGCCCGCGCGAGATGGCCCAGCTCGAGCAGTGGGGTTGCCCGTGGAGCCGCAAACCGGATGGCTCGGTCAACGTGCGGCGCTTCGGCGGCATGAAGATCGAACGCACCTGGTTCGCCGCCGACAAGACCGGCTTCCACATGCTGCACACCCTGTTCCAGACCTCGCTGAAATACCCGCAAATTCAACGCTTCGACGAGCACTTCGTGCTGGATATCCTGGTGGATGACGGCCAGGCACGCGGCCTGGTGGCGCTCAACATGATGGAAGGCACCCGCGTGCAGATCCGCGCCAACGCAGTGGTGATGGCCACCGGCGGCGCCGGGCGCGTCTACCGCTACAACACCAACGGCGGCATCGTTACCGGCGACGGCATGGGCATGGCATTCCACCACGGCGTGCCGCTGCGCGACATGGAGTTCGTGCAGTATCACCCGACCGGCCTGCCCGGTTCCGGCATCCTGATGACCGAGGGCTGCCGCGGCGAAGGCGGCATCCTGGTGAACAAGGACGGCTACCGTTACCTGCAAGATTACGGCATGGGCCCGGAAACCCCGCTGGGCGAGCCGAAGAACAAATACATGGAGCTGGGCCCGCGCGACAAGGTGTCCCAGGCCTTCTGGCACGAATGGCGCGCCGGCCGCACCATCGCCACCCCGCGCGGCGACGTGGTCTACCTCGATCTGCGCCACCTGGGCGAGAAAAAGCTGCTGGAGCGGCTGCCGTTCATCTGTGAACTGGCCAAGGCCTACGTCGGCGTCGATCCGGTGAAAGATCCGATCCCGGTGCGCCCTACCGCGCACTACACCATGGGCGGCATTGAAACCGACCAGAATTGCGAAACCCGCATCAAGGGGCTGTTCGCGGTCGGCGAATGCTCCTCCGTCGGCCTGCATGGCGCCAACCGTCTCGGCTCCAACTCGCTGGCAGAACTGGTGGTGTTCGGCCGCGTCGCCGGTGAGCACGCGGCGCATCGCGCGCTGGAAACCGCGCCGGCCAACGGCAGCGCGCTGGATGCGCAAACCCGCGATGTCGAAACCCGCCTGAGCAACCTGATGAAGCAGGAAGGCAACGAAAACTGGGCGAAGATCCGCGACGAAATGGGGCTGTCGATGGAAGAGGGCTGCGGCATCTACCGCACGCCGGAGCTGATGCAAAAAACCATCGATAAGCTGGCGGAGCTGAAAGAGCGCTTCAAGCGCGTCAACATCACCGACAACTCCAGCGTGTTCAACACCGATCTGCTGTACACCATCGAGCTGGGCTACGGCCTGGACGTCGCCGAATGTATGGCGCACTCCGCGTTTAACCGCAAAGAGTCGCGCGGCGCTCACCAGCGCCTGGACGAAGGCTGCACCGAGCGCGACGACGTCAACTTCCTCAAGCATACGCTGGCGTTCCATAACCCGCAGGGCGCGCCGCGTCTCGAATACAGCGACGTGAAAATCACCAAGCTGCCGCCGGCCAAACGCGTCTACGGCGCAGAAGCCGAAGCGCAGGAGAAAAAGAATAAGGAGCAGGCAAATGGCTGAGATGCAAACCCTGAAGATCGAAGTCATGCGCTATAACCCGGAAAGCGACGCCGAGCCGCATTTCGTCACCTACGCCGTGCCTTACGACGAACAGACCTCGCTGCTCGACGCGCTGGGCTACATCAAGGATAACCTGGCGCCGGATCTCTCCTACCGCTGGTCCTGCCGCATGGCGATCTGCGGCTCCTGCGGCATGATGGTCAACCGCGTGCCGAAGCTGGCGTGCAAAACCTTCCTGCGCGATTACGTCGGCGGCATGAAGGTCGAAGCGCTGGGCAACTTCCCGATCGAGCGCGATCTGGTGGTCGACATGACCCACTTCATCGAAAGCCTGGAGGCGATCAAGCCTTACATCATCGGCAACGATCGCAAGCCGGAAGACGGCCCGAACGTGCAGACCCCGGCACAGATGGCCAAATATCACCAGTTCTCCGGCTGCATCAACTGCGGCCTGTGCTACGCCGCGTGCCCGCAGTTCGGCCTCAACCCCGAGTTTATCGGCCCGGCGGCGATCACGCTGGCGCACCGCTACAACCTGGACAACCGCGACCACGGCAAGAAACAGCGCATGCCGCAGCTTAACGGCCAAAACGGCGTCTGGAGCTGCACCTTCGTCGGCTATTGCTCCGAAGTCTGTCCGAAACACGTCGATCCCGCCGCCGCCATCCAGCAGGGCAAGGTGGAGAGCGCCAAAGACTTCATGATCGCCATGCTGAAGCCGCAATAAGGGAGAAAATTGCCATGACAACTCAACGTAAGCCCTATGTGCGCACCATGACGCCCACCTGGTGGCAAAAGCTCGGCTTTTACCGTTTCTACATGCTGCGCGAAGGCACCTCGGTGCTGGCGGTCTGGTTCAGCATCGTGCTGCTCTACGGCGTGTTCGCGCTGAAGGGCGGCGCCGAGAGCTGGGCCGGCTTCGTCGGCTTCTTGCAGAACCCGCTGGTACTGTTGATCAACGTCGTCGCCCTGCTGGCGGCGGCGCTGCACACCAAAACCTGGTTCGATTTGGCGCCGAAGGCCGCCAATATCGTGGTCAACAGCGAGAAAATGGGACCGGGCCCCATCGTGAAAGGGCTGTGGGCCGTCACCATTGTCGTCAGCGTGGTCATCCTGGCCGTGGCCCTGATCTAATCCGGAGGAAACATGATAAATCAAGCACCTAAACGCTCCGACGAGCCGGTTTTCTGGGGATTGTTCGGCGCCGGTGGCATGTGGAGCGCGATCGTCGCGCCGGCCATCGTGCTGCTGGTCGGCATTCTGCTGCCGCTGGGGCTGTTCCCCGGTGAAGCGCTGGGTTACGAGCGCGTGCTGGCGTTCTGCCAGAGCCTGATCGGCCGCTTGTTCCTGCTGCTGATGATCATCCTGCCGCTGTGGTGCGGCCTGCACCGCATCCACCATGCGATGCACGATCTGAAGATCCACGTACCGGCCGGCAAATGGGTGTTCTACGGTCTGGCGGCGATCCTCAGCGTGGTCACCGTTATCGGCGTCGTCACCCTGTAAACCGCTCAGGCGGCCAACGCCCGTTGGCCGCCCTTTGCTCATCGGCTACACTGTCTACTCGCCCCCGGTAAACAGGAGTCACCGATGCGTTTATGGTCAAAGCTTAGCGTCATGCTTTCCGCCCTGCTCTCCGTCGCTTGCAGCGTCTCCCCGCCCAAAGACATCAAGGTCGTGACCCCTTTCGACAGTCAGCGCTATCTCGGCACCTGGTACGAAATCGCGCGTCTGGATCATCGTTTTGAACGCGGTTTGCAGCGGGTGACCGCCCACTACAGCCCACGCGCCGACGGCGGGCTGAAAGTCATCAATCGCGGCTTCAATCCGCAGAAACAGCAATGGCAAGAAAGCGAAGGCAAAGCCTACTTTATCGGTTCACCGCAGGTCGCGGCGCTGAAAGTGTCGTTCTTCGGCCCCTTCTACGGCGGCTATAACGTGATAGCCCTGGATCCGGAGTATCGCTACGCGCTGGTTTGCGGCCCTAACCGCGACTATCTGTGGATCCTGTCGCGCACCCCGACGCTTGACGCCGGCGTACGCGACAGCTTATTGCAGACGGCCAAAGGCTACGGTTTCGCCACCGATGCGCTGATCTGGGTGGAGCAGCCCGCCGATCAGTGACTGCTGAACTTCAGCCCGAGGATGCCGACCACGATCAGGCACAGGCTGATGATACGCGCGATATTGGTCGACTCGCCCAACAGCACCATGCCCATGATGGCCGCGCCCACCGCGCCGATGCCGGTCCACACCGCATAAGCGGTGCCGGCGGGCAGCGTTTTCATCGCGTTGGCCAACAGCAACATGCTGACCACCATCGCGGCGATGGTGATGATGCTCGGCGTCAGCCGGGTAAAACCGTGGGTGTATTTCAGACCGATAGCCCAAACCACTTCAAGCAAACCGGCGATAAGCAGAATAATCCAGGCCATGAGACGGCCTCCCTTCCACTGGGGTCGTCCCCGATATAATGACGCGTAAACGGGTCGTCCCGTTCAGCGGGGTGAAGAACGGCGGGTAACCTCACCCGCACTGCGGCAGGATAGCAGCAGCGTTAACGCTCAGGCAAGAGGAGGAAATGCGGCGGCCCTCCGCACGCGGAACGCCGCCGGGTGGAGAACGGATTATTCCGCGCTGCGCTGAATGGCCTTGCCGCCGGCCTGAATGTCCTCACCCACGCCGCGGGTGGTATTACAGGCGGTCAACGAGGTCAAAATCATCAAAGAGAAGATCGCGATAATACTTTTCTTCAGCATAAGAAAGTCCTTATTTGTCGTTGATGAAAAAGTACGGCTTTCTAAGCTTAGTCAAAATTGGCGCAGAGAGTGGAATCGCCACCGGCTTTGTGGCGCAAATACATCGGGTTAAAGGGCGGGATCAGCTGGCCGTGCGCGAAATGGCGCCGCCGAGATGCTGCACGTCTTCGCCGAAACCGCGAAACGTATTGCAACCGCTAAGAGAGAAAAGGAACAACAGGGAGAGCACGGCCAACAACGTTTTCTTGAACATGCGGGTTTTCTGCCAACGAACGGGGATGGGATAAAACAGAGGAACCGCGGGGGTTCCTCTGCTTTGAAACTTATTTAACGCGAGAGACGTATTCGCCAGAGCGAGTGTCAACTTTGATCACTTCGCCGATCTGGACGAACAACGGCACTTTAACCACGGCGCCGGTGCTCAGGGTAGCCGGCTTGCCGCCAGTCCCTGCGGTATCGCCTTTCAGGCCAGGATCGGTATCGGTGATTTCCGCTTCGATGAAGTTCGGCGGCTGAACGGCGATTGGACGGCCATCCCACAGGGTGATGATGCACTCTGCATTATCCTGCAGCCATTTGGCCGCGTCGCCGACGGTTTTGCCGTCAACCTGATGCTGTTCGAAAGACTCAGGGTGCATGAAGTGGTAGAACTCACCGTCGCTGTACAGGTAGTTCATATTGGTGTCCATCACGTCTGCGCCTTCGCAAGAATCGGTAGACTTGAAGGTTTTTTCCACGCGGGTGCCGGTCAGCAGACGACGCATTTTCACGCGTGCAAACGCCTGGCCTTTGCCCGGCTTAACGAACTCACTGGCTTCGACGGCGTAAGGTTCGCCCTCGAACATGATTTTAAGACCCGGACGGAAATCGTTGCTAGAATAAGTCGCCATGATGGCCCTCTGAATATTTGAACTGGTAGCTTAGCCAAAAAAATGGCACACATTATAACCCAAAGTACGGCACATAGAGAAGATTGGTTGCATCAACTCGCCGATGTTATTACCGATCCAGATGAATTACTGCAGCTTTTGTCACTGAATACGCACCCGGAACTGCCGCAGGGGCGCGATGCCCGCCGGCTGTTTGCCCTGCGCGTGCCGCGCGCCTTCGCTGCGCGCATGCGCCCCGGCGATGCTAACGACCCGCTGCTGCGCCAGGTGCTGACCGCCAGAGAGGAGTTCATCAACGCCCCAGGGTTCACCACCGATCCGCTCGATGAGCAGCGCAGCGTGGTGCCGGGCCTGCTGCACAAATACCGCAATCGCGCGCTGCTGCTGGTCAAGGGCGGCTGTGCGGTCAACTGCCGTTACTGCTTCCGCCGCCACTTCCCCTATCAGGATAATCAGGGCAACAAGAACAACTGGCGGCAGGCGCTGGATTATATCCGCCAACACCCGGAACTGGACGAGATCATTTTTTCCGGCGGCGATCCGCTGATGGCCAAAGACAGCGAGCTGGAGTGGCTGGTCGGCGAGCTGGAGGCCATCCCGCACCTGAAACGCCTGCGCATTCACACCCGTCTGCCGGTGGTGATCCCGGCGCGCATCACGCCGGCGCTGTGCCGCCTGCTGTCGGCCTCGCGCCTGCAGGTGCTGATGGTCACGCACATCAACCACGCCAACGAAATTGACCGCGATCTGCAGAGCGCCATGGCGCAGCTGCGTCTCGCCGGCGTCACGCTGCTCAACCAGAGCGTGCTGCTGCGCGACGTCAACGACGATGCCGACACACTGGCGGCGCTCAGCAACGCGCTGTTCGACGCCGGTATCCTGCCTTACTACATCCACGTGCTGGACAAGGTGCAGGGCGCGGCGCACTTCATGGTCAGCGACGATGAAGCGCGCGCCATCATGCAGGCGCTGCTGAGCAAGGTGTCCGGTTATCTGGTGCCGCGCCTGACGCGCGAAGTGGGCGGCGAACCGAGCAAAACGCCGATCGATCTGCGCCTGATGCAGAAGTGACGTGCGCCAAATGCCCCAACGAAAAGAGGAATGCCGTGGCATTCCTCTTTTTTTACCTCTTTGCGGCTGCGGCCTCAGCGCCTTACGGGCACTTGTAAACCTGGCCGACCATTTTGCTGTCCAGCGGTGCGAAGCTGGAGAGCAGGTTCTGGCTCGGGCTGTTGGCGCCGTAGATCACGTTGCCGCCCATGGCCGCCGCCTTGTTGCGCAGATCGTTGGCCGCCCCGCGCATGGAGCTGCCTTCACCGCCGTTGCCGGACAGCCAGTTGCTCTGGGTGCCGGTCACTTCCCCCAGCAGCTGGCATTCCGCCGCCGGCTTGCTGTCGGTGAACTTGATCTGCTGACCCGCAGCGGTCAGTTCATGAGTGGTGCTGCAACCCGCCAGCAGCATCGCTGCCGAGAGACCCAGTAAGGCTTTAATCC
Organism: Serratia sp. CY31944; assembly: GCF_052169175.1. Lineage (NCBI taxonomy): Bacteria > Pseudomonadati > Pseudomonadota > Gammaproteobacteria > Enterobacterales > Yersiniaceae > Serratia > Serratia sp. CY31944. Next base: position 162,915 of record NZ_JBJNLG010000007.1, read on the forward strand.
GCATCTTGTTCCCCATTCGATGTTGAGAATTACGCAAAAGCTTATCAGAAAGCGATGCCATCTCTTAAGCATCCGTTGCCACGCGAGCGGGCCAACGTCTTGAGCGACAGCTGATGACTTAACAGTTTACCAGCTAAATCGCCCCCGGCGGCAAAAATATCATCAAATACAGTGCGGCGGCGTTATGCCCAACCGGCAACGGCCGCCGATGCCTGCGCTTCGTCCTGGCGCGTTTCCCCCTCCGCCAGTTGGAATACCGCCACCGCCTGCGCCAGCAGGGCCGCCTGCTCCTCCACGCCGACGGCGGTGGTCGCCACCTCCTCCACCAGCGCGGCGTTCTGCTGCGTCACCTGATCCATCTGGGTCACCGCCACTCCGACCTGCTCAATGCCCTTGCTTTGCTCTTCCGACGCGTACGAGATGTTGTCCATCAGCGACGTCACCTGGTTCACCGAGCCAACGATGGCATTCATCGTCTCGCCCGCCTGCTCGACCAGGCGCACGCCGACGGCGATATCGCCGGTTACGCCGTCGACCAAACTGCTGATCTCCTTGGCCGAGGTCGCGCAGCGCTGCGCCAGATTGCGCACCTCGCCGGCCACCACCGCAAAACCCCTGCCTTGTTCTCCGGCTCGCGCGGCCTCCACGGCGGCGTTCAGCGCCAGAATATTGGTCTGGAAGGCGATGCCGTCGATCACGCTGGTGATATCCCCCACCTGGCGCGCGCTGTCGTTGATAGCCCGCATCTTGTCGACCGCGTTGGCCATCAGCGTTTCGCCGTTGCGGGCAATGCCGGCAGTCTGATTGACCATGCCGGCGGCCTGGCTGGCGTTATCGGCGTTTTGCCGCACCGTAGCGGTGATCTGTTCCATGCTGGCGGCGGTTTCCGTCAGCGCGCTGGCCTGTTCTTCCGTACGGCTGGAAAGATCGGCGTTGCCGACGGCGATCTCGTGCGTACCGTGATTGATCGACTCCACGCCATCACGCACCTGTTGCACGGTGGCGCTCAGCTCCTGCTGCATCGTCCGCAGGCTGGCGAACAGCATGCCGATCTCATTGCTGTTGCGTACCGCGATCTCGCTGCGCAGATCGCCGCGCCCAACCTTTTGCAAGTGTTCGGCAATCTGGCGCAGCGGCAGGATCAAGCGCCGGCGGAAATCACGTTGCACGGCGACCAGCAGCAGCAGGATCGCCGCCAGGGTGCCACTCAGCAGGCGTGCAAAGACTTTTTGAGTCTGCACCGCCGCCTCCACCGCCAGACGATGAGCGGCCACCGTGGCCCGCATGTAGTCGGCAAACTGGCTATCCAGCCGCTGGCGCACCTGGTGCTTCTCAGCGGCCATGGCGTGCAGCCGCTCGATCAGCGCCGCCTGCGGCGTGTCGGCCAACAGCGTCAGCTCTTGCTTCAGCACCGCCTGCTGCGCCAGATAGACCGTTTTCATCGCCTCGCCCAGATCCGGGCGCGATACCGTCAGGCCCGGCGTCTCCCAAAACAGGTTGAACGCGACGTCGGCGCTGCGCAGCTCGTTACGTGCCTCAGTGATGCCCTTGCGGATATCGGCGGCGTCCGTCTGCGCCATGCGCTCGAACGCCATGTTGTCGATCAGCGTCTGCGTTTGCAGCAAAGCACGCCAACTGCGGTTCAGCGCCGCTTCCTCGTCGGAGAAAGTGCTCATCCTGCCGATGCTGTTGCCGTTTTGCTGCATGAAATAGAAGGCGATGGCGCCGGTTCCCATGGGCATCAAGCCCAACAGCAACAGCATCAACATCAGCCAGGTGGCTATTTTCATATTTTTCAGCATAAGTCGTCTCCGTTGACAGTCACACCGGCGAGGGAAAATTCCCCGCCCGGTAGGGGCTATATCGGTACGAAACGACAACGGTTTAGGGCAAAAGAAAAATAATGCAATAATTCATTCAGTAAACTAATAACAAGCTAAACAAACATTCTTTTTATTGATTTTTAAGATAAAAAAAACCCCGGTCGTTTGACCGGGGTTCTCAGCACACCAGCGTGTGGGGGATGATTACATCATGCCGCCCATACCGCCCATGCCGCCCATGCCGCCTGCTGCGCCCAGATCCGGTGCGTCAGCCTTCGGCAGGTCGGTGACCATGCATTCGGTGGTGATCATCAGGCCAGCCACAGAAGCCGCGTACTGCAGAGCAGAACGGGTCACTTTGGTTGGATCCAGGATACCCATCGCGATCATGTCGCCGTATTCTTCGGAGTAAGCGTTGTAGCCGTAGCTGCCTTCGCCCGCTTTCACCTGGTTGGCGATAACGGAAGCTTCTTCACCGGCGTTCACCACGATCTGACGCAGAGGGGCTTCCATTGCGCGCAGCGCAACTTTGATACCCACGTTCTGGTCTTCGTTGTCGCCTTTCAGCGCGGCGATTTTGCCTGCAACGCGGATCAGCGCTACGCCACCGCCGGCAACCACGCCTTCTTCCACTGCGGCGCGGGTCGCGTGCAGGGCGTCTTCAACGCGGGCTTTCTTCTCTTTCATTTCAACTTCAGTCGCTGCGCCAACCTTGATAACGGCAACGCCGCCGGCCAGTTTCGCTACGCGCTCCTGCAGTTTTTCACGATCGTAGTCAGAGGTCGCTTCTTCGATCTGCTGACGGATCTGAGCAACGCGGCCCTGGATGGTCGCTTCGTCGCCCACGCCATCGATGATGATGGTGGTGTCTTTGTTGATCACAACGCGTTTTGCCTGGCCCAGGTCTTCCAGGGTGGCTTTTTCCAGCTCCAGACCGATCTCTTCAGAGATAACGGTACCGGCAGTCAGGGTTGCGATGTCCTGCAGCATGGCTTTACGGCGGTCGCCGAAGCCAGGTGCCTTAACGGCAGCCACTTTCACGATGCCGCGCATGGTGTTGACCACCAGGGTCGCCAGCGCTTCGCCTTCAACGTCTTCAGCGATGATCAGCAGCGGCTTGCCTGCTTTGGCAACGGCTTCCAGCACCGGCAGCATTTCGCGGATGTTGGAGATCTTTTTGTCAGCCAGCAGGATGAACGGGCTTTCCAGCTCAACAGAACCGGTTTCCGGCTTGTTGATGAAGTATGGGGACAGGTAACCGCGGTCGAACTGCATACCTTCAACCACGTCCAGCTCGTCTTGCAGGCCGGTGCCTTCTTCAACGGTGATAACGCCTTCTTTGCCCACTTTCTCCATCGCTTCCGCGATCAGTTTACCCACGGTTTCGTCGGAGTTGGCGGAGATGGTGCCTACCTGAGCGATAGCTTTGGAATCAGAGCAAGGTACGGACAGTTTCTTCAGTTCTTCAACCGCAGCGACAACCGCTTTGTCGATGCCGCGCTTCAGATCCATCGGGTTCATGCCTGCAGCAACCGCTTTCAGGCCTTCGGTGATGATGGATTGAGCCAGTACGGTTGCAGTGGTGGTGCCGTCGCCCGCCGCGTCGTTCGCTTTGGAGGCCACTTCTTTCACCATCTGTGCGCCCATGTTCTCGAACTTGTCTTCCAGTTCGATTTCACGCGCAACGGAAACGCCGTCTTTGGTGATGGTCGGAGCGCCGAAAGATTTATCCAGCACTACGTTGCGGCCTTTCGGGCCCAGGGTCACTTTTACTGCATCAGCGAGAACATTCACGCCGCGGAGCATTTTCACGCGAGCGTCATTGCCGAATTTTACGTCTTTAGCTGCCATTGGTATTTCCCTTCAACTCGTTCAGTTCAGAAGATAAAGCGCAATTACGCTTCAACAATTGCCAGAATGTCGCTTTCGGACATGATCAACACTTCTTCATTGTCGATCTTCTCTGCTTTCACGCCGTAGCCGTCGTTGAAAATCACGATATCGCCAACTTTCACATCCAGCGGTTGGATGTTGCCGTTTTCCAGCACACGCCCTTTACCCACTGCAACCACTTCACCGCGAGTGGATTTACCCGCAGCGGAGCCAGTCAGGACGATGCCGCCAGCAGATTTTGATTCAACTTCTTTGCGCTTGACGATAACGCGGTCATGCAATGGACGAATACTCATTGAACGCTCTCCTGTAAGAAGGTCTCTATCAGATTTAGGGTTGTACACCGGATGGTTGTTATTACCGGCCTCGTGGCATTTGAGATGGGGGCGTTCCAGCCCCCTTCAAGGGGGCTAACGAAAAAAATTTCGCATTTTTGGCCGCGCGGGTGCTACAGAGAGAAAAAACGCGGCCTGAGCCGCGTTTGCTTAACGATCGTGAGGCTTGCGCTCCTCGTCCGGGCGGTGTTCCAGCACCGAGCGTTCGTCGTCCTTGCGCTGGAATTCGCCGTCGAAAGTGTTGCCGTTAGCGGCGTCACCGCCCGTCCAACCGCCGGGGCGATAAACCGACAGATGCGGCATCAGCTTCAGCGTCAGCGTTTTTTGCACCGGCGGCAGCAGCAGCAACAGGCCGAGGAAGTCGGTGAAGAAACCCGGGATCAGCAGCAGGAAGCCCGCCAGCACCAGCGAAACGCTTTTCACCATTTCCGCTGCCGGGCTTTCGCCGGCCGCCAGTTTTTGCTGCATCTGCACGAAGGTTTTCATGCCCTGATTGCGCACCAGCGAAATGCCGACGCAGGAGCTGAACACCACCAGCAGCAGGGTGACAGCCACGCCGAGCACGGCGGCGACTTTGATAAAGATGGATATTTCTATGTAAGCCAGCAGAAATATCAGCAGTAGCGGTAACCAGCGCACCTGGTTCTCCTATCGGTAGGTAAAGCGCGGCCGCCACGGGGCGACGGCGCGAAAAAAGAGGCCGTAAACGGCCGACACCATTACAATGAGGGCATCACCCCACCATTTCAACCGAGAGCCGGTTTTTATTGCTAAAGTTCACAAACGTGAAAGAAGTCACAGAACCGGAAAAGGGCATATCCTTAAACACCATAAGGTGATCTGGATTCAGTCATTTCTTACCAACCAGCATATGATCTGGGCAGCAACGGGCGATTTGGTTAATCGTTTCACGCCCCAAGCCTTCGGCAACATTAATTTAGGCTGTGCCCTTATTAGCCTTGACCTGACAAATTATTAATTCGGCAGCAACACATAGAGAAGGTTCTCATGTCAAACAACATTCGTATCGAAGAAGACCTGTTAGGAACACGTGAAGTCCCCGCAGACGCTTACTACGGAGTCCACACTCTGCGTGCGATTGAAAACTTCTACATCAGCAACAGCAAAATCAGCGATGTCCCCGAGTTCGTTCGCGGCATGGTGATGGTGAAAAAGGCCGCGGCGATGGCCAACAAAGAACTCAAAACCATCCCGCGCAAAATCGCCGACGTGATCATCCAGGCCTGCGACGAGGTGCTGGATAAAGGCAAGTGCATGGATCAGTTCCCGGTGGACGTGTTCCAGGGCGGCGCAGGCACCTCGCTGAACATGAACACCAACGAAGTGCTGGCGAACATCGGCCTGGAGCTGATGGGCCACCAAAAAGGCGAATACCAGTACCTGAACCCGAACGATCACCTCAATAAGTGTCAGTCCACCAACGACGCCTACCCGACCGGGTTCCGCATCGCGGTGTACGCCTCCAACCAGAAGCTGATCGACGCCATCAACCAGCTGCGCGAAGGCTTCGACCGCAAGGCGAAAGAGTTCGAAACCATCCTGAAAATGGGCCGCACCCAGCTGCAGGACGCGGTACCGATGACCCTCGGCCAGGAATTCCACGCCTTCAGCGTGCTGCTGAACGAAGAGACCCGCAACCTGCACCGCACCGCGGAGCTGCTGCTGGAAGTGAACCTGGGCGCCACCGCCATCGGCACCGCGCTCAACACCCCGGAAGGCTACCAGCCGCTGGCGGTGCAAAAACTGGCGGAAGTCAGCGGCCTGCCGGTGGTGCCGGCGGAAGACCTGATCGAGGCCACCTCCGACTGTGGCGCCTACGTGATGGTGCACAGCGCGCTCAAACGCCTGGCGGTGAAACTGTCCAAAATCTGCAACGACCTGCGCCTGCTCTCCTCCGGCCCGCGCGCCGGCCTGAACGAAATCAACCTGCCTGAGCTGCAGGCGGGGTCGTCCATCATGCCGGCCAAAGTGAACCCGGTAGTGCCGGAAGTGGTCAATCAGGTGTGTTTCAAGGTGATTGGCAACGACACTTGCGTTACCATGGCGGCCGAAGCGGGCCAGCTGCAGCTGAACGTGATGGAGCCGGTGATCGGCCAGGCGATGTTCGAGTCGATCCATATCCTGACCAACGCCTGCTACAACCTGCTGGAAAAATGCATTAACGGCATCACCGCGAATAAAGAAGTCTGCGAACACTACGTCTTCAACTCGATCGGTATCGTCACCTATCTGAACCCGTTCATCGGCCACCATAACGGTGACATCGTCGGGAAGATCTGCGCCGAAACCGGCAAGAGCGTGCGTGAAGTGGTGCTGGAACGCGGCCTGCTGACCGAAGCCGAGCTGGATGACATCTTCTCCGTGGAGAACCTGATGCACCCGGCCTATAAAGCCAAACGCTATACGGATGAAAATGAACAATAACAGACCTACCCGGTAGCCCTGAAAGGCACGCTAAATCCTCTGGATAGCGTGCCTTTTTACTTTTAGGCGCCCACAAAATTTTAACGTTTGATTTTCAATTTCTCTCATTTTAAGGAGTAAACACTATGCTAGCCGTAGAATTGGTTATCGTTCTGCTGGCCATCTTTTTAGGGGCCAGGTTGGGCGGTATCGGTATCGGGTTCGCGGGGGGATTGGGCGTTCTGGTTCTGGCGCTGATCGGCGTCAAGCCGGGCAGCATTCCCTTCGACGTGATTTCCATCATCATGGCGGTGATCGCGGCGATCTCCGCCATGCAGGTCGCCGGGGGGATGGATTACCTGGTGCAGCAGACCGAAAAGCTGCTGCGCAAGAACCCCAAGCACATCACCATTCTCGCCCCTATCGTCACCTACTTCCTGACCATCTTCGCCGGCACCGGCAACATCTCGCTCTCGGCGCTGCCGGTGATCGCCGAAGTGGCGAAAGAACAGGGCATCAAGCCTTGCCGGCCGCTGTCGACCGCCGTGGTGTCCGCCCAGATCGCCATCACCGCCTCACCGATCTCCGCCGCGGTGGTGTATATGTCTTCGGTGATGGAAGGCCACGGCGTCAGCTACCTGCACCTGCTGATGGTGGTGATCCCGTCCACCTTCTGCGCCGTGCTGGTGATGTCGCTGCTGGTGACTTGGCTGTTCGACTCCAAGCTGTCTAACGACCCGGTGTACCTGAAACGCCTGGAAGAAGGCCTGATCACCCTGCGCGGCAACAACGCGCTGGAGATCAAACCGCGCGCCAAAGCCTCGGTGCTGCTGTTCCTGCTGGGCGTGCTGTGCGTAGTGGCTTACGCCATCATCAACAGCCCGGGTCTTGGCCTGGTGGCCAAGCCGCTGATGAACACCACCAACGCCATCCTGATCATCATGCTGAGCGTCGCCACGCTGACCACCCTGCTGTGCCGCGTCGACACCGACATGGTGCTGAACTCCAGCACCTTCAAGGCCGGCATGAGCGCCTGTATCTGTATCCTCGGCGTCGCCTGGCTGGGCGATACCTTCGTGCAGGCCAACATCGACTGGATCAAAGAGACGGCCGGCAGCGTCATTCAGGCGCACCCGTGGCTGCTGGCGGTGATCTTCTTCTTCTGCTCGGCGCTGCTGTACTCGCAGGCCGCTACCGCCAAGGCGCTGATGCCGATGGCGCTGGCGCTGAACGTGTCGCCGCTGACCGCCGTCGCCTCCTTCGCCGCCGTCTCCGGCCTGTTCATCCTGCCGACCTACCCGACGCTGGTCGCCGCGGTGCAGATGGACGATACCGGCACCACGCGCATCGGCCGCTTCGTGTTCAACCACCCGTTCTTCATTCCCGGCACCATGGGCGTGATTTTCGCCGTGGTATTCGGCTTCCTGCTCGGCAGCATCATGCTGTAACGCTTCGACCGGGGCTGCGGCCCCGGTTTTCCTTCTGGCGATAAACTCGCCTTCTAGCCAATCCGCCTTCAGGGTATAGTTGCCCATTCGAACCGATGAGAGGGCTGAAGATGTCTGATTGCGAAGCTGTCGTCATACTCTGTACCGCACCCGATGAAGCCAGCGCCCAGGAACTGGCGGCGCGGGTCCTGGGCGATAAGCTGGCGGCCTGCGCCACGCTGCTGCCCGGCGCCACCTCGCTGTATTACTGGGAAGGGAAACTGGAACAGGAATACGAAGTGCAGATGCTGTTCAAAAGCGATCGCCGCCGTCAGCAGGCCCTGCTCGACACCCTGAAACAACATCACCCTTACCAGACGCCCGAGCTGCTGGTGCTGCCGGTGATGGCCGGAGATAAAGACTACCTGTTATGGATCAACGCTTCCTTAAACTGATTTTGCTGCTGTGCAGCCTGTTCTTTCTGCCGCAGGCAGCGCAGGCTTCGCTGTTCGCGCCGAAGGGCGGCAGCCAGTTCGTGCCTGTCGATCAGGCCTTCGCCTTCGATTTCAAACAGCAAGGCAGCCAGGTGACGCTGAACTGGCAGATCCGCCCCGGCTACTACCTGTATCGCCAGCAGATCAAACTGGTGCCGCAGCAGGCGACGCTCGGCGCCTTTACCCTGCCCGAAGGGTTAAGCCACAAGGACGAGTTCTTCGGCGAAGTGGCGATTTTCAAACAGCAGCTGAATCTGCAGGTGCCGCTGCAACAGGCGGCGGCCAACGCCAGCCTCAGCGTCACCTATCAGGGCTGCGCCGAGGCAGGCTTCTGCTATCCGCCGGAAACCCGCATCATCCCGCTGGACGCGGTCAGTGCCAGCGATGTCGCCCCGCTCCCGGCGGCTGCCCCTGCGCCAACCGAACAGCCCACTACGCCGGCCAGCCTGCCGTTCTCGCCGCTGTGGGCATTGCTGATCGGCATCGGCATCGCCTTCACCCCGTGCGTGCTGCCGATGTACCCGCTGATCTCCGGCATCATCCTCGGCCGCGACCGGCCGCAAAGCAGCGGCCGCATTCTGGCGCTGGCGGTGGTTTACGTGCAGGGCATGGCGCTCACCTACACCCTGCTGGGGCTGGTGGTGGCCGCCGCCGGCCTGCAGTTCCAGGCGGCGCTGCAGCACCCTTACGTGCTGATCGGCCTGTCGGTGCTGTTTATCGCGCTGGCGCTGTCGATGTTCGGCCTCTATTCCCTGCAGCTGCCCTCGGCGCTGCAAACCCGGCTGGCGAACTGGAGCAACACCCAGCGCGGCGGCTCGCTGACCGGCGTGTTCCTGATGGGCGCCCTGGCCGGGCTGATTTGCTCGCCCTGCACCACCGCGCCGCTCAGCGCCATCCTGCTGTATATCGCCCAGAGCGGTAACCTGTGGGCCGGCGGCGGCACGCTGTACCTGTACGCGCTGGGGATGGGCATTCCGCTGGTGATCGTCACCCTGTTCGGCAACCGCCTGCTGCCGCGCAGCGGCCCGTGGATGCAGTACGTGAAAGAGGCCTTCGGCTTCGTCATCCTGGCGCTGCCGGTGTTCCTGCTGGAGCGGGTGATCGGCGATCTGTGGGGCATGCGCCTGTGGAGCCTGCTCGGCCTGGCGTTCTTCGGCTGGGCCTTCGCTCTGAGCCTGAGAAGCGCGCGCGGTTGGGCGCGCGCCCTGCAGCTTCTGCTGCTGGCGGCGGCGGTGATCGCCGCGCGGCCGCTGCAGGACTGGGCCTTTGGTGCCGATCAGGCGCAGCAGGCGGCTCAACAACACTTGGCCTTTGCCCGCATCAACAACGTCGAGCAGCTCGATCTGGCGCTGCAACAGGCGCGCGGCAAGCCGGTGATGCTGGATCTGTACGCCGACTGGTGCGTGGCCTGTAAAGAGTTCGAGAAATACACCTTCAGCGATGCGGCGGTGCAGGCGAGCCTGGCCAACGCGGTGCTGCTGCAGGCGGACGTCACCGCCAACGGCGCGGAACAGGCGGCGCTGCTGAAACATTTGCAGGTACTGGGGTTACCCACGATCCTGTTCTTCGATCCGGCGGGCCAGGAGCTGACGGCCGAGCGGGTCACCGGTTTTATGAAGGCAGAAGCCTTCAACGCGCATTTGCAGAAAGTGATGCGATAACTGACACTGAAGATCGGAAGCGAATGGGAGGAAGCACAAGTGCAACGTGAACACGTCCTTGATACCGCGCTGGGCCTGTTGGAACAACAGGGCCTGGCGACCGCCACATTAGAGATGCTGGCGGAAAAACTCGACGTTCAGCCCGGCGATCTCAAACGGTTCTGGCCGGATCGCGAAGCGCTGCTGTACGACTGCCTGCGCTACCACGGCCAACAGATCGACACCTGGCGCCGCCAGCTGCTGCTGGATGAAAACCTGAGCCCGCAGCAAAAACTGCTGGCGCGCTATGACGTGCTGGCGGAATACGTGCAGCACGACCGCTATCCCGGCTGCCTGTTTATCGCCGCCTGCAGCTTTTTCCCGGAAACGGATCATCCGATCCACCAGCTGGCGGAGCAGCAAAAGCTGACCTCGCTGGAGCTGACCCGCGAACTGCTGCGCGAAATGGACGCCGACGACGCCGACATGGTGGCGCAGCAAATGGAATTGATTCAGGAAGGCTGCCTGAGCAAACTGCTGGTAAAACGCCAGCTCCAGGACGTATCGGTCGCCAAACGGCTGGCGGAAGACATCTTGCAGGTGGCGCAGTGCCGCCGCAACGGGGCGCTAAGCTAGGCGAGCCGCGCTTGCGGCGCCGTCAGCCCAAGGAGATAGCCTGAACAGGCGCAATTTTTGCGCCCTTTGCCTGAAAAGCCAGCAACCGGACGCATTTTAACGCCTTTCATGCATAAAGCCGTTGACGGCCATCGGCCAATACGGTTTAATGCTGCCCGTTGCCCGGATAGCTCAGTCGGTAGAGCAGGGGATTGAAAATCCCCGTGTCCTTGGTTCGATTCCGAGTCCGGGCACCATATTTAAAGAACCCGCCCAAAAGGCGGGTTTTTGCTTTTCAGGGCCAGGACTCTCCATCGAACTGCGTTCGATTATTCGGCCAAAGGCCTCACCCTGCGGGCCAGCGCTAAAGCGCTGTTCAACGCGGCGCCAGCGCCGGTTGTCCGAGTCCGGTCGCCCTATTTAGAGAACCCGCCCAAAAGGCGGGTTTCATTATTCTGAGCTGAGTATCACCTGACAGAGCAAACCTAGTCCCACCACCGCCAGACTCTCCTGCCGGTCATATGTTCCTGAATAGTTAGCCGTCTTTTCTTCATGCGCTTTGCATGCTGAAAAAATGAATAAAGACTCAAAAAAAAAAGAAATACTGCCAGAAACAACCAATCCACATGACCTCCCTGTGCTACCCGGCACAGAAGCGCGACATAACAGTGGCGCCCCTCTATCGGTATCAGCGTGGTATTATTTCCCTAAGTTATCAATAGTGTTAAATTAACAGCCCTGGTCGACAAAGGACGAAAAAAAGCAGGGCCATCCCTGCTCGTTGGGTAACACGCATTGGCAAAAAACTCCCCGCCTCTCACAACAAAAACCGGCGAGACAACAGAGATAACTAAACTCCCTTGATTCACCGATTTATTTTACCGGCGCGTGCCTGAGGCATGGGGGCGCCTGAGCGTAATTAATTACGTTCAACTAATAAACTTTAAAAAAATATCAGCAGTATTTATTAATTAATGCCTCGATACGCTAGACTTTACCCACCATAATTTAACAAAACACAGGAAATAGAAAATCCCTCGTTGAGGTTAAGATAATTCTCCTTCATGCGACAAAAGCCAATACAGCAACTCATGATTACGACAGAGCATTAACTTTCCCATGACAGAACGCTTATGGCTATGCACCGTTTTAACGCTCACGCCCATAATTTTGGCCACCTGCGACTGATCAAACCCGAGCCGCATATAGCCCATCACCTGTCGCTCACGCGCGGTCAACGCGCGGCGTTCATTCACTGGATATTGAACGCCGGACAAGGTTTCAGTCAGCAACTCAAAAAGACGGCGCTGATCGTCTGAGCGGTAGAGCACGCGGTGTACTTCATCAACGAGTTTAACCGGCCGTTCCTTAATCGTAACAACCGGTGCCGCCGACGCCCCGTATCTCATCCGGCGCCAGCGCTGGGCCCGGCGCCGTACTGAAGTCAGCACGATATCGGGGCGTACCAAACTCCCCGGCGTTAAAAAACACACCGACTTCTTGTTGACCTGCGCATATTCCGTAATGCTGTGGCGCAAACCCGCGGAGAAATAGCGGTTTTCGTCATCTATAATAATGTTGACGGAGTTCATTACTACCTCCTGATGAAATAAATTAAGCTGATTAATAAAAAAAACCAAAAATCTGATTACGAATAACCAGAACCGTCATTAAAGCCCGCAGTTTCATTAGTGATATCGTTGCGTAAGAAAAAGATACTGCTCGTGACTAAATAAATCGCTCTATTCATACTCCAAAGCGAAAGTAGCAACGGAAGAAAAAACACCGAGACCGATGCTTTTCTGTGCGATCGCCGCCGGCTCACCCTGGATATACACCTGCAGTTGCAGACTGTTGCTGCCGTTGGCCAGCGCATATCCTTGGCTGGGCTTATTCAGCGCCACCGGCGAGCCCGCCATCGTCTCGATGCCCAGCGCAATGCCGAGAGGGCTGCCGCCATCCGGCAACAACAACCCCGGCAACGCGGCGCTTTCAGCACCGGTAAAGGTGACCTTCACCGTTTTCCCCAGGCTGAGATCGCAATCCTGCAGCACCAGATTGAACGCCTTCCCCGGTGTGCGTCCATAGGTATACAGGTACTTATCGATCACCGAACCGAAGTCCAGACGGATGTCCTCATCGCCCGGCCGCAGCGTGCAAGGTTCCGCCACCAATGCACCATGAAAATACATATTGTCGGCCGCCAATGCGCTACCGCTCGCGCCCGCCAACAGCAGCCCCATGCAGATAGACCACCAATGTGCCGCTCTGGTTATCCCTAACATTGCTTTCTCCTTACCGTTCTCGTTTGCCGTTACCGACCGGCATTACATAATGTCGATCACCGCCACCGCTGAACCGGAAAAATCCCCCGGCGTCAGCGTTCCCGATGGAATCAACAGCGAAGAGAACGTTACAGCAGCCCCCCTCGTTCCCGGTACTTCCAGCGTTATCCCGCCATTACCGGCGGTACCATTCACGCTCAGCAAAGATTTCAGGCTGCCGTCGGCACGCAGATTCACCATATAGCTGTCGCTGCCAACGCTGCTCAGGGCTCGCACCTTCACTTTGGCGTCCCCAGTGCAGTAAACATAGGCAGTGCTCTCGGCTCGATTGCCGGCCACTTCACTATCGGTAATTGAGCCATGACGCAAATAAATGTTGCCGTCCATGTAACATGAGACCTGTGGTTTTGGGGGTTCCGGCGGATTAATGCTACCATCACAAGTGGAACCCAAATAATATCCCCTCTCGCTATTATCGCCTCTTAACATAGCGACCATGTAGCAAATATTACTTGCATTAACAACCGGCATACTCCCAGAAACAGGAAGATCTTTATTAAGGCTATAGACAATATCACTCATCGGCAATGAAACCCCATACACTTTGATTTTATACTTCCACGGATAACCCAAATTTGCAGAGTAGGTCATTGCAATGGTACAAGGTGACATTATGCTGCACGTCATTCTATAATCATCACCAAAATAATAAGCTTGCCTTATCGTAAAGTTCATCAATTCATTACTTTCATCGTACTGCCAGTCAATCAGCATATTTAGCTTGGCATACGTAGAAGCCGAATACCCCCCACCAACTAGAAAAAAACAAAATAAAAAACCCCAAAATTTATAATTCATGATAAATCCTATTCGGAACTTAATATCTTTCAAATGATATGAATACTAAGTTATCAACATAGAGACTCAACTCTCCTACTGCCTACTGATAGTCTGCTAATAACGTAGCCTGGGCGCTGAATGCCTGAGGTTTAAGGGCGCCCCCCGGCCGTTTGACCGGCACAGCCTGCAGCCTCGGGGGATTAGCGGAATCGATAGCCACACGTTTGTTCAGCACAAACGGATTGCCCGCCAGCAGCAGCCGGATGGCCAACTCCGGCACATTGGTCGGCACAGCGGCGGCGTCAAACCCGCTGGCGGCGGCCACCAGCGTTAACCCCAGCGTTTGCCCGCTGCCGCCAGGCTCGCAGTCGATGCGATAGTTGACGTTTTGCAGGTAACGTTGCCCGTCGATCTGGCTAATACCAAGCTGTTCGCCAAAATCGACGTCGATGCGCTGGCCGTTGTTGATCACACAAGGTGGTGGGGCATTCAACGTGCCGCTGAACGCCATCGCCGCCTCACCCGCCAACGCGTTGCCCTGCTGGATCCACAGGGCCACTACACAGACCAAAAGGCCAAATTTGCGCTTCATAGATATTCCACCATCAACGTCGCCGCCGCGCTAAACCCGCCGGTGGCCAATGTGCCACCGCTGACCGGCACCGCTTGCAATACCGGCTTATTGGGATAAGTGAAGGCCAGCCAGGAACCGATCGGCAACGGATTACCGTTGGCGCGCAGCGAAATGGCCAAATTGGCCTTACTCGTCTGGATCGCGCTGTTGTTGAAGGCAGCCGTCGCGCCCATCACCTTCATCTTCATCACGCTTTGACCGGCGTTTTTACACTCCAGCGTGTAATCAATGGTGCGCAGGTAGTTCACACCGTTCACTTTGGTGGTGATCAAATCGTTGCCGAACGCCACGCGTATCGTTTGATTGTCGTTGACCACGCACTGGGGTCTGGCGTTGATCGAGCCAGAGATGACGATCGGTGCGGTCGCCGTCAGCCCTGCCGCCGGAATGGATGCCAGGGCAACGGCCAGCAGCGCCCATTTCCCGTTACATCCTGTTCTTTTCGGTAACGATTGCCGCGTTGCGCACATGCCTTATTCCTCCCTTCAGTCGTAACTCAGAGCAAAATCCACCACCGCCCGATACGTGCCGGCCCTCAGCGACGCCACGGTGCGCTCAGGCATAACGCTATAACTCAGTACGTTGCTGCCCGGCGTTAGCCACAACGGCGCGCCGCGGCTGCCCAGCCGTACGTCGCGGCCATGCGCATCCAGCAGGCGCAGCCCCATACCGCTGACGCCCTGAACCTTTACAAGCTGCGCATTATCGGCGTCGGCCGGGGCATTAAAAGCCACCCGCATCGCCGGCTGGTCATGCGCCCAGAGTCGCGCCCCGGTGCGTTCATCCCGGCTCACCGCCGGGCCGCGCAGGCAGTCGTGCAGCCGCAGCTCGAACGCCACCGGCGTGCCGCGCGCGCCCATAACAGCCAACTTACCGGTCGCTACCTCGCCCAGGCTGATATCCTGCCGCGCGCTGTCCATCTCTAGCCGGCAAGCGCTCTCGGTCAGCGCCCCGCTGATATACAGCACGCCGTTGGCGCCATCCACATCCCAGTTGTCAACGGCGTTGGCCGCCGGCAGCAGCCACAGCAGCGCCGTCAGACTAAGCGGCGCCATCAGCACCAGCCCCCCCAAGGCGGCGTAATAGCGCAGTTCACTCAATGCATAAGCCCACTCACGCGCTTTGACGTTTTTCATTGCCATTTTTTCCTCCTCAGGCACCCAGCGCTGTGTATTGCATTAAGACGCTTTCTTCTCCGGCGTCACCGTGCAGGCGCTGCCGCTGCAGTTAAAGCTCAACTGCGGCCGGCCGCCGTAGTCGTTGATGTAGGTCAACACCGGGCTACCGCCTACGCTGAAGGCGCTCACCGTCAACGGTATCTGCCCCTTCGGCGGCACCATAAACGGCTCGAACCCTTTGGCGCCTTCCACGCCTTTGCGCGTCGCGGCATCAACGATAGTGACGTAGTACGGCGTCGGGTTATTGACGATGTATTTGTCCCCCTGTTTGGTCAGCGTCAGCTGCTCCTGCCACGGTGCCGCGTTGCGCTCTGGGGCGATCGCCGCCGGGCGATAGAACAGCTTGATGCGCGTCTGCAGCGCAATCTGCAGCGAGTTCGGCTTGTTGCTCTTCGGCGGGATCTCCCGCAGGTTGAAGTAGTACAGCGTTTCCCTGTCCTGCGGCAGCATCTTCGCCGCCGGCAAAGCCTGGATCTTCACCTGGCTCGGCTTGCCCGGCTCGATGCGCTGCACCGGCGGCAATACCGTCAGCGGGCTCTGGATCTTGTTGCCCTGCTCATCCTCCAGCCAGCCCTGCGCCAGGTACGGCAGTTGCTTGTTCTGGTTGCTGACGCTCAGGCTCACCGACTGCACGCTGCCGTCGAAGATCACCCGGGTGCGATCCAGCGCGATGGCAGCATTCGCAGCAGGGGCCAGCGCCCCGGCCAGCAGAGCTGTGGTGGCCAGCAGGCCGATAACGTTACGGTTGTTCATCATCAAAACTCCTAAATTCAGTGTTCGTTGTCGCCGTCGCCCGCGCTCAGCGCCCGGCACGGCAGCAGTAAAGTATTCATCAGCATCTCCGGCGGCAGCGGCGTCGGCATCTGCACTTCGCACTGCGCCGCGCCTCCCCAATGCACCGTCATACGCTCGCCGGCGTTGATGCCGCTGAGGTAGACGCTGCCGCCGTCGTTGACGATGCCGGTCTCCTGTTTGCGGGCGTTCAACACCGTGGCGCCGAACGGCGGTTCGCTGCCGTCCGCCAGCTTGATCACCGCCATCGCCTTTTCCCCGGCGATCACCGCGAACTTGCGGTAGCCGATGGCGCCCTCGGTCAGCGTTGCCTGCACCACCGACTTCGTGGCCTCGGCGTTGTCCCCCAGCTTGTCCAGATCGATACTGGCCTTGTTGCGGTAGTAGCTGTTGACATCCGTCACCACCGCCTTGCCCCAGCGATTGGTGGCCACTGCGCTGCCGTAGCCGCGCACCGGCACCCCGGCCACCCCCTCGGTATCCAGTAACAGGCGGGTGCCCCCCGCCATACTGCTGCGGTGCAGCGCACCGCCTTCGGCGGTCAGCGTCATACCGCCCTGCGCCGAGAGGCCGACCGCGCTGTATCGGTCTTGCTGGTAGCTGGCGTTGGCGGTCATGCGCGCCAGATCGCCGTCACGGGTGTAATAACCGCTCAGGCTGGCGCCGCTGCGCGAACCGCCGGCGCTGAACTGATAGTTGCTGCGCTCGTCGAGGCGGTCGTAATAGCCCACCCGGTGACTGTTGTCGTCACGGTTGACCGTGGTGTTGTAGCTCAACGTGGCGCCGTTGCCCCACGGCACCGACAGCGACAGATAGGCGCCGTCGTCATTGAGCTCGTTATAGCGGTTGCGGTACGCCGACAGCGACAGGCTCAAGTTTTTCATGCTGCCCAGATCGAAATAGCGCGACAGCGTCAGGCTGTAACGATCATTGGCCGGCCGGTCCCAGTAGGTCTGGTGGCTGTAGTTGAGATAGGCGCTCAACCCCAGGTCACGCAGCTGCTGGTTGTAGGTGATGGTGTACATCTCCTTGCTGTTGCCGAACCGCCGGCCGTACTCGCGAGCATCGAGAAACTCGCTCATGCTCATAAAGTTCTGCTCCGAGAAGCGGTAGCCGGCAAAAGTCACCTGGCTGTCCAGCTCGTCGAAGGTCTTCGAATAGCTGAGGCGGTACGAGCCGCCGCTCAGCGTTTCTCCGTCGTACGGCAGTGTGGCGCGCGACTGGGTGACGTCGAACGACAGCGCCCCCAGCAGCATCAGATCGCGGCCGATACCCAACGCCAGCGCGTTATAATCGCCGCCCAGCAATGCGCCGCCGTACAACGACCAGCCGTTGCTCACCCCCCAGGAAAACTCGCCGGTGCCGAACAACGGCCCGCGATATCGGTGGTCGAAATCGGACGGTTTACCCGCCGCCAGCTTGTAGCGTAGCGAACCGGGGCGCGTCAGGTACGGGATGCTGGCGGTGCTCATTTTGAACGCCTGCACGCTGCCGTCCTGCTCTTCCACCTTCACGTCCAAATCGCCGGACACCGCGTCGTTCAGATCCTGAATGCGGAACGGCCCCGCCGCTACCTGGGTCTCATACAGCACCCGCCCCTGCTGGCTGATGGTCACTTTGGCGTTGCTCTTCGCCACCCCCACCACCTCCGGCGCGTAGCCGCGCAGGTTGGGCGGCAGCATGGTGTCGTCGGAGCGCAGGCTCATCCCGCCAAAGCGGAAGCTGTCGAACAGGCCGGAATCGAGATAATCCTCGCCGACGGTAAGCTTCGAGCGCAGCGCCGGCAGCGCCCGATAAGCATAGTAGCGGCTCCAGTCCAACCGCTTCTCCGTCGGTTGCCCGGAGCCGGTCTGGTGGTGCACGTTCGCCTGCCAGTCGGCGCGCAGCCGCCAGGCACCGAGGTTGGCACCTGCGGTGCCGTTGCCGCTCAGGCCGTAGCTTTGCCCACCATATTGCAGCTGGCGCTGGGTTTGGGCGTTGAGATTGTAATCCAGCAGTACGCCCGGTATTCCCTCGTCCCAACGTGCCGGCGGATCCCAGTCCTCCGACACATAGTCCAGATAGGCCTGCGGGATGCTGAGGTACAACGCCGACGTCGCCAGATCGCCACGCGCCTCCATGCCTGGCAGGCTGGCTTCGTCTAGACACTCGCCCTGATGCCACCAGCGCAGTTTGTCGCGCATCTCATCCCTAAGGCCGAGCTGCTCCACCAACACCGGTGCCAGGCAGGCGCGGCTGCCGTTCGGATCGTCATCCGGCGCGTAAAACGGCACCGGCTGCTCCGGCAGATCGCTCTTGTTTAGGCGTACCACCATGCTGTAGCTGCCGGGCATAATGAAGCCACCGCGCGCAAACTGGCTGAGATCGATATTTTTGCGGTCGTTCACGTCCAGCACGTCGGTGTTGAACTGGATCTCTTCCGCCTGCGCCGCAGGCATTCCGCCGGCGAACCCCAACGCCAGCGCCACACTGACGCTCAGAATATGAAAACGAAATGGCTTCCCTGCAGGCAAAAACATCATGTTCCAGACCTTTTATTTATCAGATTCCCTGTGGGTAACGGTCGTCTCAGTAATAATCCATTTTGAAACGCACCGAAGAAAAATAACTCCCTGCTTTAAGCGGCTGATTATTCTCAATTAGCATCAGGGTAAAATTCAGCTGGTAATTTCCGGGAATAATCTCCATTGGAGGTAATGGCCTGCCCGGCCGGGCAATATTCCCATTGGCATCGGTAATTCTTAACGCCACGCCAGAGATATCGCCGTGGATACCGAATGCCTCGCCATCAGCATGGCCGTCAAAGGTAATTTGAAACTGTTTCCAGTCCGGCTGTTTTTTATCGGCGCGTTCAAGCGTGCAGTTAACCAGCTCAATGCTGAATGGAACGCTTTTGCCATGCACGCCGCGTGTAATGTCCACCAACGCCGTATTTTTCATGTCGATAATTTGTTCCCGGCTTTCCGTGGCGATGGCGCAAGCGGTATCGACAATAGCGCCTTGCATATTGACGCGCCCTTCGCCTTGCGAAGCAGAAATAGCCTGCGAAACAAAACAAAACGACACCAACAATAGGCAAAGCGCCCTTGTTTTTCTTATTCGACAATTCATTTAATTTTCCCGTGAAATAACGATTCCCTGTAAATGGCATGCGGGTTACCCCGCATGCCCGATAATCACACGTATTTCGTCGGGTAACGACTTACTGGTAAGCCAGGGTAAAGTCGGCAACGGACTGGAATTCACCCGGGACGATTGTGGCAGTCGACGCGGCTGCGCCCTGCAGGTAAGCGGCGAAGCTCAGGGTGTTGGCGCCGTTCTGCAGTTCACGCGCTTTAGATGGTTTCCCCAGCTCGATGGTAGCGCCGGCGCCGTCGGTGATGGCAATGCCTGCACCTTTAGCAGTACCGGTAATGCCCAGCAGTTTGGCATCAACGTCTGAAGCGGAGCCACTGAAGGTCAACGCTACGGTGTTGTTCTTGCCTGGATCCTTGGAGGTCAGCTCACAGTTTTCCAGTTTGATCTGGAAGTTGCGCGGGGTGGATTTACCGCCGCTTTTCAGCGCCACGTTGGAAATAGCGCCCAGTTCGACGGTCTGATCCAGAGACTCAGGGGCGATCGAGCAAGGTGCATCAATGATGGAACCGCTGAAGGTCACTTTACCGTGGCCCTGGTCTTTAACAGCGGCGTTTGCCACAGTAGAAACACCAAATGCCATAACGGCAGCCAGCATGATTTTATTCAGTTTCATATAAATCCCTTACATTCCTTAGTAAGCAGTGGAGTAAATTAAGTCCATAAGTCACCGGGGCAATGTGGCAGTATTTTCTATGCGTTGCCTCGGTGGCTAATACGCTGCGTTTGGCGCCCCGTATCAGTGGGAACAAATTTACATCCCTTACCCATAAAATGAAATGTTATGTCTAAAAAGTACAAAAACACAGTTTTAAAACCTAATAAATACACATTAGATAGATTTTTTTAATTAAAAATAGCTTTTAATTATCGATATTTATTT
>NZ_JBJNLG010000008.1:0-37892 GCF_052169175.1 Serratia sp. CY31944
TTAAAAAACTTGTAAACAAATAAATATCTCACCTCTATTATAATAATAGAGAGAAAAATCCTATTTACAACCAGTCGAGAGGATTGAAAAAAAGACATGCAGACATCAGAATAATCTCTCGACAGGAAAGTTGGCGGAAAAGAGAAATGATTTTCATCATAAATGACATCGTCCTTTACAACGAGGAGGACGGCACACTGGTGCATATCGATAACGCCAGTAATAAAATAGCTTTACTTAAACCCAGCGCCAGATTGTTATCGTTATTTATTCGCAATAATAACAAGCTGTTGCTGCGCGAGAGATTGCTCAATGAGGTTTGGGTCGAACATGGCCTGAAGGCCTCGAATAACAATCTTAATAATTATGTCTCTGGCTTGCGTAAGTCTTTGGCGCAATGCGGCATAGAAGAAATCATCGTGACTTATCCCCGCCAGGGATTTAAATTCAACGCTATTAACATTCACGAGACAAATATAAATAAAGAAGATCATAATGAAGACCGCAATAAAACAGTAGAGGAAAGCACTATTCCGCCACCGAGAAATAAGCTCCAGGGCATAAGACGATCGTTGCAAAGATTAATTATGATCATGGCGGCCTGTCTGGTGCCTTTCGCCGCCGTCGTACTGTATCAAAATAGCACGCGTATTAATGTTTATCCGCTGGGGAGTTACGAGAATTGCCAAATCTACAGCATGACGTTAGGCAGTGGTGATTTAAGTAAAATCAAACAGGTGATGCAAAGTGCCGGTTTCAGTTGCCAAATGCGCGCCGACGTTTATTACTACGATAATATCCGTAATGAGGGGGCGGAAAACAATGAACAATGGGTGACGTACTGTCCCCGAGCGGGTAACAGCCCTTGCATCAACAATTATATCGATAACAAGCAGCCTTGAATTTTACGAATTATCGCTCCAGGGTCACCAAACCACCTCCCCCGGCAATGCCGGGGGATTTATTCCCCTTTCGTGGCGCAGACAAACCACGGAGAGTGGTTGTTGCTCACCAGATAGTGGTGCCGATCGACCTGCTCGATGCGCAAATGATATAAAACCCCCAACACGGGCAACCGCCGGTTCATCTCGTCTTTCGTCACGGTATCCGACGGCTTTCGGATATTTTCATCAACCTTTAGCGCATAGTTGCTTCCCTGACGCTGGTACGAAAACACCACCGCCCGGCTGATATCGTAACGCGTATCTCCTTGATAGAAGCTGCCATTGAGCAACACGGTAGCGCGTCGCGGGCCGTCAGGCACGATACTGACCAATAACAAGCGTTTCCATACTTCGTTGGGCATTTCGTTCGTGAGTTGTACCACCGCACGGCATTCCGGTATCTGCGGTTTAACAAACAGCATGTATCCGGCAATGCCGCAACTCAGTGCAGATGCCATGCTTAACAACGCGAAACGATACCGCCAAATTCGACTACAATTTCTGGTTTTCATGGAAATTCTCACATTGCGCGTCGCCGATCGCCATCTTCACTTGGGGGCAATAATAGAAGTAAGACGATCTGATCCGGCCGGTGGCATTTGGCAAAATGAATTTACTGTCGTAATACAATACGGTCGCCGGTACATCACATGGGATGTTTTTCTGCTCCAGCAGGCTTTTCAGGTGGCTTAAATCAACCTCACCCGGCCCGGGCTTATGGTATGAGGTGACGAATTTGATCTCGCAGCTACCGATGTTACCCACCTTCATCGCGCTGAGCGGCTCGTAATCGGCATCTTGCCAGGCCCACAAGCTCATTCCCACAGCCAGCAGCAGCAACCCGCCCAGCATAATGTGTTTAAAGCGCATCAATCGGACCGCAGGCTCTGCAAAAGGCACGGCCTTGCCGACGGGTGCCGCGTTCTGCACCATCAGCATCTCTGCCAGGCTGTCCGTCGTTTTCAGCTCGGTGGCGGTAAACATAAATCCCTGCCGCGGCAGGGTGACGATAATATCTTCCTCGCCGAGCGAAGAGAACGCTTTGCGCAGAATCGAAATGGTGTTGTTGAGGTTGTTGCCGGAGGCCACCTGACCGTGCGCCTCCCACACCTGCGTCAGCAACGTTTCGCGGGAAAGCACCAGATTATTGTTGCGCACCAGGGCGGAAAGCAGGCGATTCAGCGTGGCCGTCAGCGCAATCGGCGGAATGTCGTCATGCAGCGAGATCAGCTCCGATCTATCTTCATGATATTTAATATTATTATTAATTATGTATCTCATAATTCCCTGCGCGATAAACTAATTAACGCTCATTAACCCCTATCAATCGTGGCAATATTAACATAGCGCAATGGATAAGAAAATTCTTAACAAAAAGAGTAAAAACCAATAAAAACAAAATGATATAAAAATACTTCACACAGCTCATAGAGAAGATTTTGCAGCCTATTACTGGTGCAGCACGCACGCAAACTGGATTAACAATCTAAACAGCCATAAAAAAACCCGCCATAAGGCGGGTCTGAGCAACGCCGGAAAATAGTCAGCACAGGCGGCGAATTTGCCGGTCTTGCCAACCGGCGAACAGCAGCAAACCGCATAGCGCGCCGAGCAAGGCGCAGAACATGTCGGACTGGGTATCCCACGGGTCACCCTGGGTGCCGAGAAACTCGTCGGCGCCCTGGCCCAGCGCCAGCGCCGCCCACCACTCGATCAGCTCATACACCGCGCTAATCGCCAGCGCGATGCAGCACACCACAAAGCCCAGCATCTTGCGCCCTTGCACATGGCCGCCGCGCAGCAGGATCTCGCGCGCCACCAACGCCGGCACCAATCCCTGGAAGAAATGCCCCAGTTTGTCGTATGGGTTGCGGCCAAGATCCAGCCACTGCTGCACCTCAAACCCCAGCGGTACGCGGGCGTAGCTGTACATGCCGCCGAAAATCAGGATCAGCGCATGGAAGAAAATTAGCGTGTAGAGCAGCGGCGTCAGCGGGTAGCGGCGATAAGTCAGCCACAGCAGCGGCAAAACTACCAATACCGGCGCCACCTCCATCAGCCAGGTGGTGCGATCGTAAGGGCGGATGCCGCTGTGGATCAGCGCGGCCAGCAGCAGTAGGGTGATAACGGACAATAACAGCGGGGTACGCGAGGCAGGCATAACCAACGTTCCTTCGGGTTAACGGATCAATACACTCTTTATACCGCAGATCCTTGGACGAAAAAAAACAGGCGGAGCGTCGCCGCTTCGCCTGTTCGATATGCGCTTACCCTGAGCGGGATTATTTCAGCGCTACGCGGATCACATCGTCCGGCGCGGTGGCTTCTTTCTCGCGGCTGGAAGCCTGCTTGACGCTGACGTACAGCGTCTGGCCGTCCGGCGAAAGCGCCAGGCTGTTCGGGTGGGTCGGCGTCTTGATGGTGTTCAGCACCTTGTAGCTCTTGGCGTCGATTACGCTCACTTCGCCCGCCTGGCGATGGGTGACGTAAACTTCATTGCGCGCCGGGTTGAACAGCACCGCCAGCGATTCCGGCACGTCGATCTTGCTCAGGATGTTGCCGTTGCGGGTATCCACCACCAGGACCTGCGGCTGCTTGGAATCGGTGATGAACGCGCGATGGGTAGCGGTATCCAGGCTGATGTTCAGGAAGAAGTGCTCTTTGGACTCATCCAGCTTCTTGCGCGACAGCACCTTGTTGGATTGGGTGTCGATGGTCACCAGCTCGCCGTCGGCGTTGGTGACATACAGACGTTTGGCGGCGGCGTCCAGCGCCAGGCCGGTGCCGTATTTGCCGGTGTCGGTCACGGTGGCGCGCAGGGTCAGATCCTTGCCATCCACCACCCACACCACGCTGGATTCACCCAGACCGGTGATGTACAGGGTATCGCTGTCGGCATCCGCCACCAGCTCACGCGGAGCCAGCGGCTTGACGGTCTCGGAGCGCTTGCGCGCGTCCAGCACCAGGCGGCCTTTCACGTCGCCGGTCTTGGCGTCGATGGCGGTCACCGAGTTATTGACGGTGTTGCCGAAGAACAGCGTGCCGGTCTTGGCGTTGACGGCGGCGCCGAACGGTTTGATGTCATTATGAATAATCTGGGTCACGTCCAGCGTGGTCGGATCCAGACGATAAACGATGCCGCCCTTGTCCAGCTTGCGGCTCTGCGACGTCGCCAGATAGAGCGCGTTCTCGCTCGGGCTGTAGGCCATTTCATAGGCGCCCTTGCCAACCGGCTTGCGCAGCACTTCCGGCGCGGTCTGCGCCAGCAGCGTATTGGAGAACAGCAGCGTGGACAGCAGCATCAGCGGAAATGCCGCACGTTTTCCCTTGGTGATCAAAGCATTCATCGTAATCTCCTTATAGAACCAACGGGGCGGCCGAGCGGCCGCCCTCTCTCGTTATTAAAATCAGGCTTTCTCTTCGGAAAGCAGCGCCCACCAGCTGTCGATGGTCGGGTTGCGTGCCAGCGCGATAAAGTCGATATCGCCGCGGATCTTGCGCCAGCGGGTCGCCAGCTCCATGATGCGCACCGAATCCAGGCCGTAATCGATCAGGTTCTCATCGTTGCCCATGTCTTCGCTGTCTTCGTCCAACAGCGGCAGGATCTGCTGACGCAGCGCATCGATGCTGGCGATACCGGCAGCCGGCAACAGGGACGCGGTGGTCACCACCCGGCCGCAGCGGCCGGCGGTGTAACGCAGTGCCATCAGGTGTTCGTCGCGCGAGAAGTCCGCCAGGCCATCGGCCACCATGAACGGCTGGATATTGCGCATGAAGGCGTCGATGGCGGTGGTCAGGCAGCCGATGTGCGCATACACGCCACAGATGATCAGCTGATCGCGGCCGGACTCCTGCAGGATCTCCTGCAGCGGCGAGCGGTGGAAGGCGCTGTAGCGCCATTTCACCAGCACCGTGTCGTCTTCGTCCGGCGCCAGCGCGGCGGTCACCGCCTGCTGCTCAGGGTGTTTGTTCAGGCCCGGCCCCCACATGTCGTTCAACAGCGCGCGATCTTCATCGCTCTGCTGGTTCGGCTGCGCGGTATAGAACACCGGAATGCCCTGCTGTTTGCAGTAGCGGCGCAGGTTGGCGATGTTCTCCACCACCTGTTTAATCAGCGCGCTGTCTTCGCCCCAGAAATTGAGGAAATACTGCTGCATGTCGTGGATCAGCAGCGCGGCGCGCTGCGGTTCTACCTGCCAGGTGACTTTATTTTGCGGCAGTTCGTCCGCCGTCGGCAGCGCGTAGTCATTAAGTTTTGGAATGGCCATCGATTAATCTCCCTGAGCCTGAGTCTGTAGTTGCGCGTCGAGCTGCTGGCGCAGCCGTTTTTTGTCCACTTTGCCGACCGGGGTCAGCGGCAGGCTGTCCACCTGAATAAAGCGATCCGGCAGTTTGAAGTCCGCCACGCCCTGCTCGCGCAGGTGGCGGCGCAGCACCACCGGCTTCAGCGGCGCGTTGGCGATGATATAGGCGCAGCTCTTCTCCCCCATCAGCGCGTCCGGCATCGACACCAGCGCGGCGTTGATCACGTCCGGATGACGCAGCAGCAGGTTCTCGATCTCCTCGGCGGCGATCTTCTCTCCGCCGCGGTTGATCTGATCTTTCTGCCGCCCCTGCACGGTGATGTAGCCGTCTTCGCTGATGCTGATCAGATCGCCGGAGCAGTAGAAACCGTCGGCGTCGAAGGCGTCGGCGTTGTGCGCCGGGCTCTGGTAGTAACCGCGGAAGGTATAAGGCCCGCGCGTCATCAACCGGCCGACCTCGCCCGCCGGCAATGAATTGCCGTCGTCATCCGCCACCCACACCTCGTCGTCCGGCGACATTGGCCGCCCTTGCGTCGTCAGGATGTGGCGTTCGTCGTCGTCCAGCCGGGTGTAGTTCACCAGCCCTTCCGCCATGCCGAACACCTGCTGCAGTTGGCAGCCGATTTCGTTCTGAATGCGCGCCGCCAGCGTCTCGCCCAGCTTGGCGCCGCCCACCTGCAGCAGTTTCAGGCTGGCGAGCTGGGCATTGCCGCCCCACTCTTCGATCGCCTGTAGCCACAGCGTGACCGCCGGCGGCACCAGCGCCGTCACGTTGATTTGGTGCTGTTCGATCAGGCGGAAGCACTGCCCGGCGTCCGGATCGGCGGCGAACACCACCAGTCCGGCGCCATAAAACACGCCCAGCACGCCCGGCGAACTCATCGGGTAGTTGTGCGCCACCGGCAGCGCACACAGATAACGGGTCTGCGCGTCGAAACGGCAGATCTCCACGCTGCGGCGAATGCTGTAGTAGTAATCATTGTGAGTGCGCGGGATCAGCTTCGGCGTACCGGTGCTGCCGCCGGAAAGCTGGAAGAACGCCACCTGATCGGCCGCGGAAGGCTGCGCGACAAAACCGTCGCTGGCTTCTTCCAGCCAGGCGGCCAGCGCCAGCTCGCCCTCGGGCTGGCTGCGCAGCGCCACAACCCGCAGCGAAGGATGCGCATCGCGGAAGGCGTTCAGGAATTGATCGTCGGCAAACAGCGCGTGCTGGCGATCGGCGATCAGCAGCGCCGGTTTGATCTGCTCGGCATAGGCATTCAGCTCGCTGCGCTGATGGCTGAACAGCGCGTTGACCGGCGCCACGCCAATTTTCAGCAGCGCGAAGAACACGATATAGAACTCCGCCACGTTGCCTAGCTGGACCAACGCGGTGTCGCCGGATTTCACGCCGCGGCGCAGCAGAGCGGCCGCCAGACGATCGGAACGCTGCTGCAGCTCGCGGTAGGTCAGGCTGCCCTGGGCGTCGATAATCGCCGGGGCGTCGTTGTTGGCCTGGCGGTCGAGGATCTCGGTCAGCGGCTTGTCAGTCCAGTAGCCGCGTTCGCGATAGCGGCTGGCGAACTCCGCCGGCCAGGGGGTAAAGGCAATGCTCATCTTGTCGTTATCCTTGATTCATACCAAAGGCACGCAGAATGGTGCTGAGTTTGGTGCCTGTTTCATGCCATTCAGATTCGGGTGAAGAGTCTTCCACGATGCCGGCGCCGGCAAACAGCCGCACCCGGTTGCCGTCAACGGTGCCGCAGCGGATAGTCACTACCCACTCGCCGTTGCCTTCGTCGTCGCACCAGCCGACGATGCCGCCGAACAGGCCGCGATCGAACGGCTCCAGCTTGCCGATCAGGGCGTGCGCCTCAGCCGTCGGCATGCCGCACAGCGCCGGCGTTGGGTGCAGCAGGCAGGCCAGCGACAGGGCATTTTCGTCTGGAGACGCTGCCTCGCCGTCGATCGGCGTGGAGAGATGCCACAGCGTGGTGGTAGTCAACAATTCAGGGGTGTGCGGCACGTTCAGGTAGCGGCAGCGGCCGGCCAGCACGTCACGCATGCTTTCGGTGACGATGCGATGCTCGTGGCGATCTTTCGCCGAGGCCATCAGCCGCTCCCCCACTTCGCGATCGCGCTGCGGGTCGGCCTCGCGCCGGGCGGAACCGGCCAGCGGGTTGGAATAGAAACGGCCGCCGTCCTGGCGCAGCAGCAGCTCCGGGCTGGCGCCCAACAGCGCACCCTGCTCCAGCGGCACATGGAAATGGAAACCGTGCGGGTTCTGAGCAATCACGCGCGCCATCAGCGCATGGCGATCCACCGGCTGGCGCGTTTCGATCTCCAGCAGGCGCGACAGCACCACTTTATCCAGCTCACCGGCCTTCATCGCGTCGACGGCATCGCTGACCATGTTCATGAACGGCTGCTGCGGCGGCAGCTCCGTCACGCCGGCCAGTTCAGGGCCGTTCGCCGCCGGCCGAACCCCGGCCATAAAGGTGGCGCGATCGAACCAGCGGCTCTGCTGCGGAATAAACAGCGCCGAAGGCTGCCGGGTATCGAACGGGATGGCGCCGCACAGCAGCGGGTTTTTGATGCCGGCCTGACGGGCATCGGCAAACGCCTGCCGTACGCTGCGCTGGAACTCGCCGTTTAGGTCGGCGCCGTCTGCAGCCGGCAGGCGAATGCGGCTGAAACAACCGGTGGTGGTCAAGCTGCGGAAAGGAGAGGTAAAGAAGAAGCCCGACGCCGGAGAAAAATCAGCGGCGAACCGGTGTTCTTCGCGCTCCTGCATTTCCTTTCGATTGATGTCGTTCACGGCAGTATCCATCGCTTCGCCCTCAAGGATTTGAAGTGATAACCAATATAATAATGATTATCATTTGAGTTAATTCCGCGCTAAATTACTCGCCGATATTTGCTATGTCAATAAACGTAAGCACTTCTTTCATTTCGAAATCATGACATAAACGCTGTGGGTTTTACGCATGCCGATGATAAGCATTGCTATTTGATCCCACAGCGTTGTCTTAACGCGTTCGACTACTTTTCTGTGGCGGGCTGCGGCTCCGGTTTGTGCAGCGTCACCTGGCGCAAACCGGTCATGGCGAACAGCAACAGGATGCCGAGCAGCGCCGCGCCGAAGCCGAAACCGCTGGCGCTCATCGCCGGCAGCATAAAGGCGCCCATCGCCCCCAGCAGCAGTGCGCCCAGCGCATCGCCCACCACGTTTTGCGCCGTCCACAGGCCGTTGATGCGGCCGAGGAAGTTGTCCGGCGTCAGGCTCTGGATCAGGCCGTATTGCAGCAGCGAGTTCAGCGCGCTCAGGTAGCCGAACGCCACCAGGCACAGCAACGCCAGGCTGTACCACGGCATCAGGCCGAACAGGCCAATGGCGGCGAACGCCGCGATCGCCGTCAGCAGCATCACCCAGCCGGGGCGCGCCACGTGCGCCACGCGCCCGCTGGTGAACGCACCGATGGCGGCGCCGAGCGGCACGGCGGCGTACATATAGCCGAGGTGGGCGGCGTCGATGTGCCAACCTTCCGCCATCGCCGGGTACAGCACGCGCACCGCACTGGCCATGGTCAGCAGCGCGCCGATCAGCGCCACCATGCCGATCACCTTGTTCTGGAACAGGAA
Source organism: Serratia sp. CY31944 (assembly GCF_052169175.1). Taxonomy (NCBI): domain Bacteria; kingdom Pseudomonadati; phylum Pseudomonadota; class Gammaproteobacteria; order Enterobacterales; family Yersiniaceae; genus Serratia; species Serratia sp. CY31944. The sequence continues at coordinate 8,870 of NZ_JBJNLG010000008.1, forward strand.
GGCGAAACCGCCCGCCAGCGCGCGCAGCGGGTGTTCACGCGGCTGCGGCGGCGGCATCAGCTGCGGCAGGCTCAGCAGCGGCAGCAGCGTCAGCAGGGTGCCGAACGCCGCCAGGCCGTAGTTCCAGGCAATGCCCATATGGGCGATCACCAGGCCGCCGATCGCCGGAGAAAGGATCGAGCCGAAGCGCACCGTCAGCATGCTGATGGCGCCCGCCTGCACGATGTTTTCGCGGCCCACCAGCGCCGGCGTGGCCGCCAGCAGCGCCGTCACCCCCACCGCGCCGAAGAAGCCGTCCCACACCGCCAGCAGATAAATGGCCGCCAGCGAAGGCGACGGCAACAGGGCGTTGAGGCACAGGCCGACGAAGCCGATGCCGCAGGTGGAGCGCGCGAACAGGATCAGTCGGCGCCGCTCATAGCGATCGGCCAATACGCCCCCCATCAGCAGCCCGGCGAACATGCCGCCGCCGGCCAGCGTCACCGCCAGTCCGACCTGCAGGGTGGAACCGGTCAGCGCCTGGATCTGCACCGGGATGGCGATCGCCATCAGCCCCAGCGCCACAATGGAAATAAAGCGCGCGCAGAATACCGCGCGGAAAGCCCGGTTGGTTTTCAGCAGGCTAAAATCAAGCAGGATGGAGGGTTTGCTACTCATCGGTTTTTCACCACATCGTTAAACGGGGATTCTGCAGTTGCGGGGCGCTATGCTAGCACAGATGGCGAAATCAATAATGATAATAAAACTCATTGATATTCAACCGTGAGCAACCGCAAGAAACGCCGCCACACGCGGGGTCATCCCCGTGCCTGGCGGCGAGATGACGGACGCGATTACAGCGTGCGCAAGATCCGGTTCAGCAGCGGCCCCAGCACTTTGAACGACGCCGGCGAAACGATATCGACATGCGCACAGTCCAGCTCGTGCGCCTGCAGCGCATCGACGTACTGCGACCAGGTTTGCTGCACGTCCATCCCTTCCTGCAGCGTGCGTTTGGCGACGAACAGCGTCGCCTGGCCGTGGAAACGGGCAGTACGCGTGTGCGACAACAACCGCACCGAGTCGGCGTAGTTGGCTTCAATGTTGTCGAACATCGCGGTGCGCGTCTCGCCCAGCGCCGGATCGAGCGTATCCTGCGACACCGCCAGGAACTGCTCGCGCTCGCGCTGCACCTCCTTCAACACGTTGTCGTCCAGCATCACGTCCCAGTTTTGGGTCTCCGGCGGATAGGTATCCAGCAGGCCGAGGAACGCCACCTGCTCGCCGCGCGCCTGCAGCCGGGCGGCAATGCCCTGCGCCAGCGTGCCGCCCAGCGAATAGCCGATGAAGTGGTACGGCCCGTGCGGCTGTACCTGCAACACCGTCTGCAGGTGGGCATCCACCACCTGATCCATATCTTCGCTCAGTGCCAGCGGGCCGTCCGGCCGCGGCGACTGGATACCGACCAGCGACCAGTGCTGATCGAGATAGCGCGGCAATACGCTGAACTGCCAAGAGAAACCGGACGCCGGGTGCAGACAGAACAGCGTCGGCCCCTCGGTGACGCGCAGCGGCAATACGCTGTCGAAGCCGCTGCGATCGGCCTCTTCCTGCGTGCGATCTTCCGCTAACAAGACAGCCAGCTGCTCGACGCGCGACGCCACCATTACCTGGCCGACGGACACCGCCTTGCCCAGATCGCGGCGCAGCTCCGCCGCCAGCCGCATCGCCAGCAGCGAATGGCCGCCGAGCGCGAAGAAATCGTCATCGGCGAACACCTGCTCGCGCTGCAGCAATCGGGCAAATACCGCCGCGATCTCGCTTTCCAGCCCGGCCTGCGGCGGCCGCCCAGCCTTGCGCTCGCCGCCCTGCGGCTGCGGCAAGGCCTTGCGATCCAGCTTGCCGTTGGCGCTCAGCGGCAAATCGCTCATTTCCACCAGCGCCACCGGCACCATGTGCGGCGGCAGCCGGTCGGCCAGCGCCGCGCGCAGTGCTTCCGCATCCCAGCTCGCGCCAGGCTGCATCACCAGATAGCCCACCAGCTGGCGCGCATCGCCGCCGGCGTCCACCGGCGTGCCCTGCAGCACCAGCGCGTGCGTCACCGCCTGGCGCACGCCCGGCAGCGACAGCAAGGCGTGGTCGATTTCGCTCAGCTCGATCCGCTGCCCACGGATCTTCAGCTGATCGTCGCTGCGGCCCAAATATTCCACCGCGCCGTCCGGCAGCCAGCGCGCCACGTCGCCGGTGCGGTACATGCGCCCGCCCTCGCCGAACGGATCGGCGACAAAGCGGCTGGCGGTCAGATCCGGCCGGCCAAGGTAGCCGTGCGCCAGCTGCACTCCGGTCAGATACAGATCGCCCGCCACGCCCGGCGGCACCGGCCGCAGGCGCGCGTCAAGAATGCGCAGCCCCGTGTTCCACACCGGCAGGCCGATCGGCACGTTGGCGCCGGTCACCTTCGCCAGCGCGTCGCCGTAGGCCGGATGCCAGGTCACGTCCACCGCCGCTTCGGTCGGGCCGTAGAGGTTGTACAGCGGCACCGCCGTGCGGCTTTGCCACAGGCGGCACAGCTCCGCCGGCAGCGCTTCGCCGCTGCAGAACACCTGGCGCAGCTCGGCGCAGCTCGCCACCGCCGCGTCGTCGTCCAGAGCGGCAACGAAAGCCGCCAGCATCGACGGCACGAAGTGCAGCGTGGTAATGCGGTGCTGCGCGATCAGCTGTTGCAGCTGCTGCGGATCGCGGTGCGCCTCCGGCGGCGCCATCACCAGCCGGGCGCCGACCATCAGCGGCCAGAAGAATTCCCATACCGAGACGTCGAAACTGCACGGCGTTTTCTGCAGCACCGCATCGTCCGCCCCCAGCGGATACTGGTGCTGCATCCACAGCAAGCGGTTGACGATCGCCTGATGGCCGACCAGCACACCTTTCGGGCGCCCGGTGGAGCCGGAGGTAAAGATGATATAGGCCGCATGGTTCGGCGTCGGGCCCGCGATCGCCACCCCGGCGGCGTGATCGGCCGGCAGCGGCGCGTCATACAGCAAAATTTCGCCCTTGTCGGCGAACCGCGCCTGCTGCGCCGGGTTGGTGATGACCAGCCGGGGCGCGGCGTCTTCCAGCATCATCGCCAGCCGCTCGTCCGGATAACCGGTGTCCAACGGCAGATAGGCGGCGCCCGCTTCCACGATCGCCATCAACGCCAGCGACAGGAACACCGAACGCGGCAGCGCCACCGCCACGATGTCGCCCGGCCGCACGCCCTGCGCAACCAGCTCACGCGCCAGCGCCATGACCTGCTCGCGCGTTTCGCGGTAGGTGAAATTGAAATGCGCATCCGCCAGCGCCGGCGCGTCCGGCGTGGTTTGCGCCTGCTGCGCCAGCAACTGGCTCAGCGTGGTCGCCGGCACCGGGTGCGCCGTGTCGTTGACCCGCGCCAGCAGCGCGTGATCGTCGGCGGTCAGCATATCGGCTTCGCCGATCGGCAACGTTGCCTGCGCGGCGAACTGCGCCAGCAGCAGCGGCAGTCGCTGCAGGTGCGCCTGCAGTTCCTGGCGACCGTAACGCTCGGCGTTGGCCAGCAGTTCCACCTTCAACTGATGGTGTTCGTCGATAAACAGCGCAATCTCCAGATCGCGCACCGGCCCGGAGGCCAGATCGTGAGTGATGCCTTCGATACCGGCGAAATCCAGCTGGTAATCGAACATTTTGAAGTTGAAGACCGTGCCGTACAGCGGTTCGCCGTCGCCGATGCGCCCCAGATCGCGCTGCACCTGCTCGGCGTCGTAGCGCTGATGGCGGCGCACCGTTTTCAGCTCGCGGCTGATGCGGGCGGCGGCCTCATACAGCGTGGCCTGCGGCTCGAGATGCATCTCCATCGGCAGTACGTTGATCACTGGCCCGGCGGCGCACAGGGCGGCCGATCCGGTACGGCGCATGAAGATAAAACCGGCGCTGAAACTCGGTTGGCCGCTCAGGCGCGATACCCACAGCGCCACCAGCGCCACCGCCATATCGGCGGCGTTCAGCTTCTGCTGCGCGCCGCACTGCACCAGTTCGGCGAAAGCCTGCGGATCGCAGCGCTGTTCCAGCCGGTGGATGCGCGGCGTGGGGGTTTGCCCGGCCAGCGGCTGCGGGCAGAGCGTGGCCGGCGGCGGCAACTGCCGCGCTTTTTCGAGCCAGAAATCGGCGTCGCGCTGCCAGGCCGGCGCCTCCCGGTAAGCCTGGTATTCCGCCACCACGTCGCTGAACGCCGTGAAAGGCGTCGGTTCCAGCGCGTCGCCGCGGCAAAGATGGGTGTAAATCGCCGCCACGCGGCGAGCGATGGCGGTGAAGCTGAAACCGTCCACCAGCAGATGGTGATAGCGCTGATACCAGAACCAGCGGTTATCCGCCAGGCGCATCACCACATGGCGATACAGCGGTGCGCCGCTGCCGGCGCGCAGATCGCTCGCCAGATCGATGTCCATCAGCGCGCGCGCGGCGGCTTCGGGATCCGGCGACGTCGTCAGATCGACAAGTTCCGGCTCGTGCACCGCCAGCGCGTCATCCAGCCATTGCACCGGCACGCCGTCGCGTTCCGCAAAACGCAGGCGCAGCATGTCCACCTCGCCCAGGCCCTGGATGATGGCCTGCAGCAGAGGCTCCACGGCAATGGGGCCGTTGAGTTCGATGGCGTGGGCCACCGCGTAGGCATTGCGATGCGGGGAGATTTGATCGGCGACCCAGATGCCGGGTTGCGCCGCGACCAGCGGCCATTCGCCCGCAAGCGCCGGGCCGCTGAGAGAGTTAGGGGTGTGTGACACTGCTTATTGCTCCCGTGATTACCTGGCGCCGGTCACGCCTTGCTTGCTGCGACCGGCAGAATGTCTTGCCAATGCTGTTCCAGCCACTCGGTGCACGCGGTGCGCGCCGCCGGGCCGAAGACGATCGTCCAATCGGACGGAATGGCGCGGAAATCCGGCCACAAACTGTATTGTTGTTGTACGTTGCGCAGCACCAGGCTGCGCTGCTGTTGATCATCGAACGGATTCAGGCTTTCCATCATGTGCTCCTCGTGCCGTCGCCGATGCCGGATAAGCGGTGGCGAAAGCGGAGGCCCAGACCGCCTGCAGCCCGTCGGTCAGGCCGCTGCGCCAGCACAGCGCGTCGTGCCCGCCTTCCACCACCCGGTAGTGCACCCGATGGCCGGCGTCGCTCAGGCGCGCCGCCATTTCGCCGCTGACCCGGTGCACCAGCTTTTCCTGCGAACCGGCTTCCATAAATACCTTCAGCGCACCGTGGTTGCCCAGGCCGTGTCGTTCCACCTGCTGCATCAGCCAGCAGGCATCGTCGGGAATGCTCGGCAGCTGCAGCATGTCGCGCCGCGGCCACCAGTAGGAACCGGACTGGGTAATTACCGCGCCGAAGCATTGCGGCCAGCGCAGCCCGGCATACAGGGAAGCCAGGCCGCCAAAGCTTTGCCCCGCCACCACCGTATCGGCCGGTTTGTCGCTGTGCGGCGCCCAGTCGGCCAGCTGCGGCATCAGTTCTTCCTGCACCGCCAGCCAGAAATCGTCCTTGCAGGTTAATTCTCGCGCCCGGTGCGGCAGATCGATGATGTCGATCAACACATACACCGCTTCCGGCAACGCTCCCTCGCGGGTCAGCTGCATCAGCGGCTCCCAGACCGGCATCTGCTTCGCCCAGAACTGACCGTCGAGCAGGATAGCCAACGGGCGCTCGGCCGGCTTGCTGTCGCCGGTGGTGTAGATCCAAACGTCGCGGCTGTTGCCCAGGCGCTCGCTCTGCCAGGTATGGCGCTGCAAACGCGCCGGCAGCGGCGGCGTGCAGCGCCCGCTGGCGATCTCATACTCGTCGAACGAACGCCATACCGGCTGCGGCGGCGCATCCGGCATGTGCAGGCCGGAGACGCTGTGGCCGCTGGCGCTTTGCCAGGAGCGATACGGGTTGAGCAGATCGGGGGTGGCGCTGGCGAACACCTGGTGCCACCAGTGGCGCAGGTTGTGCATATTGGCGTGCGCATCGTCGCCGCTGAACGCCGGCGGCCGCTCGTCAAAGCAGGGAATAAAGCAGTAGCTGCCGCGCCAGGCGCCGCTCAGCTCGGTCTGCCAGTACCACACGTCGGTGCCGGCCAGACGCTGCAGGCTTTGCGGCGGATTCGGCTGGTGATGGTCGGTCAGGCAGTTGATGTTGATCCACACGCGGCGGTAGGCGGAGGTCAATTCGCATCCCTGAGGATCGCGCCAGAAAAAGGTGGTTCGCCAGCGGCCATTACCCGCCGGTTCTACCCATGGCGTACCGCGCCGTGCCACCGTCAACCACCATCCTGGACTGCCCGCATTGCTGCTGGCCAATAATCTGCTGCTTTCTGACTGTAGTTCTGTATTCACAACGCCTACCCATTTTGTAGTTGGCGGCACCGGGAACGTCGACTTTTCCCTATCGCCGGCCACCGCCCGAACGCACTGTACGCCAAATACTATTGATAATAATTTGCATTTGCAATAGTGTGTAAGGCTTGGAGATCGTGCTGGTATTGCGCGCAACGGACAGGGATCGGGGATATATCAATGGCATCCCTTGCCGCAGCCGATTTTCTATTTCCGACTACACAAAAACTACAACCGCCCTTCCCCCCGTTCGGCGAGGGATGGCAGCAAGGTAGGACACTCAAATGAAAAGCAAGCTATCACGTTATTCTTTAGCCACTCTTATCGGCTTGGGATTGGGCGCGTCCGCGTTCGCCAACGCCGCGCAGCAGACCGACACCCCCACCACGGAAGAAAACAGCGGCGCCGCGGATAAAAAGCCGCGCGGCGAAGACACCATCGTCGTGACCGCCGCCCGGCAGAACCTGCAGGCACCTGGGGTGTCCACCATCACCGCCGATGAGATCAAGAAACGCCCGCCGGCGCGCGACATCAGCGAACTGATCCGCACCATGCCCGGGGTTAACCTGACCGGCAACTCCACCAGCGGCCAGCGCGGCAACAACCGCCAGATCGATATCCGCGGCATGGGCCCGGAAAACACCCTGATTCTGATCGACGGCAAACCGGCCTCCAGCCGCAACTCGGTGCGTCAGGGCTGGCGCGGCGAGCGCGACTCGCGCGGCGATACCGCCTGGGTGCCGCCGGAAATGATCGAGCGCATCGAAGTGCTGCGCGGCCCTGCCGCGGCGCGCTACGGCAACGGCGCCGCGGGCGGCGTGGTCAACATCATCACCAAGAAGGCCGGCGATGCGCTGCACGGCTCGCTGAACGGCTACTTCAACGTGCCGCAACACAAGCAGGAGGGCGCCACCAAACGCACCGACTTCAGCCTGTCCGGCCCGCTGAGCGATTCCCTGAGCTTCCGTCTGTTCGGCGGCTACAGCAAAACGCAGGCCGACGCCTGGGACATTAACGAATCGCATAAGTCGTACCGTGCTGCAGCCACAGCAACCACCCCTAGTTATGAAAATAGCGTTCCCGCTGGCCGCGAAGGGGTGGTCGATAAAAATATCGACGCCCTGCTGCACTGGGACTTCGCCCATCTGCAGTCGCTGGAGTTCGAGTACGCCTATGGCCGCCAGGGCAACCTGTATGCCGGCGATACCCAGAACACCAACAGCAATGACCTGGTGCAGAGCAACTACGGCAAAGAGACCAACCGCATCTACCGTGAAACCTTCGGCCTGACCCACCGCGGCGCCTGGGACAACGGCGTGAGCACCACCAACTACGTGCAGTTTGAGCGCACCCGCAACACCCGCCTGAACGAAGGGTTGGCCGGCGGCACCGAAGGCATCTTCGACACCAAAAACACCGGCTTCGGCACCACCAAGCTGGACGACTTCCTGGCGCACAGCGAAGTCAGCGTGCCGTTCGAACTGGGCGTCGCCCAGACCGCCACGCTGGGCACTGAATGGACCCAGCAGCGGATGAAGGACGGCACCTCCACCAGCCAAACGCTGATGGGCGGCACCATTCCCGGCATGACTACCGGTACGCGCAGCCCTTACGCTTCCGCGCATATCTTCTCGCTGTTTGCCGAAGACAATATTGAACTGACCGACACCACCATGCTGACGCCGGGCCTGCGCTACGATCTGCATTCGGAATCCGGCAATAACTGGAGCCCGGCGCTGAACCTGTCGCAGGAACTGGGCGACTACTTCACGCTGAAGATGGGCATCGCGCGTTCCTACAAAGCGCCGACGCTGTTCCAGACCAACGGCAACTACCTGCTGTACAGCAAAGGCCAGGGATGTGCCGGCAGCGATACCAAAAACGGCTGCTACCTGCTGGGCAACGACGATCTGAAGGCGGAGACCAGCGTCAACAAAGAGATCGGGCTGGAGTTCCATAATGACGGCTGGCTGGCCGGCGTGACCTACTTCCGCAACGATTACCACAACAAGATTGAAGCGGGCAACTCGCGCATCGCCACCAGCAGCAAAAATACAGCGGTCTACCAATGGGAAAACGTGCCGAAAGCGGTGGTACAAGGGCTGGAAGGCTCGCTGAACGTGCCGGTCAGCGAGACCGTCACCTGGAGCAACAACGCCACCTACATGATCGAGAACAAGAACAAGACCACCGGCGATTACCTGTCGGTGATCCCGAAGTTCACCGTCAACTCGACCCTCAGTTGGCAGGCTACGCAGGATCTGTCGATGCAGTCCACCCTGACCTGGTACGGCCGTCAGAAGCCGAAGAAGTACAACTACCAGGGTAAACCGGCCACCGGCGGCGAAACCCGTGAGGTCAGCCCTTACGCCATCGTCGGCGCCAGCGCGACCTATGACCTGACCAAAAACGTCAGCCTCACCGCCGGCATCGATAACCTGTTCGACAAACGCCAGTTCCGCGCCGGCAACGCGCAGAACGTGGGCGATCCGAACACCGGCGTGATCAACATCGCCGGTGCGGGCGCGGCCACCTACAACGAACCGGGCCGCACCTACTACATGAGCATCAACACCCACTTCTGATGACATGAACCAACGAAAAAGGGGCGCCGCGGCACCCCTTTTTTATATTTAGATTCAGTTAGTTGGTGTGCAGCTGAATGCGCACCACGCTTTCCGGCTTGCCGGCCTTGGTGGAAGCGCCGTCGTTTTTCACCGTCACGAACAGCGCGTCGCCTTTCGGATCCAACGCCAGACTGTTAGGGTGCGGCGGCAGGTCTACGGTTTGCAGGCGCTTGAGCGTCTTGGCGTCGAACACCGTCAGCGTCCCGGCGCCGTGATCCACGCGCACGCCTTTGCGGTTGGCGACGTACAGCCGCTGGCTGCGCTCGTCGAGCAGCAGGCCGATCGGCACCTCATCCGTCAGCTCGCTGGCCAGTACCTTGCCGCTGTCCGCATCCAGCGCGAATACCCGGTGGCCGCTGCTGCGCTTCACGTAGTCGTGCCCCAGATGATGATTGCGGTAGTTATCGCGATCGATACCCTGATCGACACCCAGCAGACGATTGCTCGCCGGATCATACACCAGATTCAGCAGCTGATCGGCCTGCACTTCGTGGGTGGCGGTGATCGCCAGCGTGTCGGCGTTCAGGGTGATCACCTGCCCCTGCATGTTGGAGACGAATACCCGGCGGCCCTTCTCATCCAATGTGATGCCCACCGCGTTGTAGCCGAAGCCCGGGATCACTTTCTCCAGCTTGCCGGCCTTGGTATCGACCACGTACAGCACGCTGTCGACGCCGAAGCCCAGCCCCGGCAGGAACAAGCGGCCGCTTTGCGCGTCATACTTGATCTCGCGAATGCGGTACAGGTAGTCCTCGGTGATTTTGAACTTCTTCAACTCCGCCAGCAGGAAGTCCAGGCGCTTGCCGCTGATGCCCGCCTGCTTGTAGGCCTGCTCCAGCACCGCTTTGTCCAGCAGCTTGATGCTGCCCAGCGCGTGGTTGGTGGTGGTGTCCACCACCCCGACTTCGCCGTTGAAGCCCTGAGTCAGGTACAGGCGATTGCCCGCATCGTTCAGCGCCACGCCGAAGCCTTTCACCTGCAGCGGGATCTCCGCCTTGATCGCCAGGGTGTTGGGATCCAGCCGCAGCACACGGGAGCGCGCCTCTTCCTTCCAGTCCGGCGCGCTGACGAACAGCGCCTGTTGCGAGGTGCTGTAGGCCATCTCCACCACCGCCGACGACAGCGCCTCGCGCTTGATGTCCTGCGGTTTGATGCCGGCATCGTCGGCCTGCGCAGCGCCGGCGACCACCAGAGAGGCCGCCACCAGCAGCGAAAGTAACGCGCGCGGGGTTGCTAGGGTTCCAGACATCCTTTTATCTCCTTGAAAATCATGCTTTCGGTTAGAGTGAAACAACGTCATGCCTGCGGCCCGGGCGGCAGCGCCGCCAGAGCGATATCGCCAGCGATGTGCTGCGCAAACTGGGTAAAGACGTGCTGAACGCCGTCGGCGATCAGATTGGCCTGCTCCCGGCTGTAGTGATCCTGGCGGTAGGTCATCATCACCCGCAGGGATTTCGCCCCGGCCAGATCGTCTTCCATCACCTCAAACTGCAGGCCGAGCAGCGACTCGGCTTTTTCCGGCTCCACCTGGCGGTAGGCGATCGCACTGCCGTCCTGCAGCCGGAACTCGCCGTTCAGCTTGATGCGGCTGTGGATCTGGATAAACACTTCGAACATGTGGTTCTTGCGGTCGGCGTCCACGCCGAACAGCCCTTCCTCCACCAGATCGATTGGAATATCGGTGTACGGCAGCGAGCCGTTGATGGTGTTTTTCACCTGGCTGACCAACCCGGCCACCGTCAGCCCCTCGTCGAAGCGCACGCGGTGCACCACCACGGTGGTGAAGTAGCCGACGGTATCGAAGAACTCGGCGTCGTTACGGCCGGAGGTCGAGGTGCCCACCAACAGATCCGCCGGGCCGCCAAGCAGGTGCAGCGCCGAGGTAATCCCGGCATACACCACGTTGAACAGCGAAGCGTTGTTGCGGCGGGCGAGCTGATACAGGCCTTCCGCCACGGCGGGATCGACCTCGAACTCCAGCCAGCCGCCGTTGACGTCCGCCGGTGCCGGCACCGCCGGGTGGGTGGATGGCTCTTGCCGGAAGATCGGCTGGCCGACCGGCGCGCCGCGCAGCGCGTCGAGCCAGTAGTCCAGATGTTGCTGCTGCACCCCGGAGGCCCGCTGCTGCCGGGCGAAGGTGTGGAACTGCGGCGGCTGCCCGCTCCACTGCGGCGCCTGGCCGACGACGCGATGGCGGTAGGCGACGCCCAATTCATCCATCATCAGGTTGAGCGACCATTCATCCAGCACCACATGGTGGAACAGCAGCGACAGCAGCTGCTGACCGTTGTCCGCATCGCGCAGCAGCGCGACGCGCAGCGGCAGCTCGGCGGCCAGATCGAACCGGTGCTGGCCGGCGTCGGCCAACAGGGCGGCGGCGTTGCCCGCCGGCGTCTCGTGGGAGAAGCGGAACCACTGGTACTCCGGCAGCTCGGCGGCCGGCACCACCACCTGCACCACCGCGCCCTGCTGCTCGACGAAGCGTGAACGCAGCACGGTATGGCGAGTCATGACGTCGATAAACGCCTGACGCAGCGCCGTTTCATCCACCGCATCGAAGAAGCGCAGAGAGAACGGCAGGTTGAAAATCTCGTCATGGCCGAAGGCTTCATACACCTTCCACAGCGATTCCTGCGCCAGCGACAGCGGTGCCTGCGCCCGATCATGATCGTCGGCGGTGGCCACCGCGGCATTCGGCTGCGCAACGTTCAGGCGTTTGGCATAGCCCGCCAACCCGCGCGCCGTCGGATGGCTGAACAGGTCGTTAATGTTGATTTCGATCTGATGCAGGCTCAGCAAACGGCCGATCACCCGGGTGGCCACCAGCGAATGGCCGCCGCGATCGAAGAAGTCTTCATCCAGGGTCATTTCCGGCGCCACCAGCGCCTCACGGAACTCCTGCAAAATCAGCGGTGCAACGCTTTCGTCCGCGTCGCCGTTCGCCGCCGGCGCGGCCATCGCCGGGGAAACGGACTCAGCCGCCGGCAATGCGACGGCAATCCGCTGCCCGGCCAGGAAGGCGCTGAACTGCTCCAGCAGGAAAGGCGCCACATGCGGAGACAGGCGCGGATCGGTGACCAGCTCGAGCGTCAGCGCTTCCGCCTCCGGCAATCCCAGCAGCAGCGCCAGCTCAAACGGCGTATGCAGCGGCGGCAGCAACAGGCGTTCGGCGTAAACGCCTTCCAGCCGCCACTCTGCGGCCAGATCGTCGCGCCAAGCCACCAGCAGCTGCGCCCGTTGCGGGTCCGGCTGTTCAGCCACGGTTTGCGCCAGCAGCCGCTGCCCGGCGTCGCCCTCGCCATGCTGCACGGTCAGGCGCATCAGCGGCGGCGCCGTCAGGCCCAGCTCCAGGCCGACGTACTCCGCCGTATCCGCCGCCGGCACGCACAGCTGCACCGCTTGGCCGCCGGCCTGCGCGGCGACGAACTCGGCAAACCGCGCCGCCACCGCCGCCAGCAGCGCCCGCGGCGTGTCGTTGGCGGGCAACAGCGAGCGCGCAATGCGCGTGACCACGCGCGCGCCCACCGTCGGTAAGGCTTCAGCGCGCTGCGCCGGGCTGCGATAATCCTGCAGTGAGACCGCCTGGCGCACCCACGGCAGCTGCGGCTCCGGAGTTTCCACCAGCTCGACCGGCTCCGCCGCGAAAGGCAGAGGCATCGCGTCCCCGTTATAACGGGCGGACAGCATCGCCGGCAGATGACGCCACGGCAGCGTTTCCGCCAGGATGTCATGCAAGACCACGCCCAAAATCACGTTATCGCCCGGCGTGAGCAACAGCAGGCAGCGCAACGGCGCTTCGCTTTCCAGTACAAACGGCGTTGCCTGCGCTTGCAGCAGGCGACAAATGGCCTGTTTTTCGTCCGCCACCTGACGAAGGCTCACCGGCAACGGCGCCGAGCCGGCGGGGCGTTTCACCAGGCCGTTTTCGTCATCAAAAACGTAGCGCACGTCCACGCCCGGCGTTTCCCGCACCAGCGCCTGCAGCGCCGCCGTCAATTGGGCGATATCCACATCCCCCGTCAAACGCCAGGCCAACGCCCGCTGCCCGCGTGCGTCACCCTGCTGCAGATGGGCAAACCATGCCCGCTCTTCGGCTTCGCTCACCGGCCGCTCGCCGCTCGCCGACGCCGCGCCCAGCGCCTGAAACGCGCTCTCCAGCCGCTGGGCCTCTTCATCGCTCAGAATGCTGTCAAAATCACCGATCACTGCGTTATCTCCTCTGCCCGGCCGTGCCGGGATAGCGCATAAAACGGGGGACATTCGTCCCCCGTCATCGCGATAGCGTTAGAAATTCAGCTCAACCGCCGCGCCGACCAGGCGGCCTCGCTGCAGGGTCGCCGTGTAGATGTCATTACTTCTGACCATCTCGCGGCGGTCGGAATCAAACAGGTTTTTCGCATACAGCGTGGCGCGGCCGTAGTCGAAGGTGTAAGCCAGCTGGGCGTTGGCCGTCCAATAGGAGCCGATACGCCCGCGCGAATCGTTGTCATACGCCGAGTAATAGGAGTCCGAAAACGCCACGTTGCTGCTCAGCTCCCACCCTTTCAGGAACTGATATTTGGCGCCCATATTGGCGGTGTAAGCCGGTGCGCGCGCCAGCTCATGCCCTTCCACGCCGCTGCCCGAGAATTTCTTGATGTCAGTTTTCAGCAGGCCGAGGTTGCCGAACAGTTCAAAGTCCCAACGCGGCTGCCAGGTGGCGCCGATTTCCGCGCCGTAGGTTTCCACCTTGTCGGCGTTGCGGATCACGCTGGAGTTCTCACCCAACGAGTACGGCAGCTGCATGTCTTTGTAATCGTTGTAGAAGATGTTACCCGTCAGCACCACGTTGGCGTCTTTCAGGTGATGGCGGGTGTACAGCTCATAGTTCCAGACATACTCGGAACCGTAGGTATAGCTGACCACCGGCGTGCCGATCGTGATGCCGCCGCCGCCGGCGTTATAGCCGCGCGCGATCTTGGCGCCGTAGGTTTGGGTATCCGTCGGTTTCCAGGCCACGTCCAGCTTCGGCAGGAACACGGTGTAGGTTTCATCGAAGTCGATACGCACCGCCTGACTGCCGCCGTCGCGGCGGCGGTGTTCGCGTTCCAGACGGCTGGCGGCGGTCACGTCCACCTGCGGCGTCAGCGCATAGGTCAGCTCAGCGAACGCCGAATGGGTATCGGTTTTATCCTTGAAGGTCGATCCGCCGAAGATGTTGACGAACTCATCCTGCGTACCGTGGAAGTAACGCAGCCCAGCCAGCCCGTGCAGGCGACTGTCCGCGCCGCCGAAGCGCACCACCGGCTCTACGTGAACTTCCTGGCCGTCAATCTCGGCGTATTGGATGTTGTAAGCGGTAGGACGGTTAATGTTGAAATCGGTATAGATAACGCGGTTTTCCAACGTCAGCGCATCGGAGGCCTCCCAGGCCAGATCCCAGATGGTGCTGTTCATGTTGCTTTTGAACACGGCGCGGCGCGGATCGTGGCGCGGATTGGTTGGGTGCGGCTGCGGGTTGAGGCTTTCGTTCTGTGGTGCGGTGCTGCCGAAATGGTTAAAGGTCAGTTTGGTAGTCAGATCGCGCAAGCCGGCCGGATTGAACAACAGCTTGGCGCGGGCGGTGGTGGCTTCCACTTCTCGCGGATCGCCCACCGGCGCATAGGCCGGCAGATCGGCCTCGCTGCGGCGGCGCTGGCGATCGACGCTCACGCGGAACGCCAGCTGATCTTCCACCAGCGGGCCGGACGCCATGGCGGCCAGTTGCGAAGAGTGTTGGTTGCCGGCGCCGCCCTTGAAGGCGCTTTCCCACTCGAAGGTCGGATCTTTACTGGCCATGACGATGGCGCCGGCGATGGCGTTGCGCCCCTGAATGTAGCTTTGCGGGCCGAGGAACACTTCAACGCGATCCAGATCCCACAGCGACTGCGGGCCGAACGCCTGTTCGTTATAGGTCAGCGAACGGCCGTCCAACGACAGGTTGAGGCGCGGGCGGGTGCCGCTGAGGAAGGCGTTGGCGCCGACGTTCGGACCGGAACCGTCGATACCGCGCACGGTCGGAAGTTCGTTGCCGATGCCCAGATCCACCACGTTGGGGGTCATGCGCAGCAGATCGGGGATCTGCACTGCGTCGGGCATCGATGCGATGCGGTTGCTGTCGAACACCTGCACGCTGGAACTGGTGTCGAAAATAGAACGTTTGACCTTCTCACCGGTAACCAGCAGCGTTTCCGCGTCCTGGTAGGTTTCGTTGCTCTTCGTTTCCGCCGCGTTGACGTTACCGATCGCCAGTGAACAAACCCCTAAAAATACGGAGGAAAACGCCCCAATGGCTTTCATCCCCGCTTTTTCCCCGTTTCCTACGCTTTCATGCCGTTGAGCCGCAAAATGCTTGCCCATAGATGTCTTCTCCTTTCATCCCAGAGGTGCACAAAATTTGATTTTTTTTACACAACCTACATCGACACTCACACAGACCATGACGCTGCGGCCTTCCCGGCCTTGCTGTTGCTTATCCCTGCGGCAAACCCATGTTTTTCGCGGCCAAACGAGCGCGGCCCCGTCCACGGCCAAGCCGCCGGCGAAGCGGCCGGCAGCTTGTATAAAAACGTAAAAGAGTGTTAAGAATGATAATATTTTGCATTTTCTAATGCAAATCATTATCAACAAAGATGAGGAGCCGAGCACGGAAACAGCCAGAAAGCCTTATATTTTTGCAGGTAAAACAAGCGCTGCAATAACAAGCAATCATTTCAATGCTAAGAATAATATAGATAAATTATTCACCTCCAAAGCCCTACCTGCCCGGCATCGCTAAAACCCCTTATAAATAGCACCTTCGCGCCAAATGGATTAAATAATAATAATTTTCATTCCTATTAACATTTGGATATATTCTTGCAGTCTCGTTGGCTGAATCAAAATGGATACCCGATGAAAGCTTTGACCACGATGCAGGCCGCCTATTGGGTAGGCCGACAGTCCGCTCCTCCCCTCGGCGGCATGGCCGCCCACCTGTATGCGGAATTCGACGGCGGCGAGCTGGATCTCGCCCGACTACGCCAGGCCGTTGATGCGCTGTACCTGCATCATCCGCTGTTGCGCCTGCGCATTACCGATGATGGCCGGCAGACGATCGCGCCTCCCGGCCCCCGGCACACCTTGCATATCGACGACTGGCAACATGCCGATGAAGCGACGCTGGCGGCCGCGCTCGCCGCCAAACGCCAGGCGAAAAGCACCCAGCTGCTGCCTCTGGAACAGGGCGTGCCCTGCGATATCAGCCTGAGCCTGTTGCCGGAAGGGCGCAGCCGCCTGCATGTCGATCTCGATATGATCGCCGGCGATGCCATGAGCTTTCGCCTGTTGATGGAAGATCTGACGGCGTTTTATTACCAGTGCCCGCCGGCGCCCCCCCATGACGTGCCGCCGGCCTACTTCGACCACCTCGAACGGCGCGACGCCGACGAGGCGCTGCGCCAGCGGCGCGAACGCGGCCAGCGTTGGTGGCGTGAGCGCCTGGCGCAGGTGCCGCCGGCGCCGCACCTGCTGCGCACGCCGGACCGCTGCCGCAGCGATCGCCTGGCCGTACAGCTGAATGCGGAAGAAAGCCGCGCGCTGGAGAGCGCCGCCAAACGGCATCACACCTCGCTCTCGACGCTGTTTTTAGCGCTGTTCGCGCTGGCCGTCGGCCAGGGTTGGAACATGACGCGCTTTCGGCTCAACGTGCCGCTGTTCCACCGCGAGAGCGAACGGGAGGACGCGCATCGCCTCATCGGCGATTTCTCTAACCTGGTGCTGCTCGGCGTGGAGCTGAACCCGACGGAAAATCTGAGCGCTTTCTGCCGGCGCCTGATGGCACAGCTGGCGGAGCTGATCGAGCATGCGGATTACCCCGGCGTCAGCGTGATGCGCGATCTGTCGCGCCTGCACGGCAGCCTGCAGCCTTCGCCGGTGGTGTTTACCGCCGGTTTTGGCATCCGCGGCAAGACGCTGTTTTCCGAACGGGTCACCGACACCTTCGGCCATCTCGGCTGGGTCATCTCTCAGGGGCCGCAGGTGGCGCTGGATGCGCAGGTCGCCCACGTCGACGACGGCATTCTGATCAACTGGGACGTGCGGCTGGATGCGTTCCCCGAGCAGGTGCTGCCACGCCTGCTGGCCTGTTACCGGGCGCTGCTGCACTTGGCCGCGCGGCAAACGGAGGCGTTCGATCGCCCGCTGTCGCAGCTGTTGGCGCAATGCACACCCGACGCGCTGGCGCAGCAGGCACCGGTGCGCCAGGTGCTGCATCGGCTGCTGGCGCGGGTGGCCCCCGGGGCCGGCTTGCGCGACCACGACGATATCCGCCGGTTGGCCTTGCCGGATGCCGGGGTGAACGCGCTGCTGACGGTGCTCAACAAGTATCTGGCGGCGGCGCTGACGGCGCAGGATCTGGCGGCGCATTCCTCCCCTGCGGCGCTGGCGGCGCTGATCTGCCAACGCTCGCCCGAGGCAGGAAAGCATGCGAAAACGCTGCTCGCCGCGCTGGCGCCGCAGCACTGAGATCGGTTTCCGGGCGCGCGGCGCCCGGCTCGTTTTAATCGGTTAGCGACTATAGGGAAGTACCATGGAGACAGCATTAACCGCACTGCAGCAGGCCTATCTTCTGGGCCGCAGCGATCGATGGCCGCTCGGCGGCGTGGCGATGCACGACTTTCGCGAATACCGCGCCCGGCAGCCGGATATGCCGCGCTTTGAAGCGCGCCTGAGCGAGCTGGTACAGCACTACCCGGCGTTGCGCACCTGCATCGATGTGCAGCGCGGCACGCAGCACGTACGCCCGGAGGTGACGCTGCATCTGGATCGTCACGATCTGCGCGCCCTTGATGGCGAAGCGGCGCAGCGCCAGGTCGAACAACTGCGCGAGCGTTACTCCCACCAGCGCCACGATCCGAGCCAACCGCTGTGGCGCATCGCCGTGATCCAACTTGCCGAACAGCAGGATCCGACGGGATCGCCGTACGATACGCTGATCTTTACCAGTTTCGATGCCTTGATCCTCGACGGCCAAGGGATCTCCACCGTGATCGCACGCCTGTTCGACGATCGCCCTCTGACGCCGACCGCCGCCGCGCTGCCGCTCCCCACCGCATCGGCGGCGCAGCGCCAGGCCGACGCCGCCTACTGGCGCGAAAAGCTGCAGGATGTCACCACGCCGTCGGCGTTGCCGTGGCGCGCCCCGCTCGCCAATCTCACCTCATCGCGCTATCGCCGCGCCAGCCTGACGCTGCCGCGCGATACGATAAAACAGCTTGGCCGTCTGGGATCGCCGCATGCGCTGCTGCGCAACAGCCTGCTGTCGGCGCTGATCCTCGATACGCTGGCCCACTGGACCACCGACGGCGAGCTGTGCGTCGGCGTGCCGGTAGCGTTTCCCGCCGCCGACGGCGCTCTGGGCAACGCCTCCAGCTTCGTGGCGGTGCGCTATTCCCGCCACGGCGAAGACTTTATCCAGCGCGCGCAAGCCTTACAGGACGACGTGCTCGGCGCGCTCGACCACCTGACGTTTTCCGGCGTCGATCTGGCGCGGCAGTTGCTCGGCCAAAGCCAGGGCGGCCCGGCGCTGCCGGTGATCCTGACCAACTGCCTGGGCTGGGAAACGCTGCCGGCCGAGGCGCCGGTGCGCTTCCACGACGGCCTGACCCAAACGCCGCAGGTCGCCATCGACATTCGCCTGACGCTGGACAGCGAAAAAAACCTGCAGCTGTGCGTGGACTACGCCGAGCAGGCGCTGCACGGCGAGCAGGTAGAAGCCATGCTGGCGGCACTGCAGCGACGCATCCTGCACAGCTGCCAACGGGCCGACCTGGCGATCGCGCCGCGGGACTTCATCGATCTGACTCATTACCGCCACAACGACAGCGAAGCGAATTACGCACCTTATCCTTATTTGGCGCAGCTGGCCGAGCGGCTGTTTGGCGTACAAAACGGCGGCAACGCGCTGATCTGCGGCGAACAGACGCTGACCTACCGCGAACTGGGCCAGCGGATCGCCACGGCGATCGCCAACCTGCAGAGCCGCGGCGTGCAGCCGGGCAACGTGGTGGCGCTGTATCTGTCGCGCAGCCCGGAACAGATCATCTTCAGCCTCGCCTGCGCCCTGCAGGGCGTGATCTGGGTGCCTGTCGATATCAACTCGCCGCCGGAGCGCACCGCCTACCTGCTGGAAAACTGCCGGCCGACGCTGGTGGTGCACGGCGGCGATCTGGAGACGCCGATCGGCGTAACGCCGGCGGCCCTGCTGGCGCCGACGGATCGCGCGCCTGCGCTGCCGGATGAACAGACGTTGGCGGAACGCAGCGCCAGCCAGGCCGCGAGCTACTACCTGTATACCTCCGGCACCACCGGTAAACCCAAATGCGTGGTGCTCAACAACCGCGCCACCGCCAACGTCGTCCACCAGACTCAGCAACGCTGGGCGGTCACCGCCGACGACGTATTCATTTCCGTCACGCCGCCACACCATGACATGTCGATGTTCGATCTGTTCGGTTCGCTGTGCGCCGGCGCCACGCTGGTGCTGCCGGCGCCGCATCAGGAAAAGGACGCCATCAGCTGGAACCAGCTGGTGGAAAAGCACCGGGTCACCCTGTGGTGTTCGGTGCCCGCCATTCTGGAGATGCTACTCACCTGCAAAACGGCCGACAGCCTGCGTTCGCTGCGCCTGGTGGCGCAAGGCGGCGACTACATCAAGCCGGCGACGGTGCAAACCCTGCGCACCCTGCGCCCGGATCTCGCGCTGTTCTCGCTCGGCGGGCCGACCGAAACCACCATCTGGAGCATCTGGCACCCGATCGCCCCGCAGGAGAGCGGCACCGTGCCTTACGGCCGCCCGCTGCCGGCCAACCGCTACTTCATCTGCCATGACGACGGCAGCCACTGCCCGGCCGGCGTGGTCGGCCGCATTCATACCGCCGGGGTCAACCTGGCGTTGGGCTATCTGGAGCAGGGGGAGCTGAAGCAGCATGACTTCGTCACCCTCGAAGGGCCGGACGGGCAACCGCTGCGCGCTTTCCGCACCGGCGATCAGGGCTACTACCGTGCGGACGGCAACATCATGTTCGCCACCCGGGTGAACGGCTATGTGAAGATCCGCGGTGTGCGCGTCTCGTTGCCGGAAATCGAAGATGTGCTGCGCCGCCATCCGGCGATCCTGGATATGGTGGTGGTGGACTATCCCAGCGGAGAGAACAACGAAGCGGCGCTCGGCGCCCTGTATCTGACCCGCGACGGCAAACCGCTGCCGCTGTCCGAGATCCGCGCCTTCGCCACCGGCTATCTGCCCTGCACCCATATTCCCACGCGCTTTATCCATGCCGAGGCGCTGCCGCTGTCCGCCAACGGCAAAACCGACCGCCATCGCATCCGCGCCGATCTGAGCGACCAGCAAACCGCGCCGGCGCTGAACGCCTGTGCGGCGGCGCCGCCGAACGCGCCTTTGGCGCGCAGCGCAGAGATCCTGACTATTTACTGGCAGGCGATCGGCGTAACGCCACGCCCGGAATGGGGGGAAGAGACGGCGTTTATCACCATGGGGCTGAAGTTGCCGCATATCAAACAGGTGGCGGAGCGCCTCAATGACGCTTTCGGCACCCGACTGGTAAGCAGTTCGCTCCTGCCATGCAAGAACGCGCGCGAAGTGGCGGCATTGCTGGCCAACTGATGCCATAAAACTCGGGCGGGGACATCCCCCGCCCGCACTTTATCAGGCAGGCAACGCCGTCAGAGCCGCCAGCGGTTGTTCCCAGGCTTCCCGCTGCAGCGCGCGCAACAGAAACTCTTGCAGCGCCTCGCCATAGTCCAGCACATCCTCCGTCGGGAACTGTTCCAGATAAATATCGATATCGACCTGCAGATCGCGGGCGTCGGTGCGGCCGCGATAAGTCAGATTAAAACCGTCGCCCGAACCGCCGGCCAATACGCGGCGGGTGCCGCTGCAGCCGGTAAACCGGGGCGCATCGAAGGGTTGCACGTTGATGAAAGGAGAAATAAAGAAGCGCGAGCCTGGCTCCACGCCGCGATCGGCGGCCAGTTGACGCAGGCGGTAGCCGGCGTGGCTGCGCAGCTCCCGCAGTTGCTGCGCCATCGTCATCAGAAAATCTCCCAGCGTCGCCGACGGGGGTGGCGATACCAGCAGCGGCAGCGTGTTGACCGCCAGCGAAGGCACGTTGGTGGCAGCCTGCCCGCGGCGATTCATCGCCGGCATCCACATCGGCAGCGTATCGCCTTGTCGGGTGTCGCGCGGCATCACCTGAAACAGCCAGGCCGCCGACAGCGCCACCAGCAAGTCGGGCCAATTGATGCCGCTGCGTTCCGCCAGCTGTGCCAGCCGTTGCGATACCGCCGCCGGCAGCCGGTGGTGGGTGCTTAGACGCCGCACGCCATAGGCCTCACCGCCCTTGCGCACCGTCGGCAGCGCCTGCGACGGCGGCAGATAGCTCTGCCAAAAGCGCCGATCGCGCTCGCATCGCTCAGAATCAGCGTAGGCCAGCTCGGCCTGTTGAAAGGCGTCAAAGGCGCCTAAGGGAATACCCGCGCTGCCTTCACCCAGATAGTGCGCATACAACGCGGCGCAGCGGTGTTCAATCAAGGCCATGCCGAAGCCATCAACCAGAATATGGTGCGCACGCACGTACCAGAGGTAGCGCTCCGGCCCCAGCTTGAGCAGCCAGGCGGCGGCTAGCGGCTCGCTGTGCAGCGCCCGGCGCTGCGCGATATCTTCGCGCATCAGGCTTTGCGCCGCCTGCCAGGGATCGCCGTGCGTTTGCAGATCGATGCGTTGTAATGGCGGTATGCGTTGTGGATCGTGCCGTAACGGCGGAGGAGCGTCGCCACGCCGCTCACCAAAGCGCAGGGCAAACGCCTGCGTCTCGGCGAGGGTAGTGGCGATCGCCCGGCAGAGCGTCTCTTCCTCTACTGCGCCGCACAGTTCGGTGCAGTGTGCGACGGTGGACAGGGTCTGCCCGGGGTGCAAGGTGTGTTCTTCCCAGAAATCAAGCTGCGCTGGCGCCAGCGGCAACCATTCAGAGGCCAAAGCGGTGTCCGACATGTTACCTACCTTTGATAAGCCCGAATAAAGACGCCGAACGGGCGTAACCCCGCCGTTCAACGGCTTTTGCGTGTCTCCATACATCATCAAATGAAAATGATAATAACATCTATTATCATTTCTATTAATTTGGTAACACTTTAGATTCTGTTAAGCGGGGATGCAAGTCGCGCAATAGGACAAAGAAAAGAAAGCGGCAGATTGAAGGGCCATAAAAACAAAACGCCCCGGCACAACTGCCCGGGGCGTTTTTAACATCGGCGAGACTCGGCGATTAGGCCTGATTGGCCGGCTTCACCTTCTGCGCCAGAAACTCCGTTTCGTAGGCCAGCGCCTTCTTGCGATCGAACTGGTGCTCCCATTTGGCGATCACCAATACCGCCAACGCGTTACCCACGACGTTCAGCGCGGTGCGCGCCATATCCAGGATACGGTCCACGCCGGCGATGAACGCCAGGCCTTCCAGCGGAATGCCGACGCTGCCCAGCGTGGCCAGCAGCACCACGAACGAGACGCCCGGCACGCCGGCAATCCCTTTCGAGGTGACCATCAGCGTCAGCACCAGCACGATCTCCTGCCCCAACGACAGCTCGATGCCGTACAGCTGGGCGATAAAGATGGCGGCGATGCTCTGGTACAGCGTCGAGCCATCCAGGTTAAAGGAGTAGCCGGTCGGCACCACGAAGCTGGTGATCGACTTGGGCGCGCCGTAAGCCTCCATCTTTTCGATGATGCGCGGCAGCACCGTTTCCGAGCTGGCGGTGGAATAAGCCAGGATCAGTTCGTCTTTCAGGATGCGGATCAGCGTCCAGATGCGCAGGTTGCACAGCCGGGCGACCGCCCCCAGCACCACCAGGGCGAAGAACGCGATGGCGAAGTACACCAGCACCACCAGCTTGGCCAGCGGCAGTAGCGAAGCGAAACCGAAGTTGGCTACCGTGACCGCAATCAGGCCAAACACCCCGATCGGCGCATAGCGCATGATCATGTGGGTGACTTTGAACATGCTTTCGGACACCGCCTTGAACACCTTCAGCAGCGGTTCTTTGGTCTCTTTCGGCAACGACGACAGCCCCAGACCGAACAGCACCGAGAAGAAGATAATCGGCAACATGTCGCCCTTGGCCATCGACGAGAAGACGTTCGACGGGATCAGCGACAGAATGGTCGCCACCAGGCTGTGCGAACCGCTTTGCACCTGTTCGGTGGTTTTCTCATACTGCGAAATGTCCACCGTGGTCAGCGTCGACATATCGATGCCGTGGCCGGGTTGGAATACGTTGGCCAACGTCAACCCCACCACGATGGCGACGGTGGTGATCACTTCGAAGTAAATAATGGTTTTCAATCCGATGCGGCCCAGCTTTTTCGCATCGCCCACGCCGGCAATACCGACGATCAGCGTGGAAATAACGATCGGCACCACAATCATCTTGATCAGACGAATAAAGATATCGCCCGCCGGGCTGAGAATATTACTCACCAGCCACTCACGAGATTCGGTCTGGTTGTGCAATACCGCGCCAACAATAATACCCAGTACCAACGCGATCAGGATTTGCCAAGCCAGGCTAATTTTTACACTTTTCATACCCAAAAAGTCCTCAAAGACCCTTTTCGCCGTACAAAGTCGCAACACGGCGAAAAGAATACTTAATCATTTATTACAGGCTTATGTTAATTCAATGGAAGCGTTCACCTGCCCTGGGTGCGACGCAGTATAAATCTGTATCATCCGGGCGGCATGCTCTGCAAGCCTTGATTTGTCAGGGTTGAGCGCTGAATCGAATAACAAAAATTTCGCGTTACTATTTCAAACGGCATAATTGCTTGTTATTAAAAACATAATTTTTCATACAATGAAGCACACAAGCACGCCGGCGACGATTTTTTGAACGCCATTAAAGTGCGTTATTTTTCACCCATTCTGCATATTTAATCCGCATAAAATGTTTGTATTTTGTTGCTTAAAAGTCAAACAAATGAGAATTGACCGAGTGACACTTTCGGCCATAAATGCAGCGCCACTTTATATTCAGATTAAAAAACGAACGATATTGCAGAGCGAATGCCATAAGGTATCATCCGACCTTTCATCAGGAATTAAGGTTAATAAAACGTTATTTCACGATGTGTCGTCCATCGTTATATGGTGTTAATACCAACTTCGAATATTAATAGCGAAAAATAATCCAAAAAGATTTATAGCGAGAAATAATTATGACCCTGCGCGTATCTATTAATATCGAGGCAGTTCCCCCCGTCTTTGTTTATTCTTTTTTGTTCTTTATATAAGTGTTTTTGGTTAAAAATGCGGGTTTATGGGGATTTAAGCACCAAAGAGATAGATATGCCCTGCAAATGCGACAGAACGATTACAAATCAATATCTTTGTTGCGTGATCTGCCGCGCAAAAAAGAAACAAAGAATCGTAGCAAACTATACTTAACCTTCAGTTGACATATCATTAACAACTTCAAGGAGAAAAGCTATGAGCCAACTGCATAAACACGCTATTCCTTCTGCAATTGCAGAACGCGCCCTGATTAATCCGGCACAATACCAAGAGTATTATCAACAGTCGGTTCAAGACCCAGAGGCTTTCTGGGGTGAGCATGGCAAAATCCTGGATTGGATCAAACCCTATACCAAAGTTAAAAATACCTCGTTCGATCCGGGCCACGTCAGCATTCGCTGGTTTGAAGACGGCACGTTGAACCTGGCGGCCAACTGTCTGGATCGCCATTTGGCCGAGCGCGGCGACCAAACCGCTATTATCTGGGAAGGCGATGACCCGACCCAATCCAAAAAAGTGACTTACAAACAGTTGCACCATGACGTCTGCCAGTTCGCCAACGTGCTGAAAAAGCTCGGCGTGAAAAAGGGCGACGTGGTGGCTATCTATATGCCGATGGTGCCGGAAGCGGCGGTCGCGATGCTGGCCTGTGCGCGCATCGGCGCCGTTCATTCGGTGATCTTCGGCGGCTTCTCGCCGGAAGCGGTCGCCGGGCGCATTATCGACTCCAACGCCAAGCTGGTGATCACCGCCGATGAAGGCCTGCGCGCCGGCCGCGCCGTGCCGCTGAAAAAGAACGTCGATGATGCGCTGAAAAATCCCAGCGTGGTCAGCGTCACCAACGTGGTGGTGTTCCAACGCACCGGGAAACCGGGCTACTGGCAGGAAGGGCGCGATCTGTGGTGGCATGAGCTGATCCAGGGCGTCTCCGCCGACTGCCCGCCGGAAGAAGTGAACGCCGAAGATCCGCTGTTTATCCTGTACACCTCAGGCTCGACCGGCAAACCGAAAGGCGTGCTGCACACCACAGGCGGCTACCTGGTGTACGCCGCGATGACCTTTAAATATGTGTTTGACTACCACGACGGCGACATTTACTGGTGCACCGCCGACGTGGGCTGGGTTACCGGCCACAGCTATCTGCTGTACGGCCCGCTGGCCTGCGGCGCCACCACGCTGATGTTCGAAGGCGTGCCTAACTATCCGGGCGTCAATCGCCTGTCGCAGGTGATCGACAAGCACCAGGTCAACATTCTGTATACCGCACCAACCGCCATTCGCGCCCTGATGGCCGAAGGCGACAAGGCGATCGAAGGCACCCGACGCGATTCGCTGCGCATCATGGGCTCGGTCGGCGAGCCGATCAACCCGGAAGCCTGGGAGTGGTACTACAACAAGATAGGCAACGCAAAGTGCCCGATCGTCGACACCTGGTGGCAAACCGAAACCGGCGGCTTCATGATTACCCCGCTGCCGGGCGCCACCGAGCTGAAGGCCGGTTCCGCCACGCGGCCGTTCTTCGGCGTACAGCCGGCGCTGGTCGATAACGTCGGCACGCCGCAGGAAGGCGCCTGCGAAGGCAACCTGGTGATCGTCGACTCCTGGCCGGGCCAGGCACGCACCCTGTTCGGCGATCATGACCGCTTCGAGCAAACCTACTTCTCGACCTTCAAAGGCATGTACTTCAGCGGTGACGGCGCCCGTCGCGACGAGGACGGTTACTACTGGATCACCGGCCGCGTCGACGACGTGCTGAACGTCTCCGGCCACCGTCTGGGCACCGCCGAGATCGAGTCTGCGCTGGTATCGCACCCGAAAATCGCCGAAGCGGCGGTGGTCGGCATTCCTCATAACATCAAAGGCCAGGCGATCTACGCCTACATCACGCTGAACCACGGCGAAGAACCGACGCCGGAGCTCTATACCGAAGTGCGCAACTGGGTGCGCAAAGAGATAGGGCCGATCGCCACGCCGGACGTGCTGCACTGGACAGATTCGCTGCCCAAGACGCGCTCCGGCAAGATCATGCGGCGTATCCTGCGCAAAATTGCCGCCGGCGACACCAGCAACCTCGGGGACACCTCCACGCTGGCGGATCCGGCCGTAGTCGACAAGCTGTTGGAAGAAAAACAATCAATGAAAGTGCCATCATAATTTACGCCGCTTCAGGCCGTTCATTCGGATAACGCGCCGTTGAGCGGCCCTGGCGCGGCGTAATCTCTCAATACCGACTGGAGACACTCTGATGAATGACACCATTTATCAAGGGATTGAAGAAAACCCGCGCTTTAAAGAGCTGGTGAGAAAACGCGGCCGGTTCGCCTGGCTGCTTTCGCTGATTACGCTGGCGCTGTACGTCGGCTTTATTCTGTTGATCGCCTTCGATCCGCAATGGCTCGGCACGCCGATCGCCGCCGGATCGACCATCACCCGCGGGATCCCGGTCGGCGTCGGGCTGATCGTGATCTCTTTCGTCTTGACCGGGATCTACGTGTTTCGCGCCAACGGCGAGTTCGATCGCCTCACCGCAGAAATTCTGCGTGAGGTGAAACAATGAAGCGCTTATTCTCTGCCACCGCGCTGCTGTTGCTGCCCGGTCTGGCCTGTGCCGAAGCCATCGGCGGCGAAGTGCATCGTCAGCCGCTGAACATCCAGGCGATCGTGATGTTTATCCTGTTTGTCGGCGCCACGCTCTACATCACCTATTGGGCGTCCAAACGCACCCGTTCCCGTCAGGATTACTACACCGCGGGCGGGCGCATCACCGGCCTGCAAAACGGGCTGGCGATCGCCGGCGACTTCATGTCTGCCGCCTCGTTTCTCGGCATCTCCGCCCTGGTCTACACCTCGGGCTATGACGGCCTAATCTATTCCATCGGCTTCCTCATCGGCTGGCCGATCATTCTGTTCCTGATCGCGGAGCGCCTGCGCAACCTCGGCCGCTATACCTTTGCCGATGTCGCCTCTTACCGCCTAAAACAGAAACCGATCCGTACCCTGTCGGCCTGCGGCTCTTTGGTGGTGGTGGCGCTGTATCTGATCGCACAGATGGTCGGCGCCGGCAAGCTGATCCAGCTGCTGTTCGGGCTCAACTACCACGTGGCGGTGATCTTGGTCGGTATCCTGATGGTGCTGTACGTGCTGTTCGGCGGCATGCTGGCCACTACCTGGGTGCAAATCATCAAGGCGGTGCTGCTGCTGGCCGGCGCCAGCTTTATGGCGCTGATGGTGATGAAGTCGGTTAACTTCGACTTCAATACCCTGTTCGCCGAAGCGGTGAAGGTGCATCCGAAAGGCATCGCCATCATGAGCCCAGGCGGCTTGGTCTCCGATCCGATTTCCGCGCTGTCGCTCGGCCTGGCGCTGATGTTCGGCACCGCCGGTCTGCCGCACATCCTGATGCGCTTCTTCACCGTGAGTGACGCCAAGGAAGCGCGCAAGAGCGTGTTCTACGCCACCGGTTTTATCGGTTATTTCTATATCCTGACCTTTATCATCGGGTTCGGCGCCATCTTGTTGGTCAGCGCCAATCCGGCCTTCAAAGACGCCACCGGCGCGCTGCTGGGCGGCACCAACATGGCGGCGGTGCACCTGGCCAATGCCGTTGGCGGCAACTTCTTCCTCGGCTTTATCTCGGCGGTGGCCTTCGCCACCATTCTGGCGGTCGTTGCAGGCCTGACGCTGGCCGGCGCCTCGGCCGTTTCTCACGATCTGTACGCCAGCGTGATGAAAAACGGCAAGGCAACCGAGCGCGACGAACTAAGAGTATCCAAGATCACCGTTGTGGTGCTAGGCATTGTCGCCATTGCCCTGGGGATTTTGTTCGAGAAGCAGAACATCGCCTTTATGGTCGGGTTGGCGTTCTCCATCGCCGCCAGCTGTAACTTCCCTATCATCATCCTGTCGATGTACTGGTCGCGTTTGACCACTCGCGGCGCGATGATTGGCGGCTGGCTGGGCCTGCTGACGGCGGTGATTCTGATGATCCTCGGCCCGACGATCTGGGTGCAGATCCTCGGCCATGAAAAACCGATTTACCCGTATGAATATCCGGCGCTGTTCTCGATGATTGTCGCCTTTGTCGGTACCTGGCTATTCTCGATCACCGACAGCTCGCTGGCCGGGCAGCAAGAGCGGGAACGCTTCCGGGCTCAGTTTGTCCGTTCGCAAACCGGGTTGGGCATCTCTCAGGGCAGCTCGCATTGACCGAATAATAAGTGAAAAAAGCAAACACACCCTAATCAAAGGCCCTTCGGGGCCTTTTCTCTGGCTGTTTTGTCGGAGAAACAGCGCAGTGTAGCTGCGCTTTTTTACGTTTTACGCATAGCAAAAAGCCCTGAACGTCAGTTCAGGGCTTTCGGCTTGGTTTGATGCCTGGCAGTGTCCTACACAATTCGTCTCATCCTGAGACTCTCCCCTCCGGGGCCGCCGCGAGCGGCGTTAAGGCCCGTTCCCGACGGGCCTTTCGCATGCCCATGCTCGTGCAGAACGCCAGATAACAGACAAAACAAAAAGCCCCATGCTTTCGCATGAGGCTTGTTGTTTTATTTGATGCCTGGCAGTGTCCTACTCTCGCATGGGGAGACCCCACACTACCATCGGCGCTACGGCGTTTCACTTCTGAGTTCGGCATGGGGTCAGGTGGGACCACCGCGCTATTGCCGCC
>NZ_JBJNLG010000009.1:0-203974 GCF_052169175.1 Serratia sp. CY31944
TGGTGATTTCCTTCTTACTTGTGGTGAGTAAGCTGGAATATTCCGGCATGGGTTTCCTTCAGGCTAGAGCCTCACAGGTTCAATCACCACCTCCTTAGGAGGTGGTTTAAGGCTTACAATAAAAACACCGGGTTAACGCCCCGGTGTTTTTTTATGCCCGCAAGAAACGCGTTTACGCTGACTTGGGTTTTCCGCTCAGGTTGGCCCACATGAATTCGCTCACCAGCGCGCTGTGGAACGCCGCCTGTTGCTTGTCGGCGGCGGCGCTGTGCCCGCCTTCAGTATTCTCGTAGAAATAGGCCTGCTGATACCCCATCGCCTGCATGCGCGCGGCCATTTTGCGGGCGTGGGCCGGGTTGACCCGATCGTCGCTGGTCGCGGTATAGAACAGCACCGGCGGATAGGCCGTTTTCGCCTGAATGTTGTGGTACGGCGAGAAGGTTTTGATATAGGCCCACTGCTCCGGCTTGCTCGGGTCACCGTATTCGGCGATCCACGACGCGCCGGCGGAAAGCTGGGTATAACGCTGCATGTCCAGCAGCGGCACTTCGCAGACGATGCAGCCGAACAGCTGCGGATACAGCGTCAGCATATTGCCCACCAACAGGCCGCCGTTGCTGCCGCCGCGCGCGCCCAGATGCGGCGCCGAGGTCACCTTGCGTGCGATGAGATCTTCGGCCACGGCGGCGAAATCCTCGTAGGCGCGATGGCGATTCTGCTTGAGCGCCGCCTGGTGCCAGGCCGGGCCGTATTCGCCGCCGCCGCGGATGTTGGCCACCACGTACACCCCGCCGCGCTCCAGCCAGGCCGGCGCCTTGCCGCCGAGATAGCCCGGCAGCAGCGGCACTTCAAACCCGCCGTAGCCATACAGCAGCGTCGGCGTGCTGCCGTCCGATTTGAGATCTTTGGCGGCAATCTGGAAGTACGGCACGCGGGTACCGTCCTTGGAGCGCGCAAAATGCTGGCTCACCCGGTAGCCTGACGCGTCAAAATCCTGCGGCGCCTGTTTCAGCAGCGTCGCCTCACCGCCGTCGAGATTGCCCATGTACAGCGAGGTCGGCTGCAGGAACCCGCTGACGGTCAAGAAATAGGCGTTGCTCTCTTCGTCGATGCCACCGGCGGAAAGGGTGCTGATGGCGCCGGGGTTGCCCAGCGGGCGACGTTGCCAGCTGCCGCCCTTCGGCGTCAGCACTTCCAGCCGGTTGACCACGTTATCCATGATGCTGAGGATCAGGTGATCGCGGGTGCCGCTGTAGCCGCTCAGCGCCTGCTCCGCCGTTGGGGTAAACAGCGACTGCAGCTCGCGCTTGCCCGCCAGATAGTCATCGAAGTTGGCCGCCAGCAGCGCGCCGGACGGATAGCGCTTGCCGCCCACCTCCCAGTCGCTGCTCGGTTTAATCAGCAGCCATTCACGGTGCGTATCCAGCTCGGCGTCGGCCGGGATGTCGATTTTGATCTGCCGGCCGTCCTGAGCCAGCAAGAAGTAGTCGCGGCGATAGAAATCCAGGCTGCGGCCGACGAAATCGCGCTCAAAGCCCGGCGTGCGATCGTGATAGGCGAAGACCGCCATGTCCTCAGGCTGCGCTTCGTACAGCGTTTCGGCGGCGCTCAGCGGCGTGCCGCGCCGCCAGCGTTTGGCGATGCGCGCGTAACCGGACTGGGTCATCGAGCCGGGGCCGAAATCGGTGGCGATGAACAGCGTGTCCCGATCGACCCAGGAAACCCGGCTTTTCGCCACCGGTACGTTGAAGCCATCCTTGACGAAGCGTTTGGCCACCAGATCGAATTCGCGGATTTCGGTGGCGTCGCCGCCGTCCGGCGACAGCTGCATCAGGCAATAGCGGTATTCCGGCGCCAGCGGCTGCGAGCCCTGATAAACCCAATCCTTGCCCTCCGCCTTGCCCAACGCATCGATATCCAGCACCGTTTCCCAGGCCGGTTTGGCCTTGCGGTACTCGTCCAGCGTGGTGCGCCGCAGCAGGCCGCGCGGGTTAGCCTGGTCCTGCCAAAAGTTGTAATAGTACTCGCCGCGCTTGCTCACCCACGGGATCTGGGTGTCTTTATTGAGGATATCCAGCACCTCGCGCTCAATGCGCTGAAAGTCTTCGCCTTGGCCGAAACGCGCCACGGTGCGCTGATTTTCCTGCTGCACCCATTGCAGCGCTTTTTTACCCTGCAGCTCCTCCAGCCACAGGAATTCATCGCCGGCGGCCGCGCCGCCCTCCGCCGCCATCGCCAGGCGGATACTGTTGGGTAATGAAGTCATCGCGAATACGGCTCCTGCGGTTTGCGCACTGAGTTTAATAAACTGACGTCGATTGGTGACCGGCAAAATCAAGCTCCTTTTGAGTCGGCTGCAACGCCGCCCCGTCATGGGCGACAGCCTGTGAAATAAGAGTCATTTTCAACAAGGTAGGCGTTTGGCGGCGCGGAGTCAAAGCCCACGGCCGCCGCGTTGAGTCAGGATTGAGGATAGTGGATCAGATCGTGGATGCGCACCGTTTGTGAACTGGCGTTGCGGTAAGCGTGCGGCCGATCGGCCTGAAAGCGCATCGCCTCGCCGGCGGCCAGGCTGTGCCATTCGCCCTCTATCGCCAACTCCAACCGGCCACTGATCACGATGACATGCTCGATCACGCCCGGCTCATGGGGCGACGACTCGCTGAGCGCGCCCGGCGCAAGATCGATGACGAACATATCGAAACCCAGCTGGCGATCGTAGGGAAACAGCGGCACTACGCGCATGTCGGCGTTGTCCTGATCGTAGACCGGCAGATCGCCGTAGCGGTGCAGCGTCGCCTGCTGCTGCGCGGGCGACGCCTCAAGAAAAGCGGAGAACGCCACGTTGAAACCGGTGGCGATCTTCCACAGCGTCGCCACCGTCGGGCTGGACTCGCCGCGTTCGATCTGCCCGAGCATCGCCTTGCTGACGCCGGTGTATTCCGCCGCCTGCGTCAGGCTCCAGCCGCGCTGTGCACGCAGCGTGCGAAGGGTGTGCGCCAAATGGCCGGCAAGTTCCTGCATCCTGTTCTCCTCTGCATGTCGGGCTCGATTATACCCACTTGTGCGCTATAGCGCACGATGCTATGCTGCTTTCTTGTCGTGCGTTATAACGCACAATCACCGATTGGAGCACCTCATGCGCCCAGCCCTCTCCCTGCGCCACCTGACCCTGCCCGCCGTCATGGCCGGCTTTGTCGCCGTTCTGGTGGGTTACACCAGCTCTGCCGCGATCATTTTCCAGGCCGCCGCCGCCGCGGGCGCCACGCCGGCGCAGATCGGCGGCTGGCTGAGCGCGCTGGGGATCGCGATGGGCGTCACCTCGCTGGGACTGTCGCTTTACTATCGCACGCCTATCCTCACCGCCTGGTCGACGCCCGGCGCGGCGCTGCTGGTCACCAGCCTGCCCGGCACGCCGATCAACGAGGCGATCGGGGTGTTTATCTTCGCTTCCGGTCTGATCCTGCTGTGCGGTGTCACCGGGCTGTTCGCCCGCCTGATGGACTACATTCCGCAGGCGATTTCCGCCGCGATGCTGGCGGGGATCCTGCTGCGTTTCGGCCTGGACGCCTTCGCTTCGCTGCAGCTCAATTTCCCGCTGAGCGCCGGCATGGGGCTGGCTTATCTGCTCAGCCGCCGTTATCTGCCGCGCTACGCCATCGTGCTGACGCTGGCGGCCGGGCTGGCGATCGCCGCGCTGCAGGGCAATATCCAGCCGGCGCAACACGCGCCGGCGTTTGCCATGCCGGAATTTATCGCGCCGCACTTCAGCTGGCCGACGCTGCTGGGCATCGGCGTGCCGTTCTTCGTGGTGACCATGGCTTCGCAGAATGCGCCCGGCATCGCCACGCTGCAGGCGGCGGGCTACCGCGTCCCCACCTCACCGCTGATCGCCTGGACGGCGCTCACCGCGCTGCTGCTGGCGCCGTTCGGCGGATTCTCGGTGTGCATCGCCGCGATCACCGCCGCCATCTGCATGGGGCCTGACGTGCATCCCGATCCGCAGCGCCGCTATATGGGCGCGGTGGCCGCCGGCGGCTTCTACCTGTTGGCCGGGCTGTTCGGCGGCGCCATCGGCCTGCTGTTCAGCGCGCTGCCCCTCGCCCTGATCCACACCATCGCCGGGCTGGCGCTGCTCGGCACCATCGGCGGCAGCCTGCAGCGCGCGCTGCATGATGAGAAACAGCGCGACGCGGCGCTGATCGCCTTCCTCATCACCGCCTCCGGCGTCACGTTACTGGGCATCGGTTCGGCCTTCTGGGGCATCGTCGGCGGCGCGATCGCCCATCTGCTGCTGTCGCTGCCGCAGCGAACAAGCCAAGCATAACGGGCGGTCTACATTGACAAGTGCCGCCATGGCGCCTTCACTTTCTCTGTCGTCTTGAGATCAATTCACAAAATAAGTGACGCCGTCACCAAGGAAGCCTATGACTGAGAAAGCTGCGCTGTTGGCTCAGCGCCTGATACGCAATGTCGAACGGGTAGATAAGCGGCACGATCGGCGGCCGCCGCTGTATGACAGCGTCGGCGCTCGCCTCGGCACCGGCACCGCCGCCGACAAGCTGGGCGCCTCTTTCGATTGTGTCGCGCCGGGTATGCGCTCCTGCCCCTACCATTTTCACTACGCTCAGGAGGAAATGTTCATCATTCTGGAAGGCAGCGGTACGCTGCGGGTGGCCGGAGAAATGCTGCCGATCGTCAGCGGGGATGTCATCTTCATTCCGCCGGGCCCGGAATACCCGCACCAGATCATCAACACCTCCGATGCGCCGCTGAAGTACCTGTCCGTCAGCACGCGCGAGCAGCCGGAGCTGGTGATGTACCCGGATTCCGGCAAATACCAGGCGATGGCGCGCGGCGCAGGCGGCCAGCAGGTGCGCTACCTGCAGCGCCCTTCAACCTCGCTCGATTACTGGCAGGATGAACCCTGAGTCGCCGCCCGGCAGCGGGAGATCCAGCGCGCGCGCCGCCAGCTCGGCGACGCGAAAGTCGATGTCCGCCGCCTGCCCGTCTTCCATGAACCAGGCGGCGGAGAGCCCCGACCAGGCCAGGATCCATTGCAGCAAGCGCCGGCGCTCCAGCCCGGCCAAGCGACAGACCTGTTCCACGCGGCGCTGGAAAATGGCCGGATCGGTGGCGATGCCGTAGTTGGGATTGCAGAAGATATTGGCGTAGTCGAAGCCCCGTTCGCCGTACAAACGCTTGGGATCGATCGCCAGCCAGCCGCGTTCGCCGAAGTCCAGCACGTTGTCATGGTGAATATCGCCGTGCAGCACGCTCTCTTCTCGCGGGCTGTGCAGCAATTCTGCCGCCGTCGTGGCGCAGAGACGCAGCATGCCGCCGTGCGCCTGCGCCGCCGGCCACAGTGAGCTGAACCACTCCTGCAGCGGGATCAGCTCGGGCAACGGTTCCGCTCGCGGCGCATGCAAGGCGGCGATCGCCCGGCACAGGATTTGCGTGGCCTGCTCATCGTCGCCGTCACGCACCAGCTGCGCCAACGAGCCTTCACCCTGCGCGCGCTCCAGCAGAATGCCGTCGTCATGCCACGCCAGCACCTGCGCGGCGCCTTCCCCACGCCACCAGCACATCAGCTGGCCGCCGAAGCGCTCCTCCTGCTCGCGGGCGATCTTCAGCATCGCTGCCTCGCCCCGGTAACGCACCGGCATCAGCAGACTGCTGTGGGTTTCGAAGGCTTTGCCGTCCTGTTCCAGTTGCCAGCGTTGCAGGTAGGGAGTAAAAAGCGGGTTCATCGTCTCATGCGTCCTTGTGGCCGATCTGCGCCGCACTGTCACATTCACGTGAAAGACGACGTATAAAATAAAGAGGGATGATACTCTCAAATATCATCGGTGTGCGGCGTCTGGCCGCCGTTTCCTCAGTATCCTAACCAAGTTTGTCGATTTTATTAACCGGTCTTGCGCGGGGTTTGATCATGACATCATTAAAACGCACGAATTATCCGCAGTTGCCCACGCCGGGCGGCCCCTATGTGCATGCGGTGCGCCACGGCGATCGCCTGTACGTGTCGGGATTGACGGCCTTCGCCACCGACGCGCAAGGCTTGAGCGCGCCGGAGCAAACGCAGGAGATCCTCGAGCAGTTAGCCACTATCGCCGCCAGCGAAGGCGTTAATCTTAAAGCGTTGATTAAAATCAGCGTGTTCCTGACCGACATCGCCGATCTGGCGGGCGTGCGCCCGGTGCTGTTTGACTATTTCGATGGTGCGCTGCCGGCCTGTTCACTGATGGCGGTCAGCGCGTTGTTCTCACCGCAGGTGTGCGTAGAGATAGAGGCGGTGATGGCGTTGCAATAATGCGCGGCTAGAGCGCGCCCTCATCCGGCACGCAGGGGCCGATCTTGAACCAGGCTTTGGCGATCCGCCCCTGTTCCACTTCGTAAATGGCGATGACATCCATTTTGCCCCGCCCCTGCGGGAAGTTCCGTGTCACCACTTCCTGATCGACCACCATGTTCCCCACCGCCATGCGTTTTATCCGTTCACCGTACAGACTTGGCTCCTGGAAACGCACCAGATGCCGTTCGCGGATCGCCGCCTTGCCGCTGGCCAGCAGCGTGTCGGGATGCTCGTAATACTGCGCGTCGTCCGCCCAGCAGGCCATGAAGGCGTCGATGTCGCGGGCGTTATAGGCGTCAAGCTGTTGCTGAACCACATCCTGCGGGCGTGCCGTTTTATCGTTCATCACATCCTCCTGCTGTTTTAAAGTCATAACGCAGCAATTTCTTCTACTTGATGGTGAAATACATAGGGATCTGAAATCAAAGAAAAACGCTCATCATCGGGATAGGTCACTGCAATCTGATATTCTTCACCGGCAAAATCTTTTACTGCCGCCAGAGATTCCCAATAGGTGGCAAGGAAAAAATGAGCATATTCCCCCTGGATTTCCTGTCGTACAAAAGCACCGCAATTCCCAGCAATGGCCTTAGCGTGCTGCACACCTGTGACAACTAAATGATCCGCAAAACCTTGTTGATATTTTAAGGGAACGCAGCCATGCCAAGTTCTTACAATCATCATTCCTCCATTGAATAAAAACCCAAAAATAGCGAATAAATAACCTACCACGCCCAATGGACAATTCAAGCGTCCGGCACAAATTTTCTGCCCCGCGCCAGCGGCGGGGAAAACCGCATGGCACCGCGCGTTAATCTTTGCGGCTGTTAGGGAAATTCTGCTAATTTAGCGTGAACAGCCTGATGATAACGAAACGCTATGCAGCAAAAACCGGTGTTGGACGAAGCCAGACAGTTAAAGCGACTCAACGCCGCCACGCGGCGTCAATCCCATATGTATAAATGGATCGCGCTGATTGCGGCGCTGGATGCGCTGTTGGTGTTTTGGTATGACCGGGATATGCGCAACGTCACCTTCTCGGGAGCGGTTGCGCTGGTGTGCGGCTATCTGTGGATCCGCGATCGCAACAAGGCCCGGGGTTACCGGCGCGAGTTCGACCGCAAATTCGGCAAGCGCAGCGGCGATTAAGGCTGCATCGCTTCCAGCACTTTGGCGCTGTCGACGATCTGCACGAACTTCACGATTTTGCCGCCGCGCAGCGTATAAATATGCGCAAAAGAGGCGCTGAAGGATTTGCCGGTGGCCCGGTAGGTGCCGTGATAAAAACCTTGCGCGATCACATTGTCGCCGGCGTCGTAAAAGTGGTCGACATCGGCGCGGTAACCTTGCCACTCGCTGCCCAGGCGCTGATGCACGTTCTTGATGATGTTCTCCGGGCCGATATAGGTACCGGCGTAGGGGAAACCGGCAGCTTCGGTCCACTCGGCATCGGGGGCCAGCGCCGCCAGCAGATTACGGCCGTTTTCTTCGGAGCTGCCTTCATAGGTTGCGCGCACTATTTCAAGAGGGGTTGGCATATCTCTTCTCCCATGGCTGATGAGGATATTCCGGCCATCTCCGCGGACACAGGCTCTCACCAAGCGGAGACGGCGGAATGCGGCTATTCTAGGTTGCTTGTTTCGCTGCAAAAACCGCAGTTATGACAATAGTGGGTTGCACTTTAGTAAACAATAGCCGTTTTTCTGTCATTCTCCCGGCATCCGGCGCGGCTATGCTGATTGACCGATTTCCCCCAACAGGAGCTGAACGTGTCTTTACCCTCGCTGACGCAAGAGCTGTTACAACCTTTTTCCCCCTATCAGGCACTGGCGCAAACGCTGCTGCCGCTCACCCTCGAGTCGGACGACGGTTCGCATGACGTGGCGCATCTGCACCGGGTCTGGAAGAACTGCCGCCGGATCAGCAAGCTGGAAGGCGGCGACCGGCGCATTCTCTGTGCGGCGGTGCTGCTGCACGACGCCGTCGCGGTGGAAAAGAATTCGCCGCAGCGCCATCTGGCCTCACGCATGGCGGCGGAGCAAGCCACGCTGACGCTGACCCGGCTGGAATGGGCGCCGGCGGATATCGCGGCGGTGGCTCACGCCATCGAAGCGCACAGTTTTTCCGCCGGCATCCCCCCGCAAACCCTGGAGGCGAAGATCCTGCAGGATGCCGATCGCCTCGACGCCATAGGTCTTATCGGCGTGGCGCGCTGTTTCTATATCGGCGGCCGCATGCGCAGCGCGCTGTACGACGCCGCCGACCCGCGGGCCGAACATCGCCAATACGACGACAAGCGTTTCAGCCTGGATCACTTCGAAACCAAGCTGTTCAAACTGCAAGACGGCTTCCAGACCGCCGCCGGGCGGCACATGGCCGAGCAGCGCACCGAACGCATGCGGCGCTTTGTCGACGATCTGCTGGAAGAGGTGTAATGCCGGCTTACCGCGCATTTCGTTATGCCCATAACATTTTCGGTCACATAACGCCGCTAAACTGTAGGTCAACTTCACCGAACGGGCGGCAAAGATGAAAAAGTTGACGTTGAAAGAGATGACGGAAAGCGAACAGCGGGAAGTGAAAACCGAACTGGACAAGGCGCGCAAGAGCCACGGCAGGCCGCTGACCAACGCCGAACAGCACAAGGTCAAGGATGAAGTGGTGGCGCGCATCATGGCCGCCAGAGCGAAGCTCGCCAAGGCGGAGCGTGCAGAACGCAAGGCCAACCGCTATCGGCCGAGCGGCGACACCTTCAGTTGGTCCGCCACCATCGGCTCCCGCCCGCCGCGCTGAACCAGCCAAACTCTCCCCGCCGCTGCGGGGATTTTTATTTATTAGCCAAACTCATCCTCGCTACCGAATCATGAATAACAATGTTATCAATCTGTTGTAAATTGACAGCCTGATGAAGAATATTCATTATCACCCCACTTTCCCTTTTCACGAGACCGCCATGGCCTACCCACGCAACGCTGACATGCTGATGACGCCCGCGTTGCCCGTTGGCGGTTTGGCGGCGGTTAAATCGAAGAAACAGACGCTCATTTGACCGGGGCGAGCTGTCCCGTCAGATGAGCTGACTGGATGGCGCGCAACGCCCCGCCTTCAATTTTCTCATCTGGCTTCTCTGTCGGTCACACAGAAGGAATATTTTATGGCCTCATTTTCGGGTATTTGGGT
This sequence comes from Serratia sp. CY31944, assembly GCF_052169175.1. Classification (NCBI taxonomy): domain Bacteria; kingdom Pseudomonadati; phylum Pseudomonadota; class Gammaproteobacteria; order Enterobacterales; family Yersiniaceae; genus Serratia; species Serratia sp. CY31944. The sequence goes on from NZ_JBJNLG010000009.1 coordinate 9,536, forward strand.
GGCGATGGTTACCCCTTTCAATCACGATGCCGTCGATTTGCCGGCGGTGAAACGCCTGGCGCGGCACCTGCTCGACGCCGGCATCGATGGCCTGGTGGTCTGCGGCTCCACCGGTGAAGCCGCCGCGCTGAGCAAAGAAGAACAGCTGGCGGTGCTCGACGCCGTGCTGGAAGTGGCGCCCGCACACCAGGTCGTGATGGGCCTTTCCGGCAATAACATGGCCGCCACGCTGCAGATGCAGCAGGCCATTCAGCTGCGCGACATCGCCGGCGTGCTGATCCCGGCACCTTACTACATTCGCCCTTCGCAATGCGGCCTGATCGATTATTTCACCCAGTTGGCCGACGCCTCCAGCGTGCCGGTGATCCTGTACAACATTCCGCAGCGCACCGGCATCGCCATGGAGCTGGCCACATTGCGCCGGCTCGCGCGCCATCCGCGCATCACCGCCATCAAGGACTGCGGCGGCAACCCTGACGCCACCATGGCGCTGATCGCCGACGGCGAAATCGATGTGATGACCGGGGAAGACAATCTGATCCTCACCACGCTGTGCCTCGGCGGCACCGGTGCCATCTCCGCCGCCGCGCATGTTCACCCGGAACGTTTCGTGCAGCTGGTGCAGCAGGTCGCCGCCGGCGATTTGGCCGCGGCGCGCAGCAACTTCTATGAGCTGCTGCCGATGATCCACCAGATGTTCAGCTTCCCGAATCCGGCGCCGGTCAAGACGGTGCTGGCTCAGCAGGGGCTGATCGCCAACGAGCTGCGCTCGCCGATGCAGGTAGCGCCGCAGGCGTTGCAACAGCAGATCGCCGCAACGCTGGCGCAGCTGCAGCCCGCCGAGGCGATCATCGGTTAAATTTGTTAGCTAAGCCGCTGTAATTTTGGCGCTATGGGACTACGATGAGAGGTTAAGCATGCCCGTCATTCGTCATCAACAAGGAGCTTCCGATGAAACTGTTCTATAAAGCCGGCGCCTGTTCGCTGTCCCCGCATATCGTGCTGCGTGAGGCAGGGCTGGATTTTACGGCGGAGAAGGTCGATCTGGCGCAGAAGAAGACCGAGAGCGGCGCCGATTACCTCGCCATCAACCCCAAGGGACAGGTACCGGCGCTGCTGCTGGATGACGGCAGCCTGCTGACCGAAGGCGTGGCGATCGTGCAATACCTGGCGGACCGCGTGCCCGATCGCAACCTGATCCCGGCGGCGGGCACCCTGTCGCGCTACCACGCGATCGAATGGCTGAACTACATCGCCACCGAACTGCACAAAGGGTTCAGCCCGCTGTTCAACCCGAAAACGCCCGAGGAATACCAAACCATCGCGCGCGCCAAGCTGGAGCAGCAGTTCAGCTATCTGGATTCGGTGCTGGCGAAGCAGCACTTCCTGTTGGGAAGCCGTTTCAGCGTAGCCGACGCCTACCTGTTCACCGTGTTACGTTGGGCGTTCGCCCTGCAGTTCGACGTGCGCAAGCACGCCCATCTGGCGGCCTGGTTCGATCGCGTTGCGGCGCGCCCGGCGGTAGATGCGGCGCTGAACGCCGAAGGATTGAAGTAAAGTTTCAGCCCCGGCGGCTGTCGCCGGGGCTCGATGCACTTACAGCTTTACCGCTTTGAATTCGCTGAGCGGCTGCACGATCCGATCCTGCGCCGCCACCACCTGCAGTTCGTATTCGCCCATCTCCTGCGTGGTCAGCATCACCTCATACACGGCGGCGGTCACGTGCTCCAGCGCTTTGTCCAGCGCCTCGCCCTTCAGCAGATCCACCAGCAGCAGACCGCTGGTCAAATCACCGACGCCAACCGGTTGACGCGCGCCGAAGTCCACCAGCGGCCGGCTGATGTGCCAGGCCTCGTCCGCCGTCACCAGCAGCATTTCGAAGCAGTCGGCGTGATAGCCGGCGCGGGCCAGGTGCTTGACCAGCACCAGCCGCGGCCCCTTGGCGATCAGCACGCGGGCGGCCTGCACCGCGTCGGCCACGTTGGCGACGGCCATCTGGCTCAGCATCTCCAACTCCAGCAGGTTCGGCGCCATCATGTCGCTGCACGGCAGCGCCTGGCGGCAGTGAAACTCGGCCACGCCCGGCGCCACGATGCAGCCCTTTTCAGGATGCCCCATCACCGGATCGCAGAAATACCAGGCGTTCGGGTTCGCCTGCTTAACCTGACGCACGATCTCCAGAATATGGTCGCCCTGCTCCGGCGAACCGATATAACCGCTCAGCACGGCATCACAGCGTTGCAGCTGCTCGATATTGGCAATACCCTGCGCGATCTCGGTCAGGTGGCTGGCCGGCATAACGCAGCCGGTCCACTGGCCGTATTGCGTATGGTTGGAGAACTGCACCGTGTTCAGCGGCCAGACATTGACGCCCATACGGCGCATCGGGAATTCAGCCGCACTGTTGCCGGCGTGACCAAACACCACGTGCGACTGGATAGAAAGAATGTTTTTCATCGACAGAACTCGTTCGGAATACCGCAGCCTGGCGGCTGCGCAAAAATAAAGGGGCCACCAGGGCCCCTTACCGTCATTATTCGTTACTGCCAATCCACCAGGCAGTAGTGTTTCTTGCCGCGGCGCAGCAGCGTGTAGCGGCCGAACAGACGGTCCGCATCGCTGAAGCGGTATTCGGCATCCGATTGTTTCTCGCCGTTGATGGTCACCGCATTGGAGCCGATCATGGTGCGCGCCTGGCCGCGTGACGGCACCAGTTCGGCATTCACCAGCGCCTGCTGCAGATCGGCGTCACGCTCCAGTTTAATGGTCGGCATGCCGTCCTGCGCCAACTGGGCGAAGTCCGCTTCGGTCATGTCGTGCAGCGCGCCGGAGAACAGGCTCTGAGTGATGCGCTTGGCGGCCGCCAGGCCTTCCGCACCGTGCACCATGCCGGTCACTTCTTCCGCCAGCACGTACTGGGCGCGCGGCGCCTTGCCGCTGTTCTTGTCTTCTTCCTCCAGCGCGTTGATGTCTTCCAGGCTCATGAAGGTGAAGAACTTCAGGAAACGGTAAACGTCGGCGTCGGCGGTGTTGATCCAGAACTGGTAGAACTTGTACGGGCTGGTTTTTTCCGGCGCCAGCCAGACCGCGCCGCCTTCGGTTTTACCGAACTTGGTGCCGTCTGCTTTGGTGATCAACGGCACGGTCAGGCCGAACACCTGCTTCTGGTGCTGACGACGCGTCAGATCGATGCCTGAGGTGATGTTGCCCCACTGATCGGAACCGCCGATCTGCAGCTCCACCTGGTGACGGTTGTACAACTCGGAGAAATCGTAGCCCTGCAGCAGGTTATAAGAGAACTCGGTGAAGGAGATGCCGGAGTCGTCGCGATTCAGGCGCTGCTTGACCGCTTCCTTGTTGATCATCTGGTTGACGGAAAAGTGCTTGCCGATGTCACGCAGGAAGGTCAGCACATTCATGCCGCCGAACCAGTCGTAGTTGTTGGCCGCGATAGCGCTGTTGCTGCCGCAGTCGAAATCGAGGAACGGGGAAACCTGTTTGCGGATCTTCTCGACCCACTCGTTCACCGTATCGGTGGTGTTCAGCTTGCGCTCCGCCGCTTTGAAGCTCGGATCGCCGATGAGGCCGGTGGCGCCGCCCACCAGTGCTACCGGCTTGTGGCCGGCCAGCTGGAAGCGCTTCAGGCACAACAGAGGAACCAGATGGCCCAAATGCAAGCTGTCAGCGGTCGGATCGAAACCGCAATACAGTGCAATTGGCCCTTGCGCCAGTCGCTCCGCTAACGCTTCCTCATCCGTAACCTGGGCAACGAGGCCCCGCTCTTGCAGTTGTTTAATCAAGTTGCTGCTTGCCATCAATGACTCCATGTATAAACGAATGCACCTTTGCCGGTACACGGCCTTTCGCCCAGTGGCGAAATAAAAATTTAGGGTAGCGCATAGAATAAAGCGCCGGCGGCGTCAGCACCAGCGCTTAGAGGGGATTTTCCGTCTTCAGGGTGCCAGTCGGTCAATTTTCCAGTCATTCCCGTCCCGCTGATACAGGAAACGGTCATGCAGGCGATGGGCGCCGCCCTGCCAGAATTCGACGGAGTCAAATTTCACGCGGAATCCGCCCCAGAAACTCGGCAACGGCACCTCGCCCTGCTGGAACTTCTGCTTCAGCTCAAGGAATTTGCTTTCCAGCACGCCGCGCGCGGAAATGCGCGACGACTGCTGCGACACCCAGGCGCCGATCTGGCTGTCTTTCGGCCGGCTGTTGAAATACTTCAGCACTTCGAGGGTCGACAGGCGCTCCGCCTGCCCGAGGAAAATCACCTGGCGATCGAGCATGTGCCAGGGGAACAGCAGGCTGATATGCGGGTTGTGCGCCAGCTGCTGCGCCTTGCGGCTGCCGAGGTTGGTGTAGAACACCAGCCCCTGCTCATCGAAATGCTTCAGCAGCACGATGCGTTGATAAGGCTGACCGTGTTCGTCGACGGTCGCGACGCACATGGCGGTGGGATCGGCCAGGCGCGCGTCGCAGGCCTGTTTCAACCAACGCTCGAACAGTTCGAGCGGGTTGGCGGTCAGATCGTTGCGGCGCAGGCCGCCTCGGGTGTATTCACGGCGCAGGTCCGCAACATCAAACTCACTCTTTTCAATCATCTGGGTTATCGACCAACTGAAAAAATCCGTCGTTACATTCTGCGCCTGCGGCGTCAGGAACTCAATCGGTCCGACGCCGCCGTCGACCTTCACTCCGTCAACACGCAGTCGCTCATGACTACCTTGCCGTTGCGCTCAAGATAGGCGTTACGGTCTTTCGACCAAAAAGTGTATTTGCCGTCGCTGTATTTGGCGCCGGTCAACGCCAGCACCTGCTTGAGATGCAGCTGTTCGCCGTCCATCAGCAGGCTGACTTCGCTCGCCTTGCCGTCAAGCGCCACCGTCAGCGGCGTGGTGCCGCACTGGTAGTGCATCGTCTGGCTGCTTTGCGGCAGGATGTAGCTGCAGCCGGACAGCGCCAGCGCGCCGGCGACGAAAATGACTTTTTTCATGCTGTTGCTCCTTAGAAAAATCCTTCACAGGCTATCCTAACAGAGCTAACGGGCCCCCAATGGCAAAACCGGATAAATCCCACCCAACACCGTTTCACGGCTGGCGCCGGTCACCGAAGGCAGATTGCCGGCCTGGCCGGACAACGTGCGGAAGGCCAGCCAGGCAAAGGCCAGCGCCTCCATGTCGTCGCCGCTGACGCCAAAATCGTCGGTCAGCCCGACCTCCGTGCCCGGCAGCAGCGCCGACAGGCGCGCCATCAGCAGCGTGTTGCGCGCCCCGCCGCCGCAGACCAACAGGCGCTCGCACCCGCCGGCCAGCAATACCTGCTCGCTGATGCTGACCGCGGTCAGCTCCGTGAGCGTGGCCTGCACGTCGACCGGCGCAATCGCCGGCAATCCGGCCAGCTGCCGCTCCAGCCAGGCGATATTGAAATACTCGCGGCCGGTGCTTTTCGGCGCCGGCAGCGCGAAGTACGGATCCGCCAGCATCTGCTGCAACAGCGGCAAGCAAACTCGCCCCTGCATCGCCCAGCCGCCGTCCTGATCGTAAGGCTGCGCGCGGTGGCGCCATACCCAGGCGTCCATCAGCATGTTGCCCGGCCCGGTATCGAAACCGCGCACCGGCGTACCGGGCAACAGCAGAGAAAGGTTGGCGATGCCGCCGACGTTCAGCACCATGCGCCGCTCGACGGGATGCCCCAGCAGCGCCTGATGAAACGCCGGCACCAGCGGCGCGCCCTGGCCGCCGTAGGCCATGTCGCGCCGGCGGAAATCGCCGACGGTGGTGATATCGGTCAGCGCGGCGATGCGGTTGTTATCACCGAGCTGCATCGAGAAACGCGCGTCACCCTCCGGTTCGTGCCACACCGTCTGGCCGTGGCACCCGATGGCGGTGATCTGCTCCGCGTCGATGCCGGTTTGCTTCAGCAGGCCGAGCACCGCCTCGCCGAACAACGTGCCCAGCTGCGCGTCCAGCCGGCCGACGGCGGCCAACGTAGTTTGCTGCCCCTGGCACATGCCCAGGATCTCTTTTTTCAACGCCATCGGCATCGGATGGCTATAGCTGGCCTGCTGCGCCACCATGCGATCGTCGATCGCGGCCAATACCACATCGATTCCGTCCAGACTGGTGCCGGACATGACGCCTATATAGCGGCCTGACTTCATAGCAACATCCTCTAACCCGCGCGGTAAGCAAAATTCATCCTGACAAATAAACCAGAATTGCCGGATTAACGCCATGAATTATGATGCTTTTTTTACGGTTCGTGAGCCAGATACCCCCCGACGCCGCTGTGGCACGGGTTATGTGTTAAACCGTGCCATAACAGGCGACGGAATGTCGCCAAGGCTGTCATAAAGGTAAACCGCGGTTTATTATTGGTTGAACAGAGAAAAGTTAAGCTGCATGCAGCGATGAAGCATGGCGGTGTGTCAACTTTCAGCCATACTTTGTCTATCGTTTTCACTGAATCTTGCCTGGGGAGCATTACCAGGTTATGGACTACTACCATCAGGAGTTTTGTATGATCAAGCGTCTTCTCGTCGTTGCCGTCGCCGCCGTTACGCTGGCCGGCTGTGCCAATGAATCCATGTCCGGTGATGTCTACTCGTCCTCGCAGGCCAAGCAGGTGCAGAACGTCACCTACGGGACGCTGGTTTCCGTGCGTCCGGTTAAAATTCAGGGCGGCGAAGGCTCCAACGCCATGGGGATGATCGGCGGCGCGGTGATTGGCGGGCTGTTGGGCAACACCGTTGGCGGCGGCACCGGTCGTACGCTGGCTACCGCGGCGGGCGCTATCGCCGGCGGCGCGGCAGGTAACAGCATCGGTGAAGTGGCCGGCCGTACCTCCGGCTACGAGCTGGAAATCAAGACCGACCAGAAAGAGAACATCGTGGTGGTGCAGAAAGCGGGCGACACCAAGTTCAGCCCTGGCCAGCGCGTGCGCATGGCGCGCATGGGCGACACCATCACCGTTTCCCCGCTGTAAGCCAGCCGGCGACAAGCGGCAAACCGGAGGCAATCGCCTCCGGTTTTATTTCTGATGCTGTGAAACTGTAATCGTAGAAAATAAGAATATTATTATTTGTTCTGCAGTTCGGTGATATTTTGTTCTAACTTGCCAATCAGCCCTACCAACAGATGCACTTCGTCGGCGGTAATGCCGCTTAAAATCTCACTGCGCGTAGACGTGATCACACTGTCCACTTCCCTGATGATCGGATCGGCCGCTTCGGTCAGCTTGATGCGCTTCGCGCGGCGATCGTTGGCACAGGTGTGACGCGTGATCAGCCCTTTCTCCTCCAGTTGGTCCAGCGTACGAACCAGTGACGGTTGCTCGATACCGATCGCCTTGGCCAGCTGGATTTGCGACTGCTCCGGCGGCAAGCGATTGATATTGTGCAACGTGACCCAATGCGTTTGGGTCAGCTCCAACGGCTTGAGCCGATGATCGATGAGCGCTCGCCACACACGAACTAATCGTGCTAAATCTGAACCTAATGTTGACTCCACTTCCCCCTCCTTATAATTAGCATGCTAACATTACCTCCCAGAGCTTAGACTATTTTGGGTAACTCACATTAAAAACACAAATGTATATAATGTATATTGTGGAAATAGCCACTATTTTTAGCCGCTATTGTTTAATCGTTATGCAAATATTCAACATATTCACCCTTAGGGATTGTTAATGTGAATACATCATGGTTACACACCTCATCTCCCTTGCCCGATTTGGTCCTGGGAGCATCGCTTTATTTTCCACCTATATTTAAAGCTTTTTTACTAGGACTGCTCTTATGGCTGCTGATTCATCAGCTGCTGAGAGACTGGATGTATTCCGGTGAAATCTGGCATCCCATGTTGATGGACCTGTCCATTTTCGTTCTGACCGTCAGCGGTTCCTTATGGATTTTAGCGAGTTGGTAACCCATGCAGCATAAAACATTAAAATACTTCTCTACGGTGATCGTCTGCGCCATTGCCGTCTGCGCCGGTTGGTGGCTCTGGAATTATTATATGCAATCCCCATGGACCCGTGATGGAAAAGTGCGCGCCGAACTCGTCAATATCACCCCTGAAGTCTCTGGAAGATTAGAGAAAATAAGCGCGAATGACAATCAGTTCGTACCTGCGGGAAGTCTGATTTTTACCCTCGACCCGGTGCCCTACCAGATTGCGCTGGACAATGCCGAGGCCGCGGTGGCAAAAGCGCAATCCGATCTGGCCAAAGCGGACCACGAGGCTGCCCGCCGCCGCGGTTTACCGCGTAACGTTATTTCCGCTGAAGATTTGGACGAGTCAAATTTAGCCGCGCAGGCAATGAAGGCCGCCTATAAAGCCGCCCTGGCCAATCTGGAACAGGCCAAATGGAATTTGAGCAAAACCAAAATTTACGCGCCAACCGACGGTTATATCACCAACCTGCAGGCGCGGGTCGGGAACTACGCCAACGCCGGTACGCCGCTGGTGGCGTTGGTGGATGTGCATTCGTTTTATGTGCTCGGTTATTTCGAAGAAACCAAGCTGAAGCATATAAAAGAAGGCAATAAAGCGGACATCGTTTTATATAACGGCAACACGCCGCTACAGGGGGAAGTAGAGAGCATCGGCCGCGCCATTTACGATCAGAGCGTTGACAGCAGCAACGATCTATTAATGGACGTTAAACCTAATGTTCCTTGGGTGCGTTTGGCTCAGCGCGTGCCGGTACGGATAAAATTGCTCAACGTGCCCGCCGATTTGACGCTGGTCGCCGGCACCACCTGCACCATTTCGATTCATCAGCGGAACTAAAGTGTGAACCTGCCTTTTTTGGAGTGGAGCCGCACCCCCTGGGGTAAGGCGACCGGCGGCCAATGGCGCTATGCGCTGCGCAACTCACTGGCGATGTGTCTGGCGCTATGGGTAGCCTTCGTGCTCGAACTCGACGAACCCTATTGGGCGCTTACCTCCGCCGCGGTGGTGAGCTTCCCCACCATCGGCGGCGTGATCAGCAAAAGCATCGGCCGCATCTTCGGCAGCCTGGTGGGCGCCGCCGCGTCGGTGGCGATCGCCGGCCACTGCCTGAACGATCCCTGGCTGTTTACGCTGTTTATCGCCGCCTGGATCGGGCTGTGCACCTACGTCTCCAACCATTACCAAAACAACGTCTCTTACGCCTTCGCGCTGGCGGGCTATACCGCCGCCATCATCGCCTTCGGCACAGTCAACGTCACCGATACCCAGCAAATCTTCGATATCGCGCAGGCGCGGGTTTGCGAAGTGATCACCGGCATTCTATGCGGCGGGTTGATGATGATGATCCTGCCCAGCACCTCGGACGGCGAAGCCCTGCTGACCTCGCTGCGGCGCATGCAGCTGCGCCTGCTGGAGCATGCCGCCATGCTGTGGCAGCCGGAGATCACCGCGCAGATGCGCACCTCGCACGAAGGGGTCATCGGCCAGATCCTGACCATGAACCTGCTGCGCATTCAGGCATTCTGGAGCCACTACCGGCTGCGGCGGCAAAATAACCTGCTCAACTATCTGCTGCACCAACAGCTGCGCATGACCAGCGTTATCTCCAGCCTGCGCCGCATGCTGCTGAACTGGCCGGATCGCCCCGCCAATCTGATGCCGGTGCTGACGCAACTGCTGGACGAGTTGCGCGATCCCGCCACCGACAAATACCGTTTGGCGCGCCTGCTTCAGCAGATCGCCCCGCAAGAGGCTACGGACTACCGCCATCGCGCCTTCTGGCTGCGGCTGCGCGATTTCTGTTGGCTTTACCTGCGCTGCAACCGCTGGCTGCGGCGGTTGGAAAGCGCCACGGCGGTCAGCGACCTCCAACCGCCGCGCGTCACTGCGCTGGCGCGCCATACCGACAGCTACGAAGCCGCCTACAACGGCCTGCGCACCTTTTTGTGCATCGTGATCGGCTGCGCCTACTGGATCAACACGCAGTGGGACGCCGGCAGCGCGGCGCTGACGCTCACCGCCATCAGCTGCGTGCTCTACTCTTCCACGCCTTCGCCGATCAACAGCGTCAGCACCTTGCTCAAGGCGGTGCTGCTGCTCTCGGTCGCCTGCTTTGTGGTGAAATTCGGTTTGATGATCCAGATTGACGACTTCTGGGTGTTCTGCGCCTTCCTGTTCCCGATCCTGGTGACCATGCAGATGCTCAAGCTGCAGAATCCGCCTTATGCCGCGCTCTGGGGGCAGTTGATCGTCTTTATGGGCTCGTTCCTGACCGTCAGCAATCCGCCGAGCTATGACTACCAGTCCTTTATCAATGACAACATCGCTAAAATCGTCGGCGTGCTGCTGGCCGGGCTGGCGTTTCAGATCCTGCGCCCCAGTTCGGACAAACGCAAAAGCCGCCGCATTATCCGCGCGCTGCGGCGCGACTTTATCGATCAGTTGAGCAAACGGCCGCAGCAGAGCGAAAGCCAGTTCGAATCGCTGATTTACCATCGCATCAGCCAGCTCAATCAAAGTCAGGATCAGGACGCTCGCACCTGGCTGCTGCGCTGGGGCGTGGTGCTGCTCAACTGCAGCCATATCGTCTGGCAGCTGCGCGACTGGCAAACCCGTTCCGATCCGCTGTCGGCGGTGCGCAACGTCTGTATCCACTGCCTGCGCGGCATCATGACGGAGAAAGGCGTGCAGCACAGTTCGCTGGACGCCACGCTGCAGGAGTTGCTGCGCATGAGCAACGCGCTGGCGCACCACCCGGAACAGGCGGCGCGCGATCTGGCCGGCCTGATCTGGCGGCTCTACTGCTCGCTGCAGCAGTTGCAACAGGCGATGGGCCAGCCCACCGCCGTACCGGCCGTTAGCGGCGGATAATCATTTGATCACACCGCAGGCGAAGCGTTCTCCGCCGCCGCCGAGCGGTTGTGGATGATCCGAATGGTTGTCGCCGCCGGCGTGCACCATCAGCGCTTTACCCTCAATGTCGCTGATTTTTTTCAGCCGCGGCGCCAACACCGGATAGTTCGCCATGCCGTCGGCGGTCACATAGATGGCCGGAAGGTCACCCAGGTGCCCGTCGGCATACGGCCCGAGGTGTTTTCCGGTCTTTTGCGGGTCGAAATGTCCGCCGGCCGCCAGCGCCGCCACCGCTTTGCCGTCCTTCATGCCCGGCTCGCAGCTGCCTTTCTCATGCACGTGGAAGCCGTGTACCCCGGCCGGCAATGCTTTCAGGCTCGGCGTGAACAGCAGGCCATACGGCGTTTCGCTGATGGCCACCTTGCCGATGTCCTGACCGATCCCCTGCCCGGTCACCAGGTGCATCTCGACGTCGGTTGTCGCCGCCTGAGCCGCACCACACGCCATCAGGCCGAGCGCTGCATACCAATAACGTTTCATCAATCAGTCTCCTTAATGACTATATCGAGTTATCAGTATAGGAGAGCCTGCGCCGGCACTGTTAACCAACGCACAATCTCGCTAATTTGATTCGCGGGCCTAATATTTAACACTAATAATAATTCTACCGATGTTGGTCCTCTGACCAGCTGTCGTTCGGCTAACGTTGTTTCCCTGTTTCCACCGCCGACGCATGTGAGTCCACTTACAGGCCCGCGGCATACTTCATAAGGAACTGATATGGGCATCTTTAGCTATAAGGATCTGGACGAAAAGGCGTCGAAAGCGCTATTTTCCGACGCCTTGGCCATCTCTACCTACGCTTACCACAATATCGATAACGGCTTCGATGAAGGCTATCACCAGACCGGTTTCGGGCTGGGTCTGCCGCTGACGCTGGTCACTGCGCTCATCGGCAGCACCCAATCGCAGGGCGGCCTGCCCGGCATTCCCTGGAATCCCGATTCCGAACAGGCCGCGCAGCAGGCGGTGAATAACGCCGGCTGGTCGGTGATCAGCGCCGCGCAGCTGGGTTACGCCGGCAAAACCGATGCGCGCGGCACCTACTACGGCGAGACCGCCGGTTACACCACCGCTCAGGCCGAGGTGCTGGGCAAATATGACAGCGAAGGCAATCTCACCGCCATTGGCATCTCATTTCGCGGCACCAGCGGCCCGCGCGAGTCGTTGATCGGCGATACCATCGGCGATGTGATTAACGATCTGCTGGCCGGCTTCGGGCCGAAAGGCTACGCCGACGGCTACACGCTGAAGGCCTTCGGCCAGCTGCTGGGCGACGTGGCGAAGTTCGCGCAGGCGCACGGGCTGAGCGGAGAAGACGTGGTGGTCAGCGGCCACAGCCTCGGCGGGCTGGCGGTCAACAGCATGGCGGCGCAGAGCGACGCCAACTGGGGCGGCTTCTACGCGCAGTCCAACTATGTCGCCTTCGCCTCGCCGACCCAGTACGAAGCCGGCGGCAAGGTGATCAACATCGGCTACGAGAACGATCCGGTGTTCCGCGCGCTCGACGGCACCACGCTGACCGGGGCGTCGTTAGGCGTACACGATGCGCCCCATGCCTCCGCCACCAACAATATCGTCAACTTCAACGACCACTACGCGTCGGACGCCTGGAACCTGCTGCCGTTTTCCATTCTCAACATTCCGACCTGGCTGTCGCACCTGCCGTTCTTCTATCAGGACGGCCTGATGCGGGTGCTGAACTCCGAGTTTTATTCGCTGACCGACAAAGACTCGACCATCATCGTCTCCAACCTGTCGAACGTGACGCGCGGCAATACCTGGGTGGAAGACCTGAACCGCAACGCGGAAACGCACAGCGGGCCGACGTTTATCATCGGCAGCGACGGCAATGATCTGATCAAGGGCGGCAAAGGCAACGACTATCTCGAGGGGCGCGACGGCGACGATATCTTCCGCGATGCAGGCGGCTATAACCTGATCGCCGGCGGCAAAGGCCACAATATCTTCGATACCCAACAGGCGTTGAAAAACACCGAGGTCGCCTACGACGGCAACACGCTTTACCTGCGCGACGCCAAAGGCGGCATTACGCTGGCGGACGACATCAGCACCCTGCGCAGCAAAGAAACCTCGTGGCTTATCTTCAACAAACAGGTGGACCATCAGGTGACCGCCGCCGGATTGAAATCGGACTCTGGCCTCAAAGCCTATGCCGCCGCCACCGCCGGCGGCGACGGCGATGACGTCCTGCAGGCTCGCAGCCACGACGCCTGGCTGTTCGGCAACGCCGGCAACGACACCCTTAACGGCCACGCCGGCGGCAACCTGACCTTCGTCGGCGGCAGCGGCGATGACATCCTGAAGGGCGTCGGCAACGGCAATACCTTCCTGTTCAGCGGTGACTTTGGCCGCGATCAGCTGTATGGCTTCAACGCCACCGATAAGCTGGTGTTTGTCGGCACCGAAGGCGCCAGCGGGAATATCCGCGACTACGCCACGCAGCAAAACGACGATCTGGTGCTGGCCTTCGGCCATAGCCAGGTCACGCTGATCGGCGTCTCGCTCGATCACTTCAACACCGATCAGGTGGTGTTGGCCTAAAGATCGACGTAAAAAAGCCGGGTGCTTTCGCCGCCCGGCTTTGCTCTTTTTTACTCCGCCTTAAGGCACGTCATACCCCAGCGCCGCCTTGCGAATGCGGAACCACTGCTGGCGGTTCAGCACCAGTTTCTGCGCCTTCAGCGCCGAACGCACCCGCTCAATCTTGCCGGAACCGATAATCGGCAGCGGCGACGACGGCAGGCGCATCACCCAGGCGTACACCACTTGCTCGATGGTCTCGGCGCCGATTTCTTGCGCCACCCGCTGCAGCTCGTCGCGCAGCGGCTGGAACTCGGCGTCGTTGAACAGGCGCCCGCCCCCCAGGCAGGACCAGGCCATCGGCTTGATGCGCAGTTGCTGGCACTGGTCGAGCGTGCCGTCGAGAATAGCCGGCTGGTGAATCGGCGAGATCTCCACCTGATTGGTCGCCAGCGAGAACGGCAGGCGCGACTGCAGCAGCTGGAACTGCGCGGGCGTAAAGTTGGAGACGCCGAAATGGCGCACCTTGCCGCTTTTGTGCAGCGCGACAAAGGCTTCGGCCACGTCATCGGCGTCCATCAACGGATCCGGCCGGTGGATCAGCAGCAGATCGAGGTAGTCGGTATGCAGATGGCGCAGCGACTGTTCCGCGCTCTGTACGATATGGTCGCGGTCGGTGATGTAGTGGCCGATCGGGTTGCCGGGCTTGGCGGTGGTGGCGATGCCGCATTTGCTCACCAGCTCCAGCGACTGGCGCAGCGCCGGCTTCAGGCGCAGCGCGTCGCCGAACGCCTGTTCGCAGGCATAGCCGCCATAGATATCGGCGTGATCGGCGGTGGTGACGCCCAGTTCGACATGCTGTTCGATGAACGTCAGCAGCTGCTGCGACGACATGCCCCACTCCATCAACCGCCAGTAACCGCAAATCATGCGGGAAAATTCAGGCCCCTGCGGCGCGAGACGAATACGTTCTACCATTGCGAAAACCTCATGACATTAGTTGTCAGTCAGCATACACAAGCCGGTGAGGCACAGGGAAGCGGTAAGCCACACGAACGTGCGGCAGATCAGGAAAGGTTAAAACAGCGACGGCTGCTCCGGCAGCGGCTCGTCGGGCGCTTTATTGGCGCGCTGCAGGCGCAGGAAGCGTTGACGACACAGGCGCAGCACCTCGCGCTTTTGCGCGTCGCTCATGTTCATCCAGCCAAAACGCTCCTCGCGGCTGCGCAGGCAGCCACGGCAGAATCCGCGATCGTCGGCCTGGCAAATGCCGCGACACGGGCTGGGAATGTCGAAAAACTCAAGCTGCTGCGCCACGGGGCTCCTCCTGCGTTCTCTTGCTAATTGAAGACGCCATCGCCGCCGCTGGCAAGTCCCTTTTCGCCATTGCGGCGAAAATAGTCGCGCAAATAGCGCAGCGCCTGGCGGCTTTTCTCCGGCACGTTGCGCTCGAGCGTCAGCGCATGCAGCCGCAGCGGCGCCGGCCGCCACTCAGGCAACAGCAGCAACAGCTCGCCGCGCTGAAGCTCGTCGCCAATTTCATACAGCGGCTGAACGGAAATGCCCAGCCCGGCGCGGGTAAAGGCGCGCATCACGTTCATGCTCTCGCTGACGATCTGCCCTTCCGCCAGCCGCAGCTTAACCTGCTGGCCGGACTGGTGCAGCAAGTCCAGATGGGCCCCGCTGTAGCCGCTGGAGATCCAGCGGTGCTGCACCAAATCCTGCGGCTTTTCCGGCACCCCATGCTGGCTGAGATAACGCGGCGCGGCGCACAGCACCATCGGCCACGCCGTCAGCGGATGCGCGATCATATTGGCGTCCGCCAGTTGACGGTTGGCCCGCAGCGCGATGTCGACCCGCTGCTCTATCATATCGACGATGCGATCGTCAGCCAGCACCCGCAGCGTCAGCTTGGGGTGCGCCTGCAACAGCGGCGCCAGCGCCTCCGCAAGCGATCGGCCGCCGATGCCGACCGGGGTGGCGATGCGCAGCTCGCCCACCAGCGTATCCCGCAATTCCGCCAGCCGCTGCTCCGCCTGCTGCGCCTGTTGCAGCATCGCCTCGCAGCCTGGGTAAAACGCCGCCCCGGCCTCGGTCAGCGCCAGACGGCGGGTGGAGCGATGCAGCAACGGCACCCCAAGCGCCTTCTCCAGCGAGCGCATGTGCTGGCTGACCGCCGACGGCGTCATGCCCAGCCGCCGCGCCGCGCCGGCCAGCGATCCCTCCGCCACCACGGTGGCGAATACCGCCATTCGATTGAGTTTATCCACGATTATGAAGTTTTACTTAATCAAGAAAGCATGAATATGGCACTAATCACGGCTATTGTTAAGGACTAGAGTAAACACCACGCAGCAGGCACATCGGCCTGCGTCACGATACTGAACCTATCCCCGAAGGAGCATGCAGATGAAAGTAGCCATTATTGGAGCAACCGGTTTTGTTGGCCGCCGCGTGGTGGATGAAGCGCTGGCTCGCGGTATTCAGGTGACGGCAATCGCCCGCCAGAAAAAAGAGTTGCCGGAGCACGCCAACCTGACCGTCGCGCTGGGCGACGTTGCCGATACCGCCTGGCTGGCGGGGCAATTGCGCGGTCAGGATGCGGCGATCAGTGCCTACAACCCCGGCTGGGGTGAAGACAACCTGTATGAGAAAACCCTCCGCGGCGCCCAACAGATCCTCACCGCGGTCGAACAGGCCGGCGTCAAGCGCCTGCTGGTGGTCGGCGGCGCCGGCAGCCTGGAAGTGGCGCCCGGCGTTGAACTGGTGGATACGCCGCAGTTCCCGGAAAATATCCGCCCCGGCGCGCAGGCGGTGCGCGATCTGCGCAACAAACTGCGCAATGAATCGGCGCTCGACTGGACCTATCTCTCGCCGGCCGCCCTGCTGGAGCCGGGCAAACGCACCGGCCAGTTCCGCCTCGGCACCACGCAACTGCTGATGAACGGCGAAGCGCCGGCCAGCATTTCGGTGGAAGACCTGGCGGTCGCTATCGTTGATGAAATTGAAAAGCCTCAGTTTATTCGCGCGCAATTCACCGCCGCCTACTAAACCGCCCCACCGCCAGGCCACCCGGCCTGGCGTTTTCCGCGCAGGCTCCGCCGCCAATATTCTGAGTTTCTAAGGTTTCCTTAAGTTTCATCCGGTAGATTTCAAAGCATTATCTACTTTCAGGATCCCGATTCGGCAATGTGGTTACGTCAATGCTTACGGTGCAACAGCCTCGGTTTTACCCTCGCCACCGCCCTGTTCTTCACTCTGTTTCAAAACGCGTTATTCCTGCATCGCGCCTGGTCGTATATCACCTTCGATAGCGTCCACAGCGTGATTTTCGCTGCCAGCATGCCGGTGGTGATCTTCTGTGCGCTGAATATCATCTTCAGCGTGTTGACCGTGCCCTACCTGCGCAAGCCGCTGATCATCTTTTTCTTGCTCGGCAGCGCCGCAGCCAACTATTTCATGTTCAGCTATGGTGTGGTGATCGACGGCAACATGATGCAAAACGCCTTCGAAACCAACCCTCAGGAGGCGACGGCGCTGCTGACGCCGCGCATGGGATTGTGGCTGGCGCTGCTCGGCATTCTGCCGGCGGTAGCGGTCTGCTTCACCCAGATTCGCCAGACTCGCCCCTGGTGGTACATGGTTGGACTGCGCGCCGCCAACGTCATGCTGTCGCTGGCGGTGATCCTGATCGTCGCCGCGCTGTTCTACAAAGACTATGCTTCGCTGATCCGCAACAATAAAAGCGTGGTGAAGATGTTGACCCCTTCCAACTTCGTCGCCGGCACCATCAAGTTTACCGAACAGCGTTACTTCACCCGCAATCTGCCGCTGGTCAAGATCGGCGAGGACGCGCGCAAAGGGCCGCTGATCGCCGGGCAGGCCAAGAAAACGCTGGTGATCCTGGTGGTGGGCGAAACCGCCCGCGCCGAAAACTTCTCTCTCGGGGGCTATCAACGCGAAACCAACCCGCGCCTGAAGCAGGACAACGTGGTCTACTTCAAGAACGCCAGCTCTTGCGGCACCGAAACGGCGATCTCCGTGCCCTGCATGTTCTCCAACATGCCGCGCAGAGAGTACGACGCGACTCAGGCAACGCATCAGGAAGGCATGCTCGACGTGCTGGCGCATGCCGGCGTCAGCGTGCTGTGGCGCGATAACGACGGCGGCTGCAAAGGCGCCTGCGACCGGGTGCCGCACATCGACATGACCAAGCTGAAACTGCCGCAGGACTGCGACGGCGAGGTTTGCATGGACAACGCGCTGCTGTACAAGCTGAACGACTATATCAATAGCCTGAAAGACGACGGCGTGATCGTGCTGCACCAGATGGGCAGCCACGGCCCGGCTTACTACCGCCGCAGCACGCCAGAATTCCAGACATTTTCGCCGACCTGCAACAGCAATCAGATCCAGGACTGCAGCCATGAACAGCTGGTGAACACCTACGACAACTCCATCCTGTATACCGACGCGATGCTCGATGCCACCATCAAGCTGCTGTGGCAGTATGACGGGCGGTTCAATACCGCGCTGGTCTATTTGTCCGATCACGGCGAATCGCTGGGGGAAAACGGCATGTATCTGCACGGCACGCCCTATGTCTTCGCGCCGAGCCAGCAGACGCACGTGCCTTTCCTGATGTGGATGTCGGCCGACTATCAGCGCAATTTCGGCATCGATCGCCAGTGCCTGAACGCGCTGGCGGAAAAGGGCGACGTTTCGCAGGACAACCTGTTCCACACCCTATTGGGCATGCTGAACGTACAGACCCGCGAATATCAATCCCAGCTGGATATCCTGCAGCGTTGCCGCAACGCGGCGTAAGCGCTTAACTTCCTCGTGCCGCTGGGGCACAATAGTTTGCAGACAACCGGCGTTTTGTGCGCCGGTTTTTTTATTCCCATTGACCTAGACCAATCGGTCTATTATGCTCGGCACCATGATGACCAAATCAACGCATTGCAACGTGGACACACGTGAACATCTGCTCGCCACCGGCGAAACCCTCAGCCTGCGCCTGGGCTTTACCGGCATGGGGCTGAGTGAACTGCTGGCCACCGCGGGCGTGCCGAAAGGCTCGTTCTACCACTATTTTCGCTCGAAGGAAGCCTTCGGCGAAGCGATGCTGCAACGCTATTTCGCCCACTATGATGCAGAAATGCAGGCGCTGTTTGCCGACAGACGTGGCGATGCCCGCCACCAGCTGCTCGGCTATTACGCTCAGGCCATCAGCTACCACTGCCGCAGCGAATGCCACAACGCCTGCCTGGCGGTGAAGCTTTCCGCCGAGGTGAGCGATCTGTCGGAACCGATGCGTCATGCGCTGGAAACGGGCACCGCTCGCGTGATCGGCCACCTGCAGGAGGCCATCGAGCGCGGTATCGCCGAGGGCTCGCTGTCGGTGGCCATGAGCCCCGCGGCGACCGCAGAAACGCTGTATTCACTGTGGCTCGGTGCCTCGCTGCGCGCCAAGATCCGCCACTCGCTGGCGCCGTTAACCAGCGCGCTGGAAAGCATCGAGTTGCTGCTGCGCCCGCCGCAAGCGTAACGGTAACAATTTCTTTTTATTGAAAATGCAGTTCGTGGTTTTTTATCGCCCACCACTAGACGACCGGTCTATTAAATACAGGATGCACTATGAAGACTGAAAAATTGCTCTCTCCGCTGAAGGTTGGCGCCATCACCCTGCCCAACCGCGTGTTTATGGCTCCGCTGACGCGTTTGCGCAGCATCGAGCCGGGCGACATTCCTACGCCGCTGATGGCGGAATATTATGCACAGCGCGCCAGCGCCGGCCTGATCGTGACCGAAGCGACCCAGGTTTCCTTCCAGGCGAAAGGCTACGCCGGCGCGCCGGGGTTGCATACGCCGGAGCAGATCGCCGCATGGAAAAACATCACGCAGGCAGTGCATGACAACAACGGCCATATTGCCGTGCAGCTGTGGCACGTAGGCCGCATCTCCCACGCCAGCCTGCAGCCGGGCGGGCAAGCACCGGTCGCCCCTTCAGCAATCAACGCCGAAACCCGCACCACCGTGCGTGATGAAACCGGCGCCTGGGTGCGCGTGCCGACCTCCACGCCGCGTGCGCTCGAAACCAGCGAGATCTCGGGCATCGTCAACGATTTCCGCCAGGCGACCGCCAACGCGCGGGAAGCCGGCTTCGACTTCATCGAACTGCATGCGGCGCACGGCTATTTGCTGCATCAATTCATGTCACCGGCTTCCAACCAACGTACCGATCAATACGGCGGCAGCATCGAGAATCGCACTCGCCTGACGCTGGAAGTGGTCGACGCCACCATCGCCGAATGGGGTTCCGAGCACATCGGCATCCGCATCTCGCCGCTGGGGCCGTTCAACGGGCTGGACAACGGTGAAGATCAGGAAGAAGCGGCGCTGTATCTGGTGGAAGAGCTGAATAAGCGCAACATCGCTTACCTGCACATCTCCGAACCGGACTGGGCCGGCGGCAAACCGTATTCCGACGCCTTCCGCGACTCGGTACGCGCCCACTTTAACGGGGTGATCGTCGGCGCCGGCGCCTACACCGCCGAGAAAGCCGAAGCGTTGATCGAAAAAGGCTTCATCGACGCGGTGGCCTTCGGCCGCAGCTACATCGCCAACCCGGATCTGGTAGAGCGTTTCCGTCAGCACGCTCCGCTGAACGAACCTAAGCCGGAAACCTTCTACGGCGGCGGCGCCGAAGGCTATACCGACTATCCGTTTCTGGCGAAGTAACCCTTCCTGACCCCAACGGCCACGCAATCGCATGGCCGTTTTTTTGTGCGCCGCGCGCAAAAAGGCCCGCACGAGGCGGGCCGGTGTTCCCTGGTGTTGTTCTCTATTGTCGTTCAATTTTTACACGATTGCCGCTGGAATAGATAATTGATTGTGCAGATCAATTACTCTGTATCGATCGGTACGCTCGATCAATATTTAGACACCGTTGACGGAAAACTAATACGTGACATCGTCACTCACTCGTCACGTTGAATTCCCTTGCGGGACAAGGCTATACTCGCTTGTGCTTCAATCCACCCGCCGTCTGCCACGGCACTGTCAATTCAGAGGAATTATGCGCTTACTCCATACCATGATCCGCGTCGGTGACCTGCAACGCGCCATCGACTTCTACACCAAGGTATTAGGCATGCGCCTGCTGCGCACCAGCGAAAACCCGGAGTACAAATACTCCCTGGCTTTCGTCGGCTATACGGAAGAGAGCGAAGGCGCAGTTATCGAACTGACCTATAACTGGGGCACCGACAGCTACGACATGGGCACCGCCTTCGGCCACCTGGCGCTGGGCGTGGACGACGTTGCCGCCACCTGCGACAGCATCCGCCGCGCAGGCGGCAAGGTCACCCGCGAAGCCGGCCCGGTGAAAGGCGGCACCACGGTCATCGCCTTCGTCGAGGATCCGGACGGCTACAAAATCGAGCTGATCGAAAACAAACACGCCGGCCAGGGCCTCGGCCACTAAGCCTCCCCTTCAGGGCGCGCTGCGCCCTGCTGATTCTCCGCGCGATAGCGCCTGCAACCGGGCGCAAAATTTGCCATAATGCGCGCTGCATTCGATGAAGATAAGAAACTGATGGCCGAGAAAAGTGATCTTAACGCCCTGAGTGGTCGTTTTCGTGGGTTTTATCCCGTAGTAATAGATGTTGAAACCGCCGGCTTTAACGCCAATACCGATGCGCTGCTGGAGATCGCCGCCGTCACGCTGAAAATGGATGAGGACGGCTGGCTGCAGCGGGACGAGACCCTGCACTTCCACGTGGAGCCTTTCGAGGGCGCCAACCTGCAGCCGGAAGCGCTGGCGTTTAACGGCATCGATCCGCACAACCCGCTGCGCGGCGCGGTCAGCGAATATGACGCGCTGCACGCCATTTTCAAAGCGGTGCGCAAAGGGCTCAAGGATCGCGGTTGCAACCGGGCCATTATCGTGGCGCACAACGCCAACTTCGATCACAGCTTCCTGATGGCCGCGGCCGAACGCGCCGGCCTGAAGCGCAACCCGTTCCATCCGTTCGCTACCTTCGACACCGCCGCGCTGAGCGGCCTGGTGCTGGGCCAAACGGTGTTGGCGAAGGCCTGTATCGCGGCCGGAATGCCGTTCGACAGCAGCCAGGCGCACTCTGCGCTGTACGACACCGAGCAAACCGCCCTGCTGTTTTGCGAGCTGGTTAACCGCTGGAAACGTCTCGGCGGTTGGCCGCTGCCCGCCGGCGATCTCGCCGAATAAGCCCAACGAAAAAGGCGGCCCAGTTTGCACTGGCGCCGCCCGTTACGCGATAACCGCAAGCCCGTCGATTAAGACTGCTGGTCTTCCTGCGCTTTATACTTTTCTGCCGTTTCTTTGATCAGCTGCTGCAGTTCGCCGCGCTGATACATTTCGATAATGATATCGCAACCGCCGACCAGCTCACCGTCTACCCACAGCTGCGGGAACGTCGGCCAGTTGGCGTATTTTGGCAGCTCGGCGCGGATGTCCGGGTTCTGTAGAATGTCCACGTAAGCGAAACGCTCGCCGCAGGCGGACAGCGCTTGCACAGCCTGTGCGGAGAAGCCGCAGCTCGGCAGCTTTGGCGAACCTTTCATGTACAGCAGAATCGGGTTTTCAGCGATCTGGTGCTGAATTTTTTCAAGTGTCGTCGTCATTTATTGCTTCCTCAAGCCACATTTCATGGCTACAACATGCATCACGCGGGCTATTGTAGCGGCTGGAACAGTCGCAAGAAAACGCCATCTTTTGCAAGGATATTCACCCGCCGCCGATCGCGTTTCACCGGCCACGTCATTCCGGTCAAAACATACGTTGAGAATAACATTTTTAATCCGACCATTTCACTAATATATTGCGCGGCGGTGACGGCGCGGATTAATTATATCCACAGCCCCCTGCCGGCGCTTTTTCATACACCAACGGGCTGATTTTGAACCAAAAAAAATGTCATTAACGTTTTCTCACAATATGGATTATTATTTATGAGTTCTTCGCTGTTTTATATGGCGAAATTCGGGAATACTGTAACTCTTTCGATATCCGTTTCGGGGCCAAGGTTGGTGACGTCGACATGCGTTTAATTCTTACGCTCTTTGCGCTGCTGTTTACGCAGCTCTTCTTCAATTTGGCGCACGCTGCGCCACAGGCGCGTGTTGCCGCCGAGCAGCGTAAAAGCCATGCCAATGAAGCACGGCCCGATGACCGCAGAAAAAAGAAAGCGGACAAAACCGCTAAAAAAGCCAAAGTGACGGCCCCCGCGAAAAAAACCAAGACCGCCAAGGCGAAAAGCGAGAAAAGCGCGAAAAAGATCGCCAGCGCCAAACCCAAGGCCAAAGCTCAGAAAACCGCCAAGATTAAAGTCACCCCGCCGAAAAAGGGCTACAAAAAAGGCTACGGCCGCCACCGCGAAGCCGGTATGGCCACCGCCAAGCTGGCGCGTGATGAAAAACCGTTGAAACTCAGCCCGGCGCACAAAAAACGCTACCAGCACGCCAAGCAGACCGCGATGGCCAAGCTGATGGGCCAGATGGGCAAACCTTACCGCTGGGGCGGCAGCTCGCCGCGCACCGGTTTCGACTGCAGCGGCCTTATCTATTACGCCTATAAAGACGTGGTAAAAATCAAGATGCCGCGTACCGCTAACGAGATGTACCACCTGCGCGACGCGGCGCCGATCAAGAAAAGCGAACTGGAAAGCGGCGATCTGGTGTTCTTCCGCATCAACAACCGCGGCGTGGCGGATCATGTCGGCGTTTATCTCGGCAACGGCAAATTCATCCAGTCGCCGCGCACCGGCGAAGAGATCCGCATCAGCCAGCTCGACAACGACTATTGGCAAAACCACTACATCGGCGCGCGCCGCGTAGTAACGCCGAAAACCATTCGTTAATTCCCTGCTCTGCGCGGTTGCGGCCCCGGTCGCAACCGCCTGCTCAAGCTATCACCCATCACACCGCCTCACGCGCATTTCTCGCTTTTCTTCCTGTTTTTTATGATGAAAATTGTTAAGATTGAAAGACCACAATAAAAAACGGCCCATTCGGCTCCCGCTCCGGCGGAAAAAGAGTGGCGCTGTAAAGGAGGAAGCAATGTCGTTTGAATTACCTGCATTACCGTATGAGAAAAACGCGCTCGAGCCGCACATCTCCGCCGAGACCCTGGAATACCACTACGGCAAACACCACAACACCTACGTGGTTAACCTGAACAACCTGGTGAAAGGCAGCGAGTTCGAGGGCAAATCGCTCGAAGAGATCATCAAGACCTCAAACGGCGGCGTCTTCAACAACGCCGCGCAGGTGTGGAACCACACCTTCTACTGGCACTGCCTGTCGCCACAGGGCGGCGGTGAACCGCAGGGCGAACTGGCGGCGGCGATCGTCAAATCCTTCGGCTCTTTCGCTGCGTTCAAAGAGCAGTTTACCGATGCCGCAGTGAAAAACTTCGGCGCCGGTTGGACCTGGCTGGTGAAAAAACCGGACGGCGCGCTGGCGATCGTCAACACCTCCAACGCGGCCACCCCGCTGACCGGTGAAGACAAACCGCTGCTGACCGTTGACGTGTGGGAACACGCGTATTACATCGATTACCGCAATGCGCGTCCAAAATACCTGGAAAATTTCTGGGCGTTGGTCAACTGGACCTTCGCAGCGGAAAACCTGGCGTAAGCGCAGGTTCTGAGGTGATGAGGCGCAGCCAGGCTGCGCCTTTTTTATAACCGGGGGTAAATCAGTTCAACGCGGCAACGAAGCTGAAAGCGATAATGACCGCCAAGGCGCAGACGGTGGTGAACAGCGACATCTTCAATTCGGTATCCATGACAACTCCTTTAAAATGGGCTTTCCTAAGGATAAAAGGCGTACAATTAGTACGTCAAATCATTTTCCCACAGTTCGCCGATAAAATCTTGTTATCATTTCCCGGTTTATAATCTCGATTACCTCTTCCACTTTTGTTCAATATGCGACAAAATTCGCAGTTCACAACTGCGTACCGGCATCCATGCCCCTCCTGATTAAGCGCTGAAGACTTCAACACACTAAAAACTCAGTTTTCGCTTCTCTGGAGAAGGATCTACGTAGGCAAACGATTAACATCACACTTACATGCTGTAAACATGTGAGTTCAGGAGTCATTCCTTACATGGCAACGATTAAAGATGTGGCCAAACGCGCGGGCGTTTCCACCACCACCGTTTCGCACGTCATCAATAAGACTCGTTTCGTCGCCGAAGAGACCAAAGCGGCCGTGTGGGCCGCCATCAAAGAGCTGCACTACTCGCCGAGCGCCGTGGCGCGCAGCCTGAAAGTCAATCACACCAAGTCGATCGGCCTGCTGGCCACCTCGAGCGAAGCGCCCTACTTCGCAGAAGTGATCGAGGCGGTGGAAAACAGCTGCTACAGCAAGGGCTACACCCTGATCCTGTGCAACTCGCACAACAATCTGGACAAGCAACGCGCCTACCTGGCGATGCTGGCGCAAAAGCGCGTCGACGGCCTGCTGGTCATGTGCTCCGAGTACCCGGATCAGCTGCTGGGCATGCTGGAAGATTACCGCAACATCCCGATGGTGGTGATGGACTGGGGCGCCGCGCGCGGCGACTTCACCGACACCATCATCGATAACGCGTTCGAAGGCGGCTATCTGGCCGGCCGTTACCTGATCGAGCGCGGCCACCGCGATATCGGCGCCATTCCGGGCCAGCTGTCGCGCAACACCGGCGGCGGCCGTCACCAGGGCTTTATGAAGGCGCTGCAGGAAGCGCATATCGACATTCGCGAAGAGTGGATCGTCCAGGGTGACTTCGAACCGGAGTCCGGCTACAAGGCGATGCACCAAATCCTGTCGCAAAAACAGCGGCCTACCGCGGTATTCTGCGGCGGCGATATCATGGCGATGGGCGCCATCTGCGCGGCCGACGAGCTGGGGCTGCGGGTGCCGCAGGATATTTCCGTGATCGGCTATGACAACGTGCGCAACGCCCGCTACTTCACCCCGGCGCTGACCACCATTCACCAGCCGAAAGAGCGTCTGGGCGAAATGGCCTTCACCATGCTGCTGGATCGCATTATCAGCAAACGCGAAGAGTCGCAGGTGATCGAAGTGCATCCGAAGCTGATCGAACGCCGCTCGGTCGCCGACGGCCCATTCATCGACTACCGCCGCTAATCCCCCGCGCCGGAAGCCTGCGCGGCTTCCGGTTCCACCTCGCTCAGCCACTCCTGATTCAGCGTCTCCCCATCGCCCAGATACGCCAGCAGCCAGCTCATCGCCGGTGACGGTTTATCCTGCTGCCAGGTCAGGCAGCAAGGGCTGGCGGGAAACGGCTGCTGCAGCTGCAACGCCGTCAGCTCACCGCGCTGCACCCGCGGCAGCGCCCGATGCGCCGGCATCATGCCGACGCACAGCCCGGCGCACAGACAGTCGAGCGCCGAAGTCCAATCCGGCACCACCAGCCGCCGCTGGTTATCCAGCGTCCAGGTGACGCGCTTGGGCAGATTGCGCGAGGTGTCCTCCAGGCAAAGCGAAGGGTACGGCCGCAGCTGATCGTCATTCAGCGGCCCCGTCAACTGCGCGAGAGGATGTTGCGGGCTCACCACGCACAGCCAGTTCATATAACCCATGTCGCGGAAGGCGAAGCCGCCGCCGACCGGCACCGCTCGCGTGGCGCCGATCGCCATGTCCGCCCTGCCGTCCACCAAGGCATCCCACACGCCGTTGAACACCTCGGGTTGCAGCATCAATTCGACGTCGGGGAAATGACGGTAGAAATCCAGCACCAGTTGGCGGCTGCGCTGCGGTTTGACGATGATGTCGACCGCAATATTCAGCTGGCCGCGCCACCCGTTGGCCACCTGCTGACAGTGGCGGCGGGTGTCGAGCATTTTTTTGATAACAACTCGCGCATCTTTGATAAACAGCGCACCGGCGGGCGTCAACTCCACATCGCGATGACGCCGCTCAAACAGCGGCACCGCCAGCCATTGCTCCAGCTGCCGTACGGTATAGCTGACCGCCGACGGCACCCGGTGCAGCTCCTGCGCCGCCGCGCTGAAACTGCCGGTGCGCGCCACCGCATCGACCACTTCAAGAGAATATTCAGACCACATCGCCTTGCCTTCAATTTTTTTAACAGCACTTTGCAAATATTACCGTTTCACAAGCAGAGATCCAGCCGGATACACTGGCCGGCGCTAAAAACCTGCGACATTAAAATATTAACGAGAAATACCATGCGAAATTCCTTTGGCTTTATGTTCTACCTCGCCGGCCTGAGCATGCTGGGTTATCTGGCGACCGATATGTACCTGCCCGCCTTCGGCGCCATGCGGGAAGAACTGCAAATTTCCGCCGGCGCGGTGAGCGCCAGCCTGAGCATCTTCCTGGCCGGCTTCGCCTTCGCGCAGCTGCTGTGGGGGCCGCTCTCCGACCGTCTGGGCCGCAAACCGGTATTATTGATCGGGCTGACGCTGTTCGCCCTCGGCTGCCTGGGCATGCTGTGGGTGGAAAACGCCGTGCAGCTCTGGATCCTGCGCTTTATTCAGGCCGTCGGCGTCTGCGCCGCCGCCGCCATCTGGCAAGCGCTGGTGGTTGACCGTTACCGCGAAGGCCAGGCCAACCGCGTGTTCGCCACCATTATGCCGCTGGTAGCGCTGTCGCCGGCGCTGGCACCGCTGCTCGGCGCCTGGTTGCTGAACCACGCCAGCTGGCGCGCGATCTTCGCCGCACTGTTGGCCATCACCGCGCTGCTGCTGCTGCCGACGCTGCTGCTCAAAGAGCGCGCCAAAACGCAGCCCAGCCCCGATGCGCCAAAAAACGGCGTCAGCTTTTGGCAACTGTTGAGATCCCCGGTGTTCAGCGGCAACGTCGCCATGTACGCCGCCTGCTCGGCCGGCTTCTTCGCTTGGCTGACCGGCTCGCCGTTCATCCTCGGTGATATGGGCTACAGCCCGAGCGATATCGGCCTGAGCTATGTGCCGCAAACGCTGGCCTTCCTGCTGGGTGGCTACGGCTGCCGCGCCGCACTCAAGCGCATCAATGGCAAAACCCTGCTGCCGTGGCTGCTGGTAGCTTATGGTGTCAGCATGGTGGCGCTGTATCTGGTGGCCACCCTGACCGATCCGACGCTCACTACGCTGCTGATCCCATTCTGCGTGATGGCGCTGGTCAACGGCGCCGGCTACCCGATCATGGTGGCGAATGCGCTGATGCCGTTCCCGGAAAGCAGCGGCAAGGCCGCCGCGCTGCAAAATACGCTGCAGCTGGGGCTGTGCTTTGTGGCGAGCATGCTGGTGTCGGCGTTTATTGCCCAGCCGCTGTTGGCGACGGTGACGGTGATGGTGTCTACGGTAATCCTGGCCGCGCTGGGGTATTTCCTGCAGCGGGGAAAAGCGGCCGATGCGCAGCAAAAGCCGCAGCGGGAACATGCTAACTCAGCGTCATAATTGCCAAGTTTAATAATCACTTAAAGAATATGCGTGCCGAGTGCGATTTACAGTTGAGTCAACGCCTCGGCACGCCTATACTCAAAAACAACCTTGTAAAGTAACACCTTATAATCTCTATATCTCAATTAGCGCTTGTGTACGCGCTTTGCGTCACACTCTTTTTTTAAGGAAGCGTTTATCCCGCGCCGTTCGCGCCGGGTCGCTTCTTTCCTCTGTTCATAGTCGGATATCAGACGCCGCGGGCCTATTTTCCGCCGGTAAACGTATGCACCCGAAGAAATTGTCTAAGCTGTTTCCTAACGGGTCATCAGTCAGAAGAAGGTGATGGAGAAGCTATGAGTTCATCGTGTATAGAAGATCTGAGCATCCAGGACAATCAGTGGTACCGTATCGCGCACGAAATGCTCGGCCTGGCCGGCATTGAAATCAACGGTTCGCGCCCCTTCGATATTCAGGTTAAAAACCCCGATTTCTTTAAACGCGTCTTGCAGCAAGGTTCGCTGGGCCTGGGCGAAAGCTATATGGACGGCTGGTGGGAATGCGAGCGGCTGGATATGTTCTTCCAGCGCGTGGTCAGCGCCGGGCTGGAGAAGAAACTCCCCCACCACCTGAAAGATACCCTGCGTATCGCCGCCGCGCGCCTGACCAATCTGCAATCGAAAAAGCGCGCCTGGATCGTCGGCAAAGAACATTACGATCTCGGCAACGATCTGTTTACCCTGATGCTCGATCCTTACATGCAATATTCCTGCGGCTACTGGAAAGACGCCACCACGCTGGAGGAGGCACAGGAAGCCAAGCTGCGGATGATCTGCGAGAAACTGCAGCTGCAACCGGGCATGCGCTTACTGGACATCGGCTGCGGCTGGGGCGGCCTCTCCGCCTATGCGGCGAAAAATTACGGCGTATCGGTGGTCGGCGTGACCATCTCCGCAGAACAGCAGAAGCTGGCTCAGGCGCGCTGCGCCGGGCTGGATGTGCAGATCCTGCTGCAGGATTACCGCGATCTGCATCAGCAGTTCGATCGCATCGTGTCCGTCGGCATGTTCGAGCACGTCGGGCCGAAAAACTACCGCACCTATTTCAATGTGGTAGAACGCAATCTGGCGCCGCACGGTCTGTTCCTGCTGCACACCATCGGCTCCAACAAAACCGACATGAACGTCGATCCGTGGATCAACAAGTACATTTTCCCGAACGGCTGCCTGCCTTCAGTGAGCCATATCGCCGAAGCCAGCGAGGGCCATTTCGTGATGGAAGACTGGCACAACATCGGCGCCGACTACGACCGCACGCTGATGGCCTGGTTCGAGCGCTTCAAACAGGCGTGGCCGCAGCTTGCCCCGCGCTATTCCGAACGCTTCGAGCGGATGTTCAGCTATTACCTGAACGCCTGCGCCGGCGCGTTCCGGGCGCGCGATCTGCAGCTGTGGCAGGTGGTGTTCAGCCCGAAAGGCGTTGAAGGCGGCATCCGCGTCGCCCGCTAGGCGCTTGCCCGACAAAAAAGCCCCGGCAGCAATATCGCCGGGGCCTTTTTTTGCTCGTTCGACGCGTACGGCTTAGCCGCAGTAGACGCGGATGATTTTATCGTCGCTGTCGCCAAGGAAGTTCAGGCGGCGCAGGTTGAAATCCATGGTGACGGCAGAGTTGTACGGAATGGCGCGCACCTTGGCGTCGATCCGCACGCCTTCCAGCGAGGTCATCGGTTTGCCGACGAAGTTTTGATACTGCGAAGCGCCGCAGGTATCATCCGCATCGGCCATTTGCGCGCCCGCGCCCTGCTCAGGCGAACTGCTGCAGGCGCTCAGCGCCAGCAACGCGGTTAACAACAACGTTTTCCCATAAAACTTCACGCGTTTCTCCTCTCTGCTTATGATTCGATTCCGGCGGCAACGCCCGAATCGCTGTCAGTCTTTGTGCGCCGACGCCATTGCCGCCGCCAGCGCCGCTTCCCGATTGGCCAGCACGCGCTCGACGGTATCCACCACCGCCTGCGTTTGCGGATCGATCTCGATGTTCACCTTATCACCCAGGCGTTTCTTACCCAGCGTGGTGCGATCCAGCGTTTCCGGGATCAGGTGCACGCAGAAACGGTTATTCACCACTTCGCCGATGGTCAGGCTAATGCCGTCGATGCCGATGAAGCCTTTGTGCAGCACATATTTCATCAATTCGGCATTCGGCATGCGCAGCCATACCTGCCGGTTATTTTCCGAGGTATAAATCTTGGCCACTTCCGCCGTGCAGATAATATGGCCGGACATCAAATGGCCGCCAATTTCGTCATTGAACTTCGCCGCGCGCTCGATATTGACGATGTCGCCCAGCGCCAGATCGCCGAGGTTGGTCAGGCGCAGCGTTTCCTTAATCAAATCGAAGCTGACGCGGTTGCCTTCCACCGCGGTGACGGTCAGGCAGCAGCCGTTATGGGCCACCGACGCGCCCAGCTCCAGCCCCGGCAGCAGCTCGGCAGGCATTTCGATCACGTGGGTGCGGAAATTGGGTTTCTCATCAATGGCGACCAGCGGCGCGGTGCCTTGTACGATACCGGTGAACATATGTGCCTCTTCTTGCTAAATAGGTTAAAACGCTATCGGCAGTTTGCCCCAGTTGGCGCTGAAAACCAAATCCGCGACGGCAAAAAACGAATGGCTGCGCATTTAATAACTATTTATCTGCGGCGTTTGCTTAACGACGCCGAGCAGGTACAATCTTTTTGACAAAATTCCGCTATTTTAATTGTTGTCCTCTCGCGGCAGCCCTCCCTCCCACATATATAAATAGAAAAGGTGTATGCGTGCAGAAGTACTTAATTGAAGCGCGTAGTTTATTGGCTCTCGCTATCCCGGTCATCATCGCGCAAATATCGCAAACCGCCATGGGCGTGGTGGATACCATCATGGCCGGCGCTTACAGCGCCACCGACATGGCGGCGGTTGCGGTCGGCACTTCAATCTGGCTGCCGGCCATCCTGTTCGGCCACGGCCTGCTGCTGGCGCTGACCCCGGTTATCGCCCAGCTCAACGGCGCCGGGCGTCGCGATCGCATCGCTCACCAGGTGCGCCAGGGCTTTTGGCTGGCTTCCGGCGTGTCCGTGCTGCTGATCGTCGTGCTGTATAACTGCAAGTTCGTCATCGACATGATGCACAACATCGATCCGCAGCTGGCGGATAAAGCCGTCGGTTATCTGCACGCCATCATGTGGGGGGCGCCGGGTTACCTGTTCTTCCAGGTGATGCGCAACCAGTGCGAGGGGCTGTCCAAAACCAAGCCCGGCATGGTGATCGGCTTCCTCGGCCTGCTGGTGAATATCCCGATCAACTACATCTTCATCTACGGCAAATTCGGCATGCCGGAGCTAGGCGGCGTCGGCTGCGGCGTCGCCACCGGCAGCGTCTACTGGATCATGTTCCTGATGATGCGCGGGTACGTGAAGCGCGCGCCGTCGCAGCGCGACATCAAACGCCAAACCGGCGATCTCGGCGGCCCGGACTGGGCGGCGCTGAAACGCCTGATCGGCATCGGCATGCCGGTGGCGCTGGCGCTGTTCTTCGAAGTCACGCTGTTCGCCGTGGTGGCGCTGCTGGTGTCGCCACTGGGGATCGTCGCGGTCGCCGGCCACCAGATCGCGCTTAACTTCAGCGCGCTGATGTTCGTACTGCCGCTGTCGCTGGGCGTCGGCGCCACCATCCGCGTCGGTTATCGTCTGGGGGAAGGCTCGGTCGAAGGCGCGCGCGTTGCCGCCTACTCCGCCATCGGCGTCGGCATCACCATGGCCGTCTGCACCGCGCTGTTTACCGCCGCCTTCCGCGAACCGATCGCCCTGCTATACAACGACAGCCCGGCGGTGGTGGCGATGGCCTCGCAGCTGATGCTGCTGGCGGCGCTGTACCAGATCTCGGATTCTGTTCAGGTGATCGGCAGCGGCGTGCTGCGTGGTTATAAAGATACCCGCGCGATCTTCTTCATCACCTTCATTGCTTATTGGGTGTTGGGCCTGCCGAGCGGCTATCTGCTGGCGTTAACCGACGCGGTGGTGCCGGCGATGGGGCCGAGCGGTTTCTGGATCGGCTTTATCATCGGCCTGACCTTCGCCGCCATCATGATGGCGCTGCGCATGCGCTGGCTGCAGAAACAGCCGACCACCGTCATCCTGCAGCGATCCACGCGCTGAATCCGCTCCCGGCCGGTTTCATCCCCGGCCGGGCTGCGGTTTGCGGAAAAAAACGCCGGACTGCGCACAACCTCAGCAATCGCGTGAAATACCAAATAAAATTGCGCTTTTCCCCTTGCCAGCACGCGGGTAGCTCGTTAATATTCGTCCCCGCTGTCAGCCATGACAGACAGGAAAAGATGCGTCCGTAGCTCAGTTGGTTAGAGCACCACCTTGACATGGTGGGGGTCGGTGGTTCGAGTCCACTCGGACGCACCAAATTCCTGAAGCAGTACAGTGCGTCCGTAGCTCAGTTGGTTAGAGCACCACCTTGACATGGTGGGGGTCGGTGGTTCGAGTCCACTCGGACGCACCAAATTTCAGAAGCAGCGCAGTGCGTCCGTAGCTCAGTTGGTTAGAGCACCACCTTGACATGGTGGGGGTCGGTGGTTCGAGTCCACTCGGACGCACCATATTGCTGATTCACCTCCCTTGTCGCGTTATACTTCCCGTTATTTCGTCTCTGCCCGACCGCCTGCTCGTTATGTCGATCGCGCCGTGCTACCGTCATCAGGAACGCCACATGACCATTTTTACCGCCAAAACCGCCTTTTTGCCGCTCGACAATGGCCTTGCCCGCCGTGAAGGCGTGATGAGCGACGGTTCGCCGGCGGCGGAAGTGCGTTTCGAGGCCGGCGCCTTCGGCCAGTTGCAAAAGCCCCCGCACGCGCTGCAAACCCGAGTGATATCCGGTGAATTCGAGTTCACTCTCGGCGGCGATACGCGAGTGGTGCGGGCCGGCGAGAGCCTGATATTACCGGCCAACGTCGCCAGCGGCTGCTTCTGCCTGAGCGCCGGTGTGCTGCTGGAAATCCCCCTAACGCGGTAAGCCATATTTACAGAAAGGTTATTTGCGCAACAAGCGGCCCACAACGCGTTGCATTTGCGCCACATTTGGCCCCGTTTTGCTATATCCGCCGCACCGCCGCGGTTTTTTATTTTGTTTCCCGCCGCTTAGCCTTTATAATGCGCAACGTCTATCAGTTGAATGGTTTCAGCCCTTGATCTGCGAAAACGCAATAACAACACGATGTGATCTTACCCCGTTGCGCAGCATCCCCGCGCCCCCGCGCGGGCTGAATTTTTCCGCCCCACTTCAACTGTCGTCACCTATCCTTAACTATGTTTTTCACCACCAGGCACGGCCCAAATTCCCTACCGGCGTAAACCGCGCCGGTCAAATTCGTTTTTTTATCCATCACAACTTGTAGAAAACTCCGCCATGAAAAAGACCAAAATTGTTTGTACCATCGGTCCAAAAACCGAATCGGAAGAAATGCTGACCAACCTGCTCAATGCGGGCATGAACGTGATGCGTCTCAACTTCTCTCACGGCGACTATGAAGAGCACGGCAACCGCATCAAGAACATGCGCGCCGTGATGGCGAAAACCGGCATCAACGCCGGCATCCTGCTGGATACCAAAGGCCCGGAAATTCGCACCATGAAACTGGAAGGCGGCAAAGACGCCTCGCTGGTCGCCGGCCAAACCTTCACTTTCACCACCGACCAGAGCGTGATCGGCAACAGCGAACGCGTGGCGGTCACCTACGCCGGCTTCGCTGCCGACCTGAAGATCGGCAATACCGTGCTGGTTGACGACGGCCTGATCGGCATGGAAGTCACCAACGTGACCGAGAACGAAGTCGTTTGTAAAGTGCTGAACAACGGCGACCTGGGCGAGAACAAGGGCGTCAACCTGCCGGGCGTATCCATCCAACTGCCTGCGCTGGCCGAAAAAGACAAACGCGACCTGATCTTCGGCTGCGAGCAAGGCGTCGACTTCGTGGCGGCGTCCTTCATCCGTAAACGCTCCGACGTGCTGGAGATCCGCGAACACCTGAAAGCCCACGGCGGCGAGCAAATCCAGATCATCTCCAAGATCGAAAACCAGGAAGGCCTGAACAACTTCGACGAGATCCTCGAAGCGTCCGACGGCATCATGGTTGCCCGTGGCGACTTGGGCGTGGAGATCCCGGTCGAAGAAGTGATCTTCGCCCAGAAGATGATGATCGAGAAATGCAACCGCGCGCGTAAAGTGGTGATCACCGCCACCCAGATGCTCGATTCCATGATCAAGAACCCGCGCCCTACCCGCGCGGAAGCCGGCGACGTTGCCAACGCCATCCTGGACGGCACCGATGCCGTCATGCTGTCCGGCGAGAGCGCCAAGGGCAAATACCCGCTGGAAGCGGTCAACATCATGGCGACCATCTGCGAGCGTACCGATCGCGTGATGCCAAGCCGCATCGACGCCCTGAACGATCGCCGCAAGCTGCGCATCACCGAAGCGGTGTGCCGCGGTGCGGTTGAAACCGCCGAGAAACTGGACGCGCCGCTGATCGTGGTCGCCACCAGCGGCGGCAAGTCGGCGAAATCCGTGCGTAAATACTTCCCGAACGCGGTGATCCTGGCGCTGACCACCAATGAAACCACCGCGCACCAGCTGGTGCTGAGCAAGGGTGTCATCCCGCAGATGGTCAAGGAAATCGCCTCTACCGACGACTTCTACCGCATCGGTAAAGAAGCCGCCCTGGCCAGCGGCCTGGCACAGAAAGGCGACGTCGTGGTGATGGTTTCCGGCGCGCTGGTGCCGAGCGGCACCACCAACACTGCCTCGGTACACGTGCTGTAATATAAAACGTGACATAATTGCCTTGATCAAAACGCCGCTTTGCGGCGTTTTTTTTATCGGCAGTAAACTATTTTTCTCAAAACGCAACCGCGATCCGCTCATTATTTAGCTAATAAAGAATCGGAGTAGTCCCATGGAAGCCGGCTGTTTTCCCTCGTTTTTTTAACTAATTTGTAAAACCAGATGCAAGTTTGAGCGAACGATCAAAATAAAGCACCTCAACACTAAAAAATTATTCTCTTTCGAAAAAAGTTTGTGTAATACTTGTAACGCTACATGGAGATTAACTCAATCTAGAGGGTGTTATAATGAATCGTACTAAACTGGTACTGGGCGCGGTAATCCTGGGTTCCACTCTGCTGGCTGGCTGCTCTAGCAACGCTAAAATCGATCAACTGTCTTCTGACGTTCAGACTCTGAACGCTAAAGTTGATCAGCTGAGCAACGACGTGAACGCAATGCGTTCTGACGTTCAAGCTGCTAAAGACGACGCAGCACGCGCTAACCAGCGTCTGGACAACCAAGCTCACGCTTACAAAAAGTAAGATAGCTTTGGTTATTGAAAACGGCGCACATTGTGCGCCGTTTTTTTTGCCTGTCCCTTGGACTGGTTTTTCCTGCACCGCAGGCAAAAAAAGAGGCTCAGCACGCTGAACCCCTCTTCGACCACACAATCCTGCAAACTTAGTTCACGGAACTGATTGGCGCTGCCTTGAATGGGCTCTTATTCGCCTCAGGCGTCGCTGCAGGCGTCAAACTCACCGCCGACGGGCTCTCCCCTACGTTGACCAGCACCGGCATGCCAGAACGGCGTACAACCGCGCTATCGAACACGGCGCGATCGGTCTGAGCATCCGCAGCGAAGGCTTTCTCCGCTTTAGACAACGCAATCGGCATGGTCTGCGGATCGTCGCTTTCTACCCGCGACAGCGGCTGATGCACTTCCACATAGCGTTTGCCGTCCGGCTCAACCGAAATCTTCACCGGATCGTTGATCACCTGCACCCGCGTACCGCGCGGCACCTGATTGAACAGCGCTTCGATATCCGTCGGACGCAGACGAATGCAGCCGGAGCTGACGCGCATGCCGATACCGAAGTTGGCGTTGGTGCCGTGGATCAGGTATTCACCGCGCCCCATCGCCAGACGCAGGGCGAACAACCCCATCGGGTTCTCAGGGCCGGCCGGCACCACCGCTGGCAGCGTCACGCCCTGGGACTGATAGCGTTTGCGGATATTGGCGGTTGGCGTCCAGGTCGGGTTAGGGATCTTCTGGCTGACGGAGGTCACCTCCAGCGGCGTGTGCATCCCGGTCTGGCCGATACCGATCGGATAGACGATCACTTTGTTCTCGCCTTTCGGGTAGTAGTAAAGACGCAGCTCGGCCAGGTTGACGATGATCCCTTCACGCTTGGTGTCAGGCAGCAGCATTTGGGTCGGAATGGTCAGCACCGAACCCGGTTTGGGCAGGAACGGGTCAGTGCCGGGATTGGCTTCCAGCATACCCAGCAGGCCGATCTTGTAGTCGGCGGCGATCGCCTCCAGCGGACGGCCGTCGTTTGGCACGGTATAAGTGGTGTTTTCACCGATCAGACGGCTGTCCGGCGGCGGCAGCGGGTACTCGGTCGCACTGGCGGCCTGCGTGCCGGCCAATACGGTGGCGAAGACCATGCCCATTAAACTCAACGCACGTTTCATTATCATCCCTATATTTTTTTATGACGGTTCGCCCCCAAGGCTAACGAGCGCCCGGCGGTGGGTAAATCAGACAATACCTGATTAATACTAGCAACGCTGGTATCAAAGGCAATAAGTCCTCTAAAAATCAACACGTTATAACGTAATCGCCGCCGCTGATTGTCAACGAAACGTCAATAGGTAAGCTGCTGAAATATCACTGAATTGGGAGCATTGCCGGGAGGAAAACTGCGGATTGTAAAGACTCATTGACAAAGCGAAGGTATCAATGAGCCTTGAGGATGCGGGCGTTATGGGTCAGGCCAGCTGCGCCGCTTTGCTGCGAATGGCGCGGATCATCGCTTCCAACCCCTGTGAACGCGAAGGCGTCAGATGTTGGCTGAGCGCCAGCTCGCCGAAAAACGGCCGCACATCGAGATCGACGATCTGCTGTGGCGTCAATTGACGATAAAGAATAAACACCACCGCCAGCAGCCCTTTGACGATCGCCGCGTCGCTGTCGCCGTGAAACTCGACCTGCCCCTGCTCATCACGGCGCATCACGATCCATACCTGGCTCTGACAGCCGGAAATCAGGTTGCCGGCCTGCCGCTCGGCCTCGTCCAGCGGCGGCAATTTGGCGCCGAGTTCAATCACGTACAGGTATTTCTCCTCCCAGTTCAAACAGCGGGAGAAATTACGCACCAATTTATCTTTGTCCGGCAAATTCGCCATGGGGATCCTTTTGTACCGCCGGGGACGCGCCCCGGCCTAGCCTAATAGCTGATGAATGCGTTGCAGCCCGGCCACCATCCGGTCCACCTCTTCGCGGGTATTATATAACGCCAGCGAAGCGCGGCACATGCTCGGCACCTGATAAAACGCCATCAGCGGCATTGCGCAGTGATGGCCGGTGCGAATGGCGATGCCGTACTGGTCGAGGAAGCTGCCGACATCATAGGCATGGTGCTCCCCCAGGTTGAAGGCGATCACCCCGGCGCGATGGGCCGGACCATAAACTTTCAGCGTCGGCACCTGCCTGAGCGCCTCCAGCGCATAGTGCATCAGCGACTGTTCATAATCGTGGATCGCATTCAGGCCCAGGGCTTCGACGTAATCGAACGCCGCCCCCAGCCCCATGATGCCGGCGGTGTTCGGCGAACCGGCCTCGAAGCGCCACGGCGGATCGGCGAAGGTGGTGCCCGCCGTCAGGCTGACCTGGCTGATCATCGAGCCGCCCCCTTCCCACGGCGGCATCTGCTGCAACAACGCCTGGCGGCCGTACAGCATGCCGATGCCGGAAGGGCCGTACAGCTTATGGCCGGAAAATACGTAAAAATCGCAGTCCAGCGCCTGAACATCGACGCGCTGGTGCATTACCGCCTGCGCGCCGTCCACCAGCACCGTCAGCTCCGGCGCCAGGGCTCTGGCGCGGGCGATGATGTCGCGCACCGGGTTGACGGTGCCCAGCACGTTGGAGACCTCGGTCAGCGCCAGCAGTTTGCAGGACGAGTCGACCAGCTCCGGCAGCAGCGCCAGATCCAGCGTACCGTCCGGCTGCAGCGGCCACACCCGCAGCTGCAGCCCGCGCTCCTGCGCCAGCATCTGCCACGGCACGATATTGGCGTGGTGCTCCATCTCGGTGATGAGAATCGCATCGCCCGGCTGCAGCAGGTGGCGGCCAAAGCTGTTGGCCACCAAATTGATGCCTTCGGTGGTGCCCTTGACGAACACCATTTCTTCCGCCGAGGCGGCGTTGATAAAGCGCGCCGCCTGTTCCCGCACCGCTTCCATCTGCTGGGTCGCCTCGGCGCTCAGGGTGTGGATGCCGCGATGCACCGCCGCATAACCGTGGCGGTAGAACTCCAGCTCGCGGTCGATCACCGCCTGCGGTTTCTGCGCGCTGGCGGCGCTGTCGAGATAGGCCAACGGTTGGCCGTTCACCTCACGCGCCAGCAGCGGGAAATCGCCGCGCACGCGTTCAATCGGATAACTCATTCAGCCTCCCCCGGCAGGCGCTGGGCGATACGCGCCAGCACCCGTTCCCGGATGGTGTCATTGGCGATGCCTTCGGTGAGCTCGGCGGCGAAGGCGAAAATGATCATCTGCTGCGCCGCGTGTTTGTCGATGCCGCGCGACTGCAGATAGAACAGTTGCTCTTCATCGATGCGCCCCACGGTGGCACCGTGGCTGCATTTGACGTCGTCGGCGTAGATCTCCAGCTGCGGCTTGGTATCCACCTCCGCCACCTTGCCCAACAGCAGGTTATGGTTAGTCATCTGGCCGTCGGTTTTGATCGCGTGCTTGGCCACTTTGATCATGCCGTTGAACACCGCCTTGCCGCGATCGCTGACCACGGTTTTATGCAGCTGGCGGCTTTCGCAATAGCCCTTGTTGTGCTCCAGATAGGTGCGGGTATCGCAGATCTCTTTGCCCACCGGCAGCACCAGGCTGTTGATCACCAGATTTGCGCCTTCGCCGCTCAGCTGCGCGCTGGTGTTGTGCCGCGTCAGGCCGGCGCCCAGCAGGAAACTGTCGCTTTTCACCCGCGCGTCGCGGCCGATAACCAGATCGTTGTGGGCAAAGTGGTAACTCGGCTGGCTCTCAAACGCCAGCTTGCAGTGCAACAGCCCGGCGTTGTCCGCCACGTTGGCGGTCAGGCGCGCGCCGGTGAAGTGCGCGGCCTCGCCCAGGCTGACGTAGTGTTCAATCACTTCCGCCTCGGCCCCGCGCCCGATCTCCAGATGGTGACGATGATGCACGGTGTTCACTTCCCCGGTGGCGCCGCGTCCGCTGCTGATGTGCAGCAGGTACAGCGGGCGGGCCGGGGCCTTGCCGGCCGGCAAGCGAATCAGGCTGGTTTCCTGCGCCAGGCTTTCAGTCAGGTGCAGGAAAATTTCCGGCTGGATCGGCTCCGGCAGCGCCTGCGGCGTGCCGTAGGCAGTCAATTCGAACTGGTATTCGCCCAAATCGCCATCGCTGAGCGCGGCGCTGTAGCGGCCGTCGATAAACACCAGCCGACAGGCATCGATGCCAAGCGTCAGCGCCTCAAGCTGCTCAGCGCTCACCGGCGCGGGCTGCGGTTCGAGGAACTGCTGCTCCAGCAGGCTCTCCAGTGGCGTGTATTTCCAGTTTTCATGCTTGCGCGTTGGCCAGCCGAGGCGCAGCGCCTGCTGCCAGTGCGCCAGCGCATGCGGCGAACGCTCGCCGCCGCGGCCTTCGAACAGGCGATACAGTTGCTGCAGCGCGTTTGAATTACTGTTGGTCGGTAAGCCAGCCATAGCCCTGCTCCTCCAACTGTTTCACCAGCGAGAAATCGCCGGATTTGACGATGCGCCCCTGGGACAGCACGTGTACGTAATCCGGCTGGATGTAGTCCAGAATGCGCTGATAGTGGGTGACGATGATAAACGCGCGCTTGCCGTCCCGCAGCGAGTTGACGCCGTTGGCGACGATCTTGAGCGCGTCGATGTCCAGGCCGGAGTCGGTTTCATCGAGAATGCACAGATCCGGCTCCAGCGCCGCCATCTGCAGAATGTCGTTGCGCTTTTTCTCGCCGCCGGAGAAGCCGACGTTGACCGAACGGGTCAGCAGATCGGCCGGCATATCCAGCAGCGCGATTTTCTCTTCGATGAAATCGGCGAAGTCAAAGCGATCCAGCGGCTCCTGCTCGCGGTATTTGCGCACCGCGTTGACCGACGTCTGCAGGAAGAAGTGGTTGCTGACACCGGGGATCTCCACCGGGTACTGGAAGGCCAGGAACACGCCTTCGCCGGCGCGATCTTCCGGATCCAGCTCCAGCAGATCCTTGCCTTTGAAAGTGACTTCCCCTTCGGTCACTTCATACTCTTCACGCCCGGCCAGCGTGGCGGACAGCGTGCTCTTGCCCGAGCCGTTCGGCCCCATGATGGCGTGCACTTCGCCCGGTTTGATCTCCAGATCCAATCCCTTGAGGATCTCGTTGCCTTCCACGCTGACTTTCAAATTCTTGATGCTTAACATGCTGTGTCCTCAGATAGCGCCGGCGGCGCTAAAAATGCGGCGATTAACCCACGCTGTGTTCCAGGCTGATGGCCAGAAGTTTCTGCGCCTCGACGGCGAACTCCAGCGGCAGCTCGGAGAAAACGTCCTTGCAGAAACCGTTGACGATCATCGAAATGGCGTCATCCTCGCTGATGCCGCGCTGCAGGCAGTAGAACAGCTGGTCGTCGCCGATCTTCGAGGTGGTGGCTTCGTGCTCCAGCTGAGCGCTGTTGTTGCGCGCTTCAACGTAAGGGAACGTGTGGGCGCCGCTGTCCGGCCCGATCAGCATCGAGTCGCACTGGGTAAAGTTACGGGCGTTTTCCGCCCCCGGCAGGATTTTCACCAGGCCACGATAGGTGTTCTCGCTGTGGCCGGCGGAGATGCCTTTGGCGATGATGGTCGACTTGGTGTTTTTGCCGATGTGGATCATCTTGGTGCCGGTATCGGCCTGTTGATGGCCGCTGGTCAGCGCCACCGAGAAGAATTCGCCGATCGAGTTGTCGCCCTGCAAAATCACGCTCGGGTATTTCCAGGTGATGGCAGAGCCGGTTTCCGACTGGGTCCAGGACATTTTCGAGCCGGCGCCTTCGCACAGCGCGCGCTTGGTGACGAAGTTGAGGATACCGCCCTTGCTCTCGCCGCCGGAGAACCAGTTCTGCACCGTCGAGTATTTCACTTCGGCGTCTTTATGCAGGATCACTTCCACCACCGCCGCGTGCAGCTGATAGCTGTCGCGCACCGGGGCGGAACAGCCCTCGATATAGCTGACGTAGCTACCTTCGTCGGCGATCAGGATGGTGCGCTCGAACTGGCCGGTTTTGGCGGCGTTGATGCGGAAGTAGGTCGACAGTTCCATCGGGCAGCGCACGCCTTTCGGCACATAAACGAAGGTGCCGTCGGAAGCCACCGCGGCGTTCAGCGCGGCGAAGAAGTTATCGTTGGACGGCACCACGCGCCCCAGGTACTGACGCACCAGATCCGGGTATTCCTGGATCGCTTCGCCGAACGAGCAGAAGATCACCCCGCTCTCC
The DNA here is from genome assembly GCF_052169175.1 of Serratia sp. CY31944. Classification (NCBI taxonomy): domain Bacteria; kingdom Pseudomonadati; phylum Pseudomonadota; class Gammaproteobacteria; order Enterobacterales; family Yersiniaceae; genus Serratia; species Serratia sp. CY31944. Next base: position 50,993 of record NZ_JBJNLG010000009.1, read on the forward strand.
GCCAGTTTTTCACGGTAAGTGGTAGCGACAGAGACCGAGTCGAAGATGGCGTCCACCGCCACCTCGCTGCCCTCGCGCACCGGCACGCCGAGCTGATTGAACGCCAGCTCCACTTCGCTGGTCAGGTAATCTTTTTCCGTCGCCGCGCCCGGTTGCTGCTCGGCGCCGGGTTGCGAACCGCAGGCGTCGTCGCAGCTGCCGCAGGACGGCGCCGAATAGTAACTGTAGTCCTGGTAGTTCAGACGATCGTAATTGGCCTTCAACCAGTGCGGCTCTTCCATCTGCAGCCAGGCGCGGTAGGCCTCGAGGCGGAATTCCAGCATCCACTCGGGTTCGTTACGCTTGGCCGAGATGGCGCGCACCACCTCTTCGTTGATGCCTTTAGCCAACTCATCGGTTGCCAGCTGGGTGAAGAAACCTTCTTTGTAGCGACCTTCGCTGACCCAAGCCTGCACTTCATTAGGCATTTCTACATTGCTTCGTGTCATGTTGATTGCATCGCTCAAACGCCAAAGCTCTCGCCGCACCCGCAGGCATGCTGAGCTTTAGGGTTGTTAAATTTGAATATCTGATTCAGCCCTTCGCGGACGTAATCTACCGTGGTGCCATCGATGAACGGCATGGCCTTCAGCGGCACATAGAGTTTGGCGCCGTCGCGCTCAAACAGCAGATCGTCATCGGCGGGTTCGCGGGTCAGATCCAGCACATAGGCAAAGCCGGCGCAGCCGGATTGTTTCACCCCTAGCTGCAGCCCTTTCACCTGCGGATCCTGCTGCATCAGTTTGGTTATTTGTCGTACGGCGCTGTCGCTGAGCGAAATGCCTTGCCAGACATTTTCATCCAGAGAAAAAGTGCCGACATTTTCCGTTTGCATAGGGTCTACCTCACACTCGTGTTTGGCCACAGCCAATCTGGGTTGCTTATATGTTAGTGATAACAATTATCACTTCAACCGTTTGTTTTGCGGGGGTATCCGCCGCGAGCGCGGTTTTTCGCTGCGGCGCGCGGCAAGCCAACGGGACACCCGAGGCGGCTTGCGGCGTCTGGCGGCAAGGCGTGCATGCTATCCCTATGAATTTGTTCTCTATCCTGCATCACCGTACCGCACTCCCCGGTGGCCCGTCAGCGTTACAGCGCCGCGGGGCGTTGCCGATATAAACATTCATAGAAAATACCTATTTCTGCATTCTGTCTGTCGTAAATGTGCGTTTATCGGCATTTCGTGGCGCGGCGCAAGCGCGCACCCTCAGGTTAAAGTTTAGTCGCTCAGGATTAAATTGGGTCGTCGACGGCCTTTTACACCCCCGCGCGATGAAAAAACGCCGCGCCGGGGATTGATCGGCAACGCGGCAGTTTATATGATAATGATTATCATTCAATTGTAATTTGAGCGCGAAGCCAATGACTCTTTCGATCAACGCATGGTTGCTGGGCAAGATTGATGACTACAAATTCAGCGTGCGCGACGCCACGGTGGACTTTTACATGGCCGAAGCGGCGCTGCGGCGCCCGGAATGCAATATCGACCACCTGAAGCGGTACAACAGCGTCAGCCTCACCATGGCCAATCTGTGTCTGGAGAACGGCGACGACGACAGCTACCTGCATGCGCTCAGCAAGCTGCACAACCGGCTGATCGTCGAGATCAACAATCCACAGCGCTGCCAGCTTTTTCGGGTGCAAAGCTACCACTTCGCTCGCCACACGCTGACGCTGATCTGCCAAAAATATGCAATGGAAGGCACCTGGGAGAAGGCAAACGCGTTTCAGAAGGACTTCGTCAAACGCGTGCCGTTTCAGCTGTAAGGCGCAAGGCTCCGCAGGCCGCTCGCCTGCGGAAACCGGCGGGAATCAGTCGATGACCGCCGTGGTCAGACGCGAGGTGCAGCACAGCCGATCGCGCGCGTCGAAGATCTCGATTTGCCACACCTGATGACGGCGGCCAACGTGCAGTGCGCGGCACACCCCGCGCACCTGGCCATCGAACACCGCGCGCAGGTGGTTGGCGTTGATCTCCAGCCCCACCACTTTCTGCTCGCCCTCGCTGCACAGGTAACCGGCCATCGATCCCATCGATTCCGCCAGCACCACCGACGCCCCGCCGTGCAACAGCCCGAACGGCTGCCGGGTGCGGCCATCGACCGGCATGGTGGCCTCGAGGAAATCCTCGCCCAGCTGGGTAAACTCGATGCCCACATGGCTGACCATGCAGCCGTCGCCGGCGCGGTTCAACTGCTCCAGCGATGTTTCACGTTTCCACAATTTCACTCAATCATCTCCAGAAGTGCCTGTAAGGGGTGGCGCACGCCATTGCCCTCGATGCGTTTCACCTGGCTGCGGCAGGAATAGCCGGTCGCCAGGCAGCGCTGCCGCGGCAAACGCTGCAGCGTCGGGTGCCATGATAGCTCATAAATGCCGAGCGAGTTTTGCAGGTTCTTGGCTTCATGGCCGTAAGTGCCCGCCATGCCGCAGCAGCCGACGCTGACGTTCTCCAGTTTGGCGCCGAAGCGCGCGAAGATCGCCGCCCACTGTTGGCCACTGGCCGGCAGCGCGGTGGTTTCGGTACAGTGGCCGAACAGATACCAGGGTTCGCCGGTCGCCGGCTGTTCGGCGCGATCCGCGATCCGCTGCTGCAGCCATTCGTGCACCAGCAGCACCTGGAAATCGCCGCGTTCGGCGCCGAGGATCTCGCGGTATTCGTCGCGGTAGCACAGCACCAGCGCCGGATCGACGCCCACCAGCGGCATGCCGAGCTGCGCCACGCGGTTGAGGAAATCGGCGGTTTTGCGCGCGGTGCGGGCGAACCGCGTCAGGAACCCCTTCACATGCTGCGCCTTGCCGTTCGGCGAGAACGGCAGCAGCACCGGTTTATAGCCGAGCTTCTCCACCAACCGGACAAAGTCCGCCACCACTTTGGCGTCGTAATAGCTGGTGAACGGATCCTGGACGATCAGCACGTGATCTGCGCGCTGCTCGGCGCTCAGCCCTTCCAGCTGCTCCAGCGTCAGCGTGGTCGCGCGGTGGCCGGACAGCTGCTGACGCAGCGTCGGGCTGGACAGCAGCGGCAGATCGACCATGCCGATGGCGTTGCGGCTCATCTCCCGCAGCCACGGCTGGCGGAAGAAGAAGTTGAACACCTTCGGCGCGCGGGCCATCAATGGGGTATAGCTCTCCACGCCGGCGACCATGTAGTCGCTTACCGGGCGCAGATAGCGGGTGTGGTAGAGCTGCAGGAAGCGCGAACGGAATCCCGGCACGTCAATCTTGATTGGGCACTGCGTGGAGCAGGCCTTGCAGGCCAGGCAACCTGACATCGCCTCTTTCACTTCGTGCGAAAAGTCGTACTCGCCCTTGCCGGCGTGCCAGCTGTTGCGGGTCTTCTCGATCAAACCGCGCAGGCTGACTCGCTGCTGCGGCAGCTGTTTCTCCAGCGCCAAAGGATCGACGCCCTGCTCGGCCAACAGACGCAGCCACTCGCGCACCAGCGTCGCCCGCCCTTTCGGTGAATGAATGCGGTTGCCGCTGATCTTCATCGACGGGCACATCGGGCTGCGCACGTCGAAGTTGAAGCACAGGCCGTTGCCGTTACACTCCAGCGCGCCGCGGAACGAGGTACGCACCTCGACCGGGATCTGGCGATCGAAGGTGCCGCGTTTGACCGCGTCCACCTGCATCATTGGCGCATCCACCGCCAGCGGCGCACAGATCTTGCCCGGGTTCAGGCGGTTATCCGGATCGAACGCCGCTTTGATGCGGCGCAGCTCCTCATACAGCTTTTCCCCGAAGAATTCAGGGCTGTATTCCGCGCGGAAACCCTTGCCGTGCTCACCCCACAGCAGGCCGCCGTATTTGGCGGTCAGCGCCACCACCCGATCGGAGATCTGCTTCATCAGCACCTCCTGCTGCGGGTCGCACATGTCGAGCGCCGGGCGCACGTGCAGCACCCCGGCGTCGACGTGGCCGAACATGCCGTAGCTCAGGTTATGGTCGTCGAGCAGTTGGCGAAATTCGACAATATAGTCCGCCAGGTGTTGCGGCGGCACGCAGGTGTCCTCGGCGAACGGAATCGGCTTGGCGCGCCCTTTGGCGTTGCCCAGCAGCCCGACCGCCTTCTTGCGCATGTTGTAAATGCGCTCGATGCCCACCAGATCGCCGCAGATTTGGTAACCGATCACGCCGCCCTGCCGCTGCGCGATCAGTTCATCCAGCCGTTGGCACAGGGTTTCCATCTGGCCGTCGATCAGCGCCCGATCGTCGCCGGCGAACTCGACGATGTTCAGCCCGAGCATCTCTTTATCCGGCACGTCGGCGATCAGTTCGTTCACCGAGTGCCAAACGATGTCTTCACGCGCCAGGTTCAGCACCTTGGAATCGATGGTTTCCACCGACAGCGCCTTGGCTTCGACCATAAAGGGCGCATTGCGCAGCGCCGAGTCGAAGGAGTCGTATTTTACGTTAACCAAACGGCGCACTTTCGGCAGCGGCGTGATGTCCAGCCGCGCCTCGGTGACAAACGCCAGCGTGCCTTCGGCGCCGGTCAGGATGCGCGTCAGATCGAAGGTTTGCAGATCGTCGCTCAGCACGTGGCGCAGATCGTAACCGGTGAGGAAGCGATTGAGCTTGGGGAATTTCTCCAGGATCAGCGAGCGCTGCTCGCGGCAGCGGTTCAGCACCGTGCGGTAGATACGCCCTTCGGCGGTCTCGTCCAGAGCAATCGTTTCCGCCAGCGCCGTCGGCATGGCGCGGGTATCGATCATCTCGCCGCCCAGCAGCACCGCCCGCAGGCCCAACACGTGATCGGAGGTTTTGCCGTACACCAGCGAACCCTGGCCGGAGGCGTCGGTATTGATCATGCCGCCCAGGGTGGCGCGGTTGCTGGTGGACAGTTCCGGCGAGAAGAAGTAGCCGAACGGCCGCAGATATTGATTCAGCTGATCCTTGATCACCCCGGCTTCGACTTTTACCCAGCCTTGTTCGACGTTGATCTCCAGAATGCGGTTCATATGGCGCGACATATCGACCACGATGCCGGTATTGAGCGACTGGCCGTTGGTGCCGGTGCCGCCGCCGCGCGGGCTGAAGGTCAGCGCATTGAATCGCTCTTCCCCGGCCAGGCGGGCGATCAGCGCCACGTCGGCGGTGGAACGGGGGAACACCACCGCATCGGGCAACAGCTGATAGATGCTGTTGTCGGTGGCCATCGTCAGCCGGTCGGCATAGCTGGTGGCGGTATCGCCGTTGAATCCGTTTTGCTTCAGTGCTTCCAAAAAGTCGAGCACCCGTTGAACGAGGCCGGGCGCCTGAGAAATCTGTGGGATCATTCGCTTTTTTGACCCTGTCCGTCTATTTTTTATGCGCTGATGTACGCTGAATCGGGCCTTTAATTCAGACCCACCCTATTTTTTAGTGACACTAAAAACTAACATACTCGTTTAGTGAAGGCATTCACATTATTACCGCCCTGCGAACGCCGCCACAGGCGGCCGTCCGGCGGTAATAAACCGACCGACAGGCACCCGATTCGCCGGTGCCAGGGATTTAATTGACCAGGATGAGAAGCCACTGATGCCACTCCCGCAATCGCGTTACGACTTACCGCGAATTATTTTCGGCGTGCTGTTTATCGCCATCATGATCGTCGCCTGTTTTTGGGTGATCCAACCGTTCATTCTCGGCTTCGCTTGGGCGGGAATGGTGGTGATCGCCACCTGGCCGCTGCTGCTCAAACTGCAAAAGCTGCTGTGGGGCCGCCGCTCGCTGGCGGTGCTGGTCATGACCCTGCTGCTGATCCTGCTGTTCATTTTGCCTATCTCTCTGCTGATCAGCAGTGTGGTGGATAACAGCGCGCCGCTGATCGCCTGGGCCAGCTCGCCGGGCAAACTGCATATTCCCGATCTCGCCTGGCTGCAGTCCGTGCCGATGATCGGCGACAGGCTCTATTCCAGCTACCATACGCTGGTTAACGCCGGCGGCGCCGCGCTGCTGGCGAAGGTGCAGCCGTACTTCGGCCAGACCGCTACCTGGTTCGTGGCGCAGGCGGCGCATATCGGCCGTCTGCTGCTGCACTGCGCGCTGATGCTGCTGTTCAGCGCCCTGTTGTATGCGCGCGGCGAGCAGGTGGCGTTGGGCATCCGCCACTTTGCGGTGCGCCTCGGCTCTGCGCGCGGCGATGCGGCGGTGCTGCTGGGCGGCCAGGCGATCCGCGCCGTCGCGCTGGGTGTGGTGGTGACGGCGCTGGTGCAGTCGGTGCTGGGCGGCATCGGTCTGGCGGTGAGCGGCATTCCGGCCGCCACTCTGCTGACGATGCTGATCTTCATCTGCTGCGTGGCGCAATTGGGGCCGCTGCTGGTGCTGGTGCCGGCCATCATCTGGCTGTACTGGCACGGCGATACCACCTGGGGCACCGTGCTGCTGGTCTGGAGCTGCGTGGTGGCTACGCTGGATAACGTGCTGCGCCCGGTGCTGATCCGCATGGGCGCCGATCTGCCGCTGCTGCTGATCCTGTCCGGCGTTATCGGCGGCTTGCTGGCCTTCGGCATGATTGGCCTGTTCATCGGCCCGGTGGTGTTGGCGGTATCTTATCGCCTGCTGACCGCCTGGATGGATGAAGCGCCGGAGCCGACCACCGCGCCGGAGCAAGTCATCGAAGATTTGGAAAAACGCTAATCCCCCCTTTCCGCCCGCATCGTCGGGCGGAACTTTTCACTCCTGCCGTTATTCCTACCCCATTCGAGTAATATCTCCGCCCAATATAATGCCGCCATATATTGATTACGGCACCGCGAATGAAAGATGCAATGTAAATCCCTGTTTGTTGCAAACGGCAAAAAGAGATAACTCCCGCAAATAAAATGTGATGCCGCTATCGATTAGGATGATTCTTAATGACTAGTCGCGTTCAAAAATCTAGTATTATGGCCATCTATTGCTTCAAATCACTGATTTTAAAGCAACCTTTCTGAACAATGTAATGCCATACATGTGAATTGCTGTGTGTAGTCTTTGCCCATCTCCTACGGTGGGCTTTTTTTTATTCTTTTTTCGTCGAATTGATTATTTTACGCGCCGTTATTTACATTCAGAAATAAAAAGGCCGCAGCGTTAACTGCGGCCCGGCGTTAATGCCTCAGCGAGGCCGAGACATTATTTCTTTTTCGACAAATTGATCCAGGTCTGCACCACGGTGTCCGGATTAAGCGACAGGCTGTCGATGCCCTGCTCCATCAGCCACTCGGCGAAGTCTTCGTGGTCGGACGGGCCCTGGCCGCAGATGCCGACGTATTTGCCGTGGCGCTTGGCCGCCTGAATCGCCATCGACAGCAGCGCTTTCACCGCGTCGTTGCGTTCGTCGAACAGCTCCGACACCACGCCGGAATCGCGATCCAGCCCCAGAGCCAACTGGGTCATGTCGTTGGAGCCGATGGAGAAGCCGTCGAAGTGTTCGAGGAACTGATCCGCCAACAGCGCATTGGACGGGATCTCGCACATCATGATCACTTTCAGCCCGTTTTCGCCGCGCTTCAGCCCCTGACGCGCCAGCTCGGCCACCACCGCTTCCGCCTGCGCCACGGTGCGCACGAACGGCACCATGATTTCGACGTTGGTCAGCCCCATTTCGTTACGCACGCGTTTCACCGCCTCGCACTCCAGCGCGAAGCAATCGCGGAAGCTGTCGGCCACGTAGCGGCCGGCGCCGCGGAAGCCCAGCATCGGGTTCTCTTCGTGCGGTTCATACTTGTCGCCACCCACCAGGTTGGCGTACTCGTTGGATTTGAAGTCGGACAGGCGCACGATCACGCGCTTCGGCCAGAAGGCGGCGCCCAGCGTCGCGATGCCCTCGGTCAGGCGGCCGACGTAGAACTCGACCGGATGATCGTAACCCTGCATCAGCGCGCGAATCTCGTTTTGCAGCGCCGGCGTCTGCTGATCGAACTCCAGCAGCGCACGCGGGTGCACGCCGATCATGCGGTTGATGATAAATTCCAGCCGCGCCAGGCCCACGCCTTCGTTCGGCAAACGCGCAAAGTCGAAGGCGCGATCCGGGTTGCCGACGTTCATCATGATCTTCAGCGGCAGATCCGGCAGCTCGGTCACTTCGGAGCTTTGCACGCTGAAATCCAGCATATCGCTGTAAACGAAGCCGGTGTCGCCTTCCGCGCAGGAGACGGTGACTTTCTGGCCGTCTTTCAGCACGTCGGTGGCGTGGCCGCAGCCCACCACCGCCGGGATCCCCAGTTCACGGGCGATGATCGCCGCGTGACAGGTACGCCCGCCGCGGTTGGTGACGATCGCGGCGGCCTTCTTCATGATCGGTTCCCAGTCCGGGTCGGTCATGTCGGTGACCAGCACGTCGCCCGGCAGGATGCGATCCATTTCGCTGATGTCGTGGATCACTTTCACTGGACCGGCGCCGATACGGTGGCCGATGGCGCGGCCTTCCACCAGCACCGGGCTGGAGCCGTTCAGCTGGTAGCGCTCCATGGTCTGTTCGTTGGAGCGCACGGTTTCCGGGCGCGCCTGCACGATCAGCAGCTTGCCGGTATGGCCGTCTTTCGCCCACTCGATATCCATCGGGCGGCCGTAATGTTTTTCGATCAGGATCGCCTGCTGCGCCAGCGCCTGCACTTCGTCATCCGTCAGCGAGAAACGGCTGCGCTGCGCTTCCGGCACGTCTTCGATGCGCACCTGCTTGCCGTGATCCTGCGACGGCGCGTACACCATGCGGATCTTTTTCGAACCCAGGTTGCGGCGCACGATCGCCGGCTTGCCGTTTTGCAGCGTCGGTTTGTGCACGTAGAACTCATCCGGGTTCACTGCGCCCTGCACCACCATTTCACCCAGGCCGAAGGCGGAGGTGATAAACACCACCTGATCAAAGCCGGACTCGGTATCGATGGTGAACATCACGCCCGAAGAGGCTAAATCCGAGCGCACCATGCGCTGTACACCCGCCGACAGCGCCACGCCACGGTGGTCATAGCCCTGATGCACGCGATAAGAGATGGCACGGTCGTTGAACAGCGACGCGAACACGTGCTTGATCGCCACCATTACGGCGTCGATGCCCTGCACGTTGAGGAAGGTTTCCTGCTGGCCGGCGAAGGACGCGTCCGGCATGTCTTCCGCCGTGGCGGAGGAGCGCACCGCGAAGGAAGCTTCCGGTTCGCCGTCGGCGAGCTGTTGGTAAGCCTGATGAATTTCGCGTTCGAACTCGGCGTGGAACGGCGTGTCGATCACCCATTGGCGGATCTGGGCGCCGGCCTTGGCCAGTTGTGCAACGTCGTCAACGTCGGTCTGATCCAGTAGCTGATAGATGCGCTGGTTAACACCGCTTTGTTCGAGGAAATCGTTAAACGCCTGTGCGGTGGTGGCAAAACCGTTCGGCACGGCCACGCCCAAATCGGAAAGATTGGTGATCATTTCACCGAGGGAGGCGTTTTTGCCGCCGACACGGTCAACGTCGTGCATGCCAAGCTGGTTGTACCAAAGCACATTACGCAAGTCTGGGCCATTGTTGGACATCGAGACAATCCTTATTGCTATCAGTAGGGTAAAGACGGATTTAATTCGCTTGCTTTACGGCGCCGCTAACACGGAGCCGAATCAGACTAGCACACTGATCCGGGGAAAATGGAAAGGTGAATCGATCAACCCACTGAAGAAAGTGGTTTTTAAGAGAATGTCCTAACCGGCTGATTTGCCTGGGAACCGTTCCCAATCGCACGAAAAGCTTAGTTCTCAACAAATTACGCTCTTTTTAAACTTCTGTTTTAATGACCACGCAAACGCTACCGTTTTTGGTGAAAATAGCGGCAAATTTACGTTTCGGATCGAAAAGCGTCGCCGCGCCGCGATTTTTACCGCCGGCAAAACGCGCTTTTCTTCACGCGCCGCCGCAAGGCGCTTTACCGCCCCGCCGTCACAATTTTTCCCCTCGCCCCTTTACCGGCGGATCGTCTGCGGCTCATGATATTGACAGTGATGACAGCAGTAACACCGTTTTCAGGTAAGGAGCCTCGGGTGGAAAGAAGCGTTTTTTATATTTCGGATGGTACGGCGATCACCGCCGAAGTGCTGGGACACGCGGTGCTGTCGCAGTTCCCGGTCACGGCGACCACCTATACCCTGCCGTTTGTCGAAACCGAGGCGCGCGCTCGCGCAGTTCGCCAACAAATCGATGATATCTATAATGAAACCGGCGTGCGGCCGCTGGTGTTTTACTCCATCATCTCGCCGGAAGTGCGCGATGTGATCGTGCAGAGCCAGGGCTTCTGCCAGGATATCGTGCAGGCGCTGGTCGGCCCGCTGCAGGGCGAGCTGGAAGTGGAGCCGACGCCGGTGCCGAACCGCACCCACGGTCTGACCGCCAGCAACCTCGGCAAGTACGACGCGCGCATTGCCGCCATCGACTATACGCTGGCGCACGACGACGGCATTTCGCTGCGCAACCTCGATCAGGCGCAGGTGATCCTGCTCGGCGTGTCGCGCTGCGGCAAAACCCCCACCAGCCTTTATCTGGCGATGCAGTTCGGCATCCGCGCCGCCAACTACCCGTTTATCGCCGACGATATGGACAATTTGCACCTGCCGGCCTCGCTGAAACCGTTTCAGCATAAATTATTCGGCCTGACCATCGATCCGGAACGCCTGGCGGCGATCCGCGAGGAACGGCGTGAAAACAGCCGTTACGCTTCATTGCGCCAGTGCCGTATGGAGATCGCCGAAGTCGAGGCGCTGTTCCGCAAAAATCAGATCCGCTACCTCAATACCACCAACTATTCGGTCGAAGAGATCTCCACCAAAATCCTCGACATCCTCGGCATGAGCCGCCGCATGTTCTGACCTTTTCCTCGCGGGGCCGCCGCGCCCCGCCACCTGCCGTTTATTTCAGCAGCCGCTGATTTTTTTGTGCTTTTTTTCGCGGCTTTGATCAACAGAACACAATCTCTACGGTTGAATTCAGCGCTTTTTGCGTTATTGTGATCGCCATCACTTCCCGGCACTCCTGCCGCAGAGAAGAACAGTTTCCAGGGAACAACATGCACAAAACAGATGAACTGCGGACCGCGCGCATCGACAGCCTCGTCACGCCGCAAGCGTTGGCGGACAAGCTGCCGATCTCGGCGGCCGTCGCCGACAACGTGACCGCGTCACGAAAACGCATTGAAAAAATCCTCACCGGTGAAGACCGCCGCCTGCTGGTGGTGATCGGCCCCTGCTCCATCCACGATCTCGACGCCGCCGTCGATTACGCCGGCCGGTTGAACGCCCTGCGCAAACGCTACCAGGATCGCCTAGAGATCGTGATGCGCACCTATTTCGAAAAACCGCGCACCGTCGTCGGCTGGAAAGGCCTGATATCCGATCCGGCGCTGGACGGCACCTTCCAGGTCAACCGTGGCATCGAAATGGCGCGCCGCCTGCTGCTGGAAGTGAACCAGCTCGGCCTGCCGACCGCCACCGAATTCCTGGACATGGTGGTCGGCCAATACATCGCCGATCTGATCAGCTGGGGCGCCATCGGCGCGCGCACCACCGAAAGCCAGATCCACCGTGAAATGGCCTCGGCGCTCTCCTGCCCGGTCGGCTTCAAAAACGGCACCGACGGCAACACCCGCATCGCCATCGACGCCATTCGCGCGGCGCGCGCCGGGCACATGTTCCTGTCGCCGGACAAACATGGCCAAATGACCATCTACCAGACCAGCGGCAACCCGTACGGCCACATCATCATGCGCGGCGGCAAAACGCCGAACTATCACGCCAGCGACATCGCCACTGCCTGCGACAGCCTGCGCGAGTTCGATCTGCCGGAACACCTGGTGATCGACTTCAGCCACGGCAACTGCCAGAAAATGCACCGCCGCCAGCTGGAAGTGGCCGACAACGTCTGCCAACAGATCCGTGCCGGCTCCGCCGCCATCACCGGCGTGATGGCGGAAAGCTTCCTGGTGGAAGGCACGCAGAAGATCGTCGCCGGCCAGCCGCTGACCTATGGCCAGTCAATCACCGATCCTTGCCTGAGCTGGTCCGACAGCGAACAGTTGCTGGCGATGCTGGCGGATGCGGTCGATAGCCGTTTCTGACGCAACGCAGGCCGGGGCCTCGCCCCGGCTTTATCCCTTCTGTCCCGCTCATCTATACTGATTGCAACGCTTTAGCACCCGCCGAAACGCACCTGGAGCCACGGCATGATTCACTCTCTGTTATCCATCCCCTGCGTCACGCTGCAGGGCGAGCAAAAAACGCTGGGCGATTACCCGGCGCGCGCTTATCTGGTGGTCAACACCGCCAGCAAGTGCGGCTTCACCCCGCAATACCGCGGGCTGGAAAATTTGTGGCAATACTATCGCGAACGCGGCCTGGTGGTGCTCGGCTTCCCCTGCAACCAGTTTGGTTCTCAGGAGCCGGGCAGCCCGCTGGAGATCGCCAACTTTTGCAGCCTCAACTACGGCGTCAGTTTCCCGCTGTTCAGCAAGATAGACGTTAACGGCCCCGGCGCGCACCCGCTGTTCAATGAGTTGAAACGCCTGGCGCCCGGCATTCTGGGCAGCCGCCGCATCAAATGGAATTTCACCAAGTTCCTGCTCACCGCCGACGGCCAGCGCGTCACGCGCTTTGCGCCGATCACCAAACCCGAACGCCTGTTTGACCGCATCGAAACCCTGCTGAAATAACGCCCCTTTTTTACGGGCCGGGTACGCTCGGCCCGCCGCCGGATGTCCATTCGACAAAAAGGTTCCATCGGTAAGAAAATTTTCCTTGATGTAACCTTTCCTTCACATGATAATGATTCTCAGTTTGATATTAATTACCATTTAATGGTCTGTTTTATAAGCACAATGATAATGGATACTGCCAACACGCCTACCCCCGCCGCCGCGGCCCCGACCGAGCACAGCGCAAACGCGCCGCCCAGCTACGACAGCGCACAGCTGCTCGGCGCCGACGGCATCGCGTTCATTACCCATCAGGGCCAGCGCTATCAGCTGCGGCAGACCAAAGCCGGGAAATTGATCCTGACCAAATAACCACAGAACCCTCAAACGCCAGCCACCCCGATCTTTTGATCCAGGCAGCCAGCAAATCTATTGATATGTTTTATTACATACGGAGAGTTGCACCATGCCTCTGACATTTTCCACCCGGCTGCGTTTTTCCGCTTTGAGTCTGGCGATTGCCTGCGCTCTGCCTACGGTGGCCTTGGCACAAAACACCAGCACAACATCCTCTTCCAACGCGGCGCCGGCTAAAAAAGCCAAAGCCGCCGACGAGACCATGACCGTGGTCGCCACCGGCAACCAACGCAGCAGCTTTGAAGCGCCGATGATGGTCACGGTCATCGAAGGCAACTCGCCGGAAAGCCAAACTGCAGGCACCGCCGCCGATATGCTGCGCCGCGTGCCGGGCATTACCGTCACGGGTTCCGGGCGCAGCAATGGGCAGGATCTCATGATGCGCGGTTACGACCGACGCGGCGTGCTGACGCTGGTCGACGGCATCCGTCAGGGGACCGATACCGGCCATATTAACGGCACATTTTTGGATCCTGCGTTAGTGAAACGCATTGAAGTCGTGCGCGGCCCCTCCGCGTTGCTGTACGGTAGCGGCGCGTTGGGTGGTGTAGTGTCTTATGAGACCGTCGATGCCGCCGATCTGCTGCTGCCGGGCCACGATAGCGGGTTCCGCGTCTACGGCACCGCCGGCACCGGCGATCACAGCCTGGGCATGGGCGCCAGCGCCTATGGCAAGACCGATAACCTCGACGGCCTGCTGTCTTTCGGCACTCGCGACGTCGGCGATCTGCGTCAGGGCAACGGCTTCGATGCGCCTAACGACGAAACCATCAGCAACGTGCTGGCCAAAGGCACCTGGAAGCTCGACGACAATCAGTCGCTGAGCGGCAATCTTCGTTACTACAATAACAGCGCGCAGGAGCCGAAAAACCCGCAAACGCCAGCCAGCTCCAGTGGAAACTTAATGACCGATCGTTCGACGATTCAACGCGACGCGGCACTGAGTTACAAACTGAAACCCGCCGGCCAGGATTGGCTGGATGCGGAAGCGAAAGTGTATTATTCAGACGTAAAAATTAACGCTCACGCCAATGGCAGCGAAGATGAAGCACGCAAACAAACCACGAAAGGCGCCAAACTCGAAAACCGAACGCGCCTGTTTGCGGATACTTTCGCCTCGCACCTGCTGACCTACGGCACCGAGGCCTACAAACAGGAACAAACACCGGGCGGCGCTACCGAAAGTTTCCCACACGCAAAAATCAATTTCGCTTCAGGCTGGCTACAGGATGAAATCACGCTGCGCGATCTGCCTGTCACTCTGCTCGCCGGCACCCGCTATGACAATTACAAGGGCTCAAGCGACGGCTATGCCGATGTGGATGCGGACAAATGGTCCTCTCGCGGTGCTGTCAGTATTACGCCTACCGACTGGCTGATGCTGTTCGGCTCCTATTCTCAGGCGTTCCGCGCGCCGACGATGGGTGAGATGTACAACGACTCCAAGCACTTCTCAATTCCAATGGGACCAACCACCATCACCAACTATTGGGTGCCTAACCCGAATTTGAAACCGGAAACCAACGAAACCCAAGAGTACGGGTTTGGTCTACGTTTCGATGATTTGATGCTGGCCGATGACAGTCTGCAGTTCAAAGCCAGCTATTTCGATACCAAAGCCAAGGACTACATCACCACCGATGTCACGATGGAACTGGGACGCGGTCCGCGAGGTCCTTATTGCATCAGTTGCACCACATTCTCGACCAATATCGATCGCGCCAAAATCTGGGGTTGGGACGCTACGCTCAGCTATAAAACACCATGGTTCGGCTGGGATTTGGCTTATAACCGCACCCGTGGCAAAAATGAAGCAACCGGTGACTGGTTAAGCAGCATCAATCCAGACACCGTCACCAGTTCGCTGGACGTGCCGCTGGGCGAAACCGGCCTGTCCGCCGGCTGGGTCGCCACCTTCGCCGAACGCGCGACGCGCGTGGAGACCGGCACGGCCGAACAAGCCGGCTACGGCGTCAACGACTTCTATCTGAGCTATAAGGGCCGCGATCGTCTGCAGGGTATGACCACCACCGTGGTGCTGGGCAACGCCTTCGACAAGGAATATTACTCGCCGCAGGGCGTCCCGCAGGATGGCCGCAACGCCAAACTGCTGGTCAGCTACCAGTGGTAATCATTTGACTATCTGGCGGACAACCCGGTTGTCCACCGTTCGCATTACAGCGCAGGAGAATCCCGCATGAGCAACACCCTATACGAACGCTACCAACAGGCTAAAATCGATCACCCCGGTAAATACGCCCGCGATCTGGCGGCGATCCTCGGCGTCAGCGAAGCGGAGCTGACGCACGCCCGCGTCGGCCACGACACCCGCCGCCTGCAGGCCGACGCGCGCACCCTGCTGACCGAGCTTGAGCAGGTCGGTGTCACCAAGTCCATCACCCGCAACAGCTATGCGGTGCATGAGCAGATGGGCCGCTACCGCAACCAGCACCTCAACGGCCACGCCGGGCTGCTCCTCAACCCACGCGAGCTGGATCTGCGCCTGTTCCTCAACCACTGGACCAGCGTCTTCGCCATGAGCGAAACCAACAAGCGCGGCGTGCGCCACAGCATTCAGTTCTTCGACCAACAGGGCGATGCGCTGCACAAGGTCTACACCACCGAGGAAACCGATCTGCCGGCCTGGATGGCGCTGGTGGAGCGCCACCTGAGCGAAGAAAACCCGGCGCTGGCGCTGCAGCCCGCCGAGGCGGCAACCACCGATGAAACGACGCAGGATCATGCCAAAATCGACGGTGAGTGGCGCGCGATGACCGACGTTCACCAGTTCTTCCAGCTGCTGAGCCGCAACAAGCTGACGCGCCAACAGGCCTTCCGCGCCGTCGGCAACGATCTGGCCTACCAGGTGGACAATAGCGCGCTGTCGCAGCTGCTCGAAGCGGCGCAGCAACAGCAAAACGAGATCATGATCTTTGTCGGCAACCGCGGCTGCGTGCAGATCTTCACCGGCCAGATCGAACGTTTGATGCCGCAGGAAGGCTGGATCAACGTGTTCAACCGCCGCTTCACGCTGCACCTGATTGAAGACGCCATCGCCGAAAGCTGGATCACCCGCAAACCGACCAAGGACGGCATCGTCACCAGCCTGGAGCTGTTCGCCGCCGACGGCACGCAGATTGCGCAGCTGTATGGCCAGCGCACCGAAGGCCAGCCGGAACAAACCCAGTGGCGCGAGCAGGTTGCCGCGCTCGCCGCCAAGGACATCGCCGCATGAAATCTTCCTTGATCCGCCGCCTGGCGTTGATGATGTCGCTGGCGCTGCCGCTCACCGCCGCAGCGGCGCAGCGCATCGTCTCGATCGGCGGCGACGTGACGGAAATCGCCTTCGCGCTCGGCGCCGGCGACGAGGTGATCGCCCGCGACAGCACCAGTCTGCATCCGGAAGCGGTGAAAAAGCTGCCGGACGTCGGCTACATGCGCCAGCTGAACGCCGAAGGCATTTTGGCGCTGAAGCCGACTCTGGTGCTGACGACCGAGCTGGCACAGCCGGCGCTGGTGCTCAAACAGCTGGCGGACAGCGGTGTCAACGTGGTCAGCGTGCCGGGTGACACCACCCTGCAGGCGGTGCCGCAGAAAATCGCTACGATCGCCGCCGCGCTGCAGCGCGTTGAGCAAGGCAAACAGCTGAGCGAGCGCTATCGACAACAGCTGGCGGCGGTGGATACCTCCCCGCTGCCGGTCAAGGTGCTGTTCGTGATGAGCCACGGCGGCATTACGCCGATGGCCGCCGGGCAACACACCGCCGCCGACGCGGTGATTGCCGCCGCCGGTCTGAAAAACGCCATGCAGGGCTTTGACCGCTACCGGCCGCTGTCGCAGGAAGGCGTCATCGCCAGCGCGCCGGATCTGTTGCTGGTCACCACCGACGGCGTGCGCACCCTCGGCGGCGAACAGCAGCTGTGGACGCTGCCGGGCCTGGCGTTGACGCCGGCAGGCAAGCAGCGCCGCGTGCTGATCGTCGATGACATGGCGCTGCTGGGCTTCGGTCTGGAAACGCCGGCGGCGCTGGCCAAGCTGCGCCACGCGGCGGAGCAAAAGTAATGCGCTGTCGCACCTCGCCTCAGCTGGCCATCATCGGTCTGCTGGTGCTGCTGACGCTGCTGGCGCTGGTCGCCGCCAACCTGGGCGCGCTGACGCTGTCGTTTCGCACCCTATGGCGCGAGCCCTTCAGCGACGCAGCCTGGCACATCTGGTTGAACATTCGCCTGCCGCGCGTGCTGCTGGCGGTGGTGATCGGCTGCGCGCTGGCGGTATCCGGCGCCGTGATGCAAGGGCTGTTCCGCAACCCGCTGGCGGATCCTAGCCTGCTGGGCATCAGCAGCGGCGGCGCGCTGTTTGTCGCGCTGTTCATCGTGATGCCGCTGGCGTTGCCGATGACGATCGCGCTGTACGGTCATATGCTGGCGGCGTTCCTCGGCAGCCTGCTGGTGTCATTGTTGATCTACGGCATCAGCCGCAGCGGGCACGGCAATCTGTCGCGGCTGCTGCTGGCGGGCATCGCCATCAACGCCCTGTGCATGGCGGCCATCGGCGTGCTCTCTTACGTCAGCAGCGATCAACAGCTGCGCCAGTTCTCGCTGTGGATGATGGGCAGCCTCAGCCAGTCGCAGTGGCCGACCCTGGCGGTTTCCGCCTCGCTGATCCTGCCTGCGGCGCTGCTGACGCTGCTGCAGGCGCGCCGGCTGAACCTGTTGCAGCTGGGGGACGAAGAGGCCCACTACCTCGGGGTGAACGTCCAGCGCGCCAAGCTGCAGCTGCTGTTGCTGAGCGCCCTGCTGATCGGCGCGGCGGTAGCGATGAGCGGTGTGATCGGCTTTGTCGGCCTGGTGGTGCCGCATCTGGTGCGCATGCGCCTCGGCGGCGATCACCGCTGGCTGCTGCCCTGCTCCGCGCTGGGCGGCGCCTGCCTGCTGCTGGTCAGCGATACGCTGGCGCGCACGCTGGTGGCGCCGGCCGAAATGCCGGTGGGGCTGATGACCAGCCTGATCGGCGGTCCCTATTTCTTGTGGCTGGTGATGCGCCAGCGGGAGCGAGCCGGTGGATAACGCCGCCTGCCTGACAGCCCGGGAGCTGCGTTACAGCCTCGGTACGCGCCGGTTGATCAACGACGTTTCGCTCAGCCTTGCCGGCGGTGAAATGGTGGCGATTATCGGCCCTAACGGCGCCGGCAAATCGACGCTGCTGCGCTTGCTGACCGGCTATTTGACGCCGGACTGCGGCGAATGTCGGCTGCTTGACCGCCCGCTGGAACACTGGGCGCCGCAACAGTTGGCCAAAGTCCGGGCCGTGATGCGCCAGTACAGCAATTTGGCGTTTCCATTCAGCGTAGAAGAAGTGGTCAGCATGGGGCGTTCGCCGCACGGCAAACGCGACGAGCATCAGGCGATCCAACAGGTGATGGCGCAAACCGACTGCCTGGCGCTGGCGCAGCGCGACTACCGCCAGCTGTCCGGCGGTGAACAACAGCGGGTGCAGCTGGCGCGGGTGTTGGCGCAGCTGTGGCAACCGCAGCCGTCCCCCGCCTGGCTGTTCCTCGACGAACCGACCTCGGCGCTGGATCTGTATCACCAGCAGCACACCCTGCGCCTGCTGCGCTCGCTGACGCGCCAACAGCCGCTGGGCGTCTGCTGCGTGCTGCACGATCTCAATCTGGCCGCGCTGTACGCCGATCGGATCCTGCTGTTGCATCAGGGGCGGTTGGTGGCGAGCGGCACGCCGCAGGAAGTGTTGCAAACGGAGATCCTCACCCGCTGGTATCAGGCCGATCTCGGCGTGGTGCATCATCCCGAAGTGTCGCTGCCACAGGTCTACCTGCGCCAATAAAAAATTTAAGGGCGCTATCAAGCGCCCTTTCTTCATCTCAGCTGGAGCAGGAAATCTCCAGGTGCTTGCCCCAGTCCGGCGGCAGCGCGGCGAGATCGTCATACTCCGGCACATCGTCGAACGGCCGCAGCAGGGCCTGATGCAATCGCTGCAAACGGCCCACGTCGTCGTTCTCCGCGTCCTCAATCGCCTGCTGCGCCAGATAGTTGCGCAGGATCAGCCGCGGATTCACCGCCTTCATCGCCCGTTGCCGCTCCGCATCGCTCACCTGCTCCTGTTGCAAACGCTGACGATACTGCTGATACCAGGCGTCGAACGCCGCGCGATCGATAAACTCGTCGCGCAGCGGCGACTGCGCCTGCTGCTGTTCGGTCTCGCTCAACAGGCGGAACGTGCGGGTATAGTCCCGCCCTTCCTGCGCCATCAGGCTCAACAGACCGGTGAGCACGTCGTTGTCCTGCGCCGTCGGCGTGAAGAAGCCGAGTTTGGCGCGCATCTGTTCGCCGTAGGCGCGCATCAGCGCCGGCTCATACGCCGCCAGCGCCTGCTGCAGCTGTTCGGTGGTCATCAGCCCCGATAGGGTCTGCGCCAGACGATGCAGGTTCCACAACGCCACCGCCGGCTGATTGTCGAAGGCGTAACGCCCCTGGTGATCGGAATGGTTGCAGATATAGCCGGGCTGGTAGTCGTCAAGGAAGCCGTAAGGGCCGTAATCGATGGTGATACCGAGAATCGACATGTTGTCGGTGTTCATCACGCCGTGCGCGAAACCGACGGTTTGCCAATGGGCGATCAGGCGCGCCGTCCGTTCGACCACGTCGGTAAACCACAACAGGTAGCGCTCGGCCTGATCCTGCAGCTGCGGCCAGTGACGGGCAATGACGAAATCCGCCAGCTGCCGTACCTGCTCCGGCTGTTTACGGTAGTAAAAGTGTTCGAAGTGGCCGAACCGCACGTGGCTTTCCGCCACCCGCATCAGCATGGCACCGCGTTCCGGCTGCTCGCGGAACACCGGCTGCCTGCTGGTGACGATGGTCAACGCTCGGGTGGTGGGGATCCCCAAATGGTGCAGCGCCTCAGAGGCCAGAAACTCACGGATAACCGAACGCAGCACCGCGCGGCCGTCCCCCATGCGCGAATACGGCGTCAGCCCGGCGCCCTTCAGGTGCCAATCGCGGTGGCTGCCGTCCGCCAGAACCTGTTCGCCAAGCAAAATGCCGCGGCCATCGCCCAACTGCCCGGCCCACACGCCGAACTGGTGGCCACTGTACACCTGCGCCAGCGGCTGCATGCCCGGCAGCAGCGTTTCTCCCGCCCAAATCGGGGTTTTATCCTGAGTAAACCAGCTTTCATCCAGCCCCAGCTCGCGCGCCAGCGGCTCGCTGTGGTACAGCAGGCGCGCATCCTTGAGCGGCGTCGGGTTCAGAGCGGTGTAGAAGCCGGGTAACTGTTGGTAGTAAGCGTTATCGAACTGCGGCATAGGCCCTCCGTTTCAGCGTAGTGTAGAGCCTGAACGAGCGGATTAACACCGAAGGAATGCAGGGAGAACGCATCCGCCTGTCGTCAGGACGGATGCGGGGAGTTTGGCGTTCCGCCTGGCTGAGGAAGCGCGGGTTTAATGCCGGCTGATAAACGGTGTTATCAGCCCAACAACGAGGATCAATAACGGTAGCGGAATCACGGTAACCTCACTCCACGCATGATTTCCCTCATTGTGTGTAATTTTTTTATATCACTTCTTAATTATTGAACTCGCTGGGCGTCGCCAGCAAAGCTTGCAGATTATCCACACCAACGCTGGGCCATAAAAAACCTTGCAGACCTAAAACACCGGCGTACCTGAGTTTATTAAAATACTCTTTTTTCTCTATTCCTCCGACGATCACGCCTTTACATAACAGGTTGATATTCTTTAACAACGAGTCGATGACCACGTCATATCCCTGATGGGTAAACAGCTGCCAGTAAAAACGCTTGTCTATCTTTACGTAGTCAAACAAACCATCGTACAACGCGGTCAGCGTGGCTTTACCGGAACCGAAATCATCGAGCCACAGCGTAAACATTTCGCTTAATCGCCGCACGCTCGGGTTGTTCTTCCCGGCCGAAAGATTCGGAAAACTCTCACTCACTTCAAATGCAATAAAAGGATATTGCCCGATCCGTTGGCACAACGCCGAATCGGAAAGAATAAGCTCAACGATGGTTTCTTCGATATTGATGGTCAACTGCACGTTGTTACCGGTAAACCAAGCCGCATGCTGCTCCGCAAGTTTCAGTTGCTCATTAAATAACTCAATCCTTTGTTCAGGCGCCAATAAATTAATCCCAATTTCGGCCGGCATGGCTAAATCACCGTCGAGACTGTTGAATCGGCTCAACATTTCCACCGCCAACAGCCCGCCCTCCATTGAGTAAACAGGTTGAAAAACATAGCTACTAATAAAGTCAGCTTCGAGTTGGATGTTCATTTTAATGCCACAGGATGAATGGCTAGCGTATCATCGTATATCAATATATTTTATCGATCAATCCCTCTGGGATTAATCGGAAATATCAATGTAAATACCCATGAAATATCATTTAATTGATAGATTAAAGCTATACGACAATCGTGAAAGGCGCAAAGAAAAGCAGCCTAACTTATGCCATGGCGCCCGCCAAACGCGTTATGTGAAAAGGTATTTGGCTTAAGTAGAATGGATTGACGGCCAAATTTGACTTATCTCCTTTGTTTTATTTAAGAAAAATCTTAAATAAAGTAAAATAATCTTCCCGCCTTAACGCCGATTTTTCCTGCCGTTAACGATGACTGATTAAATTTAATAACGCATCAATTCCGCCCGTTATTCTCGGCATTGAAAACGCAAAAAAATGCCCACCTTGATTTTCAGAAAATCTGCGCTACCGCCGTGCAAAACATCGATTTCAGCGATAAAAAAAGGGATGAGCACGCTCATCCCTTCATCACCAGGCCTTCGCTAACGGATCGTTTCACTCAGCCATTGCCGCAGTTCGGCTAATTCGGCCGCCTGCTGCGGATAATCCGCCATCAGTCGATCACAGCAGGCGGCAACGGGCTCGCTTCGATACGGGCAGCCCACCAGCATATCCGCCAGCCGCTGCAGCGGGGCGGGATTAAGGCTGTCGGTGAACACCTGCGCGCGAACAATAGCCCCCTTCTCCACATCGAAGAACAGGTCTACGCCGCCCCAGACAAAGCGCTCGTTAAGCAAGTGGCTGAATGCTGGCGCCTTGCCGAAATTCCATTCCCAGCTGCTTTGTTTGGCGAACTGCGCGGCAAAATCGGGCAGATCGGGGAACACGTCCGGCGAAATGATCTCCGGCTCGGCCGTTTCGCCATAGTGGGCGAAGAAAGCCTGCACGATGGCGTCGCATACCTGCTCATGGCTGATGCCCGGCAAAAACTCCGCCAGATTGGCGACGCGTGAACGCACCGAGGTGATGCCCTTGGCCTGCAGCTTTTTGGGATCCGGATTGAGGTAGTTCGCCAGCCGTTCCAGGTCGGCGTTCAGCAGCAGCGTGCCGTGGTGGAAACCGCGATCCTGGGTTTCTCGATAGGCCGAGCCGGATATTTTACGCGGCCCGTCGGCGGTTTCCATCACCAGATCGTTGCGCCCCGACGCGCCGGCCGCGACGCCTAGCTGCCGCAGCGCTTGCAGAATGATGTCGGTCGAGACGCTCTTGTCGTAGCCCGGCTTGCCGGCCATAAAGGTGAAACAGGTGTTGCCCAGGTCGTGAAATACCGCCCCGCCGCCGCTGCTGCGCCGCGCCAGCCTAATGCCGTCCTGCTCCATGCGCCGGGTGTTGCACTCTTTCCAGGGGTTCTGCGACTGGCCAATCACCACCGTTTCGGCATTGCGCCACAGGAAGAGAATTTTTTGCGTGGTCATTTCGCGGAAGATGCACTCTTCCACCGCCAGGTTGAACCAGGGATCGTAGGAGTCGGAGATCAGTAAACGCAGGCTGTTCATGGCAGGCACCGTCCAAAACATGAGATGCCGCCATGATACACCAAATCAATGGGTTAAGGCTAAATGCGTCGCGCCTGCCAGTACACCCGCTTCCAGTAGACGTTATCGAGCGAGGAGCGGATCACTCCACGGCTGGTCGACGCGTGGATAAATTGGTCGTTGGTATCGTAAATGCCGACGTGCAGGCCGTTCTCACCGCCGCCGGTTTTGAAAAACACCAGATCGCCCGGCATCAGCTCATCGCGTGAGACCTTGGTGCCCAGCGAGGTCTGTTCTTCGGTCGAACGCGGCAGTTGCATGTCAAAACGATCGCGGAACGTGCGGTAAACAAAGCCGGAACAATCTACCCCGCCCCGATCCAGGCCGCCGTAACGGTATGGCGTGCCGTACCACTGGCGCAGCTGCTCATTGAGCTGGGCCACCACCACGATAGAGTCCGCCAGGCGGCCGCTGGGCGGCGGCGCATGGCTGCTGCACCCGGCGAGGATCAAACTGGCTAATAAAAACCACACACGCATCCGCATAATATCCCTTCATTGAACACGTTGCCGCATTATGCCATCCGGTACACCACCACACCGCCTGCGAGGCAAAGCCGGCACCACGTAAGGAGAGCGCTATTTGGCGTTAATTTATCTCCCGCACGGGGAAAAAGGCAAGCGCCATAAGGGAGATAATGACAGGATCGCCGGTTTTGGCCCTATTCCGGCGATTTAGTCTCGGACTTGCTGTTAATCAGCCAGACGCCGAACAGAATAAACAGCGTGCCCAGCGTTTTCAGCAGCGTAGCGGACTCGTTGAACCACGGCAGGATCACCGCCGCCAGATAGACCAGCGCATAACTGACGCTCAACAGAGGATAAGCGCGGTTTAACGGCAGGTGGCGCAGCGCAAAGAACCAACACAGCATCGACAGCGCATAACCGCAGATGCCGCCGCCCACCGCCAACAGCGGCAGCCAGTAGCCGCCGATCAGCACCAACGAGACGTCGGCGAACGACATCAGCGGGATTTGCACCATGCCCCACTTCATCAGCAACTGCGCCAACGTCACCAGCAACACGCTGGCGGCGCCCCAGGCATAGCCCCTCATGAATGCACGCTCATCAGCAGGATCCCCAACATAATCGACGCTACGCCGCACCAGTGGCGGGCGGTCGTCGGCTCATGAAACAGCCAGCGCGCCGCCAGCGTCACCATCACGAAGTTCAGGCTGAGCATCGGGTAAGCCAGGCTGAGCGGCAGGCGTTGCAGCACATTGAGCCACACCGCCATGCCCAGCCCCAGCAGCAGCACCGCCAGCGCCAACCAGCGCAGCGTCAGCTTCAGCCGCGCCTCGTCCGCCCGTTCCCAACAGTGCGCCGCCTGTTTCTGGCACAGCTGCCCACCACAGGTGAGCAGGCTGACCACAATCACCAACAGAAAACCCATCATGGTTGCTGTTTATACCACATCAGCACCAGGCGGTTCATGCGATCCACCTTGTCTGCGGCGGGCAGTTCCTGCGGCAGCGCTTCGCCACGGGACAGCTGCAGCACCAGCGACACGTTCCCCTGCTTGCGCGCCTGCGCCAGCCACTGCGGGAAGTCGGCATCGCTGATCAGGTGCCCCTTGGCGTCCGGGTACTCCAGACCATAGGCCACCTCGCCTTTCTGGCTGTACATCAGCACGTCGCTACGCTTCAGCTCCCAGGCCAGGCCGGCTGCCAGCCCGACGCTGTCGCTCAACACATAGCGGCTGTCGCTCAGTTCGGCCATCGTGGCGCGGGCAAAGTTTTGCGGCAGTTTGGAATCGGTCACCTGTTGCGGGATGGCGTAACCGATCACCAGGCACAGCAGCACCGGGCAAGCCGCCGCCCAGCGCCATTGGCGGCCGTTGTCGCGTACGGAAACCAGCGCGAACAGCAGCCAGCCGCCGAAGGCGATCAGGCCGAGCACCAGTTTCGGCCACTCCTGCGGAGTAAACAGATGTGCCTTCGGCAGCAGACCGGAGCTCAACACCACCAGCGCCACGATGCCGATCAGGCCGAACAGGCCGTTCAGCCAGGCGTTGGCCTTGAACAGCCTGGCGCGCAGCGTGGCGGCGTAGTCTTCCGCATAGGCGGTCATCAGCAGCGCCAGCGGGGCCATACACGGCAGAATGTAGGTCGGCAGCTTGCCTTTGGCGATGCTGAAGAAGATCAGCGGCATCAGCGCCCAGCTCAGCAGGAAGAACAGCTCCGGACGCTGTACGCGCTCGCGCCACCCCTTGAGCAGCGCACCGGGCAGCAGCGCCAGCCACGGCAGCACCGCCGCCAGCAGGACCGGCAGGTAATACCAGAACGGCGCCTTGTGCTGGGCGTTATCTTCGGCGAAACGCTGAATATGCTCGACCCAGAAGAAGTAATTCCAGAAATCGGGTTCACGTTGCGCGATCGCCAGCGCCCACGGCAGGCTGAGCAGCGTAGCGGTCACGATCGCCACCGGGCCATAGCACAGCAGATCCTTGATGCGGCGTTGCTGAATGACGATCGGGATCACCGCGATCACCGGCACCGCCAGCGCCAGCGCCAGGAAGCCCTTGGTCATAAAGCCCATGCCGCAGGCCAGGCCCAGCAACGCGTAAGCGCCCAGCTTGCCTTTGACCGAGGTGGCTTTCAGCGTCAGGTAATAACTGACCATCGCCGCCGCCAGCCACAGCGAGATCATCGGATCCAGCACGCTGTAGGTGCCGATGCTGAACACCAGTACCATCGACAGGAACATCAGCGCCGCCAGGCTGGCGCGGCGCGCATTGCGCCACATCAGCATCGCCAGCGCGAACACCAGCAGCGCGGTCATGCCGGTGCTGAACACCGAGCCGAAACGCACCGCAAAGTTGTTTTCGCCAAACAGCCACTGGCTGATGTTATTGAACCAGTAACCCGCCACCGGCTTTTCGAAATAGCGCAGCCCCAGCAGGTGCGGCACGACCCAATCGCCGCGCTGCAGCATTTCACGGCTGATCTCGGCATAACGCGTCTCATCCGGCTGCCACAGCAGGCGGCCGTTAAGCGGGATCAGGTAAACCAGAGCAAAAAAAACGGCCAGCACAATGGCCCAGGATCCTTTTAGCGCCTTCATGTAACGTCCTTCACATCGGTTTGACAGCCCAGCCAACCTTCGCGGCCGGGGAAAGGAGCGCGCTTGATGCGGCCCAACGGCAGTGACGCCAAATCTTGCGGTAACAGCGCGCTCAGCGGACAGAATTCGATGCCCTGCCGCTGTGCGCGTTGCAATAACTGTTCGAACATCGCCGCCTGCGACATGCCTTCCACTTCGGTGTGAATGGTGTACACCGGCACGCCGCGATCGTTCTCGATGGCGCGCAGAATATAGTCGTTGAAGTCGGCCATGCTGACTTCGCTGCCAATCACTTCATCGAAGGTCGGCAGCGTCACCGGGATCTGCACCGTACCGTGGCGCCCGTCGCTCAGCACCGGACGGAACGGATGGGTGCCGCGGCAATCGCTGTTGTAATGGAAGCCGAAGCGTTGTTTGACCTCCAGCACGCGCGTATCGGCGCGCCAGCCCGCCACGGCGGAGCATTTCACCGGCTGGCCGGTGCTGGCGCTCAGGGCGTCGACGCCCAGCTGCACCTGTTCGGTCAGCTGCGCTTCGCTCCACTTGCCGACCCTGGCCTGCCACCCCTGGTGATCCCAGGCGTGCAGCCCGACCTCATGGCCGGCTTCGGCGGTGCGCTTCATCAGCGGCCCCAGCGCGCGTGAAATGTTGCGCCCCGGCCAGGCGGTGCCGGCCAGCAGAATGTCCAGACCGTATAGCGAGGCGGCGTTCGAACGCAGCATTTTCCACAAAAATTTCGGACGCAAAAGGCGCCAAAGATGGCGCCCCATGTTGTCCGGTCCCACGCTGAAGAAGAAGCTGGCCTGAATGTCGTACTTTTCGAACAGATCCAGCAACTGCGGCACCCCTTCACGGGTGCCGCTGAAGGTATCTACATCAACCCGCAGACCGACTTTCTTCATGCACCGTTCCCTTCCTGAACGGTAGTGCGCAGGAAGTAGTCCAGCGTATCGGCGATGGTTTGCTTCATCTCGATGGTCGGCTGCCAGCCCAGCAGGCGGTGAGCATTTTTGATGCTCGGCGTGCGGTGCTCGACGTCCTGATACCCTTTACCGTAGTAGCTGCTGCTCTCCACGTCCTTGAAGCCGGCAAACGGCGGGAAGCGGTCGCGCAACGGGTGGTTGTTGAAGCTTTCCAGCAGCATTTCCGCCAGTTCGCGGATGCTCGCTTCGTTGGTCGGGTTGCCGATGTTGACGATCTGGCCGTCGCACAGGCCGTCGCGGTTCTCGATGATGCGGAACAGCGCTTCGATGCCGTCGTTGATGTCGGTGAAGCAACGTTTCTGCGCGCCGCCGTCCATCAGTTTGATCGGCGAACCTTCCACCAGGTTGAGGATCAGTTGGGTGATGGCGCGGGAAGAACCGATGCGCGCCGCGTCCAGGTTATCCAGGCGCGGCCCCATCCAGTTGAACGGACGGAACAGCGTGAACTTCAGGCCTTCTTTGGCGCCGTAAGCCCAGATCACCCGATCCAGCAGCTGTTTGGAGACCGAGTAGATCCAGCGCTGTTTGTTGATTGGCCCGACGATCAGGCGCGAATGGTCTTCGTCGAACTCTTTGTCGTCGCACATGCCGTACACTTCAGAGGTGGACGGGAAGATGATGCGCTTGTTGTATTTCACGCAGTCGCGAACGATCTTCAGGTTCTCTTCGAAGTCCAGCTCGAACACGCGCAGCGGGTTACGGGTGTATTCGATCGGCGTCGCGATCGCCACCAGCGGCAGCACCACGTCGCATTTCTTGATGTGATACTCGATCCACTCGGAGTGGATGCTGATGTCGCCTTCCACGAAGTGGAAGCGCGGGTTGTCGAGGAAGCGGCTGATGGCGTCAGAGCCGATATCCAGACCGTAGATGTCGTAGCGATCGTCGCGCAGCAGGCGCTCGGTCAGGTGGTTGCCGATGAAGCCGTTGACCCCGAGGATCAGTACGCGGGTGCGGCGTTTCATCGCGGCGTTCGGCTTGGCGGCCAGACGCACGTCGGTGACGATGCCCATTTCCTGCGCCAGGCGGCTGCCCTGCACGTACAGACCGCTGTCGTTTTGACCGGCGACGATCTCCAGCGCGCCTTCGCCACAGGCGATGACCAGCGGCGAGGTGCTCAGCACGGTGCCCGGCTGCTTATCGTGTTGGGTATCCAGCACGCGAGAGCGCCAGACGATCAGCTGGCGCTGGCCGAGGTAGCTGAACGCCCCCGGGTACGGCTCGGTGACGGCGCGCACCAGGTTGTTGATCTCTTTGGCGGATTTGTGCCACAGGATCTCGCCGTCCGCCGCGCTGCGGCGGCCGAAGTAGCTGGCCTGGGACTCATCCTGCTTGGTGAAGGTGGCAGTGCCGTTCTTCAGCTTCGGCAGTTGCTCTTTCAACACGATCTGCGCGGCTTCCAGCACTTTTTTGTGCAGCGTCAGCGCGGTATCGCTGTCGGCGATGGCCACTTTTTGCTGCCCGACGATGTCGCCGGCGTCCGGGCGTTTCACCATCTTGTGCAGCGTGGCGCCGGTTTCGGTTTCGCCGTTCACCAGCGCCCAGTTCACCGGCGCACGGCCACGGTAACGTGGCAGCAGCGAACCGTGCAGATTGAAACCGCCCTGCGGTGCCAGCGACAGGATCTCGTCGCTCAGCATGTGGCGGTAATAGAACGAGAAGATCACGTCCGGCTGCAGTGCGCGAATGCGGTCAACCCACAGCGGGTGGTTTACGTCCTCTGGCGCATAGACCGGCAGATCCAATTCGGCGCCCAAACGGGCCACGGAGGAGAAGAAGTTGTTCTCGCCAGGGTCGTCGGTGTGCGTGAACACGGCCTGCACGTCATAACCCGCCTCAGTCAGCGCTTTCAGACCGGCGCAGCCAATATCATGGTAAGCAAATACAATAGCTTTCATCATTCTTCTTCCTGAGTATTGTGGCCCTGCTGTGCACCGACCACTTTCTGAACAAAATAGCGAGGACGCGCGCGCACGTCGGTATAGATGCGGCCGATGTATTCACCCAGTAGCCCCATGCCGACAAACTGGGCGCCGATAAAGGTGAACAGGACGGCGAAAAGGGTGAACACGCCGCCGGCGGCCCATTCAGGGCCGAGCAGCAGACGCAGCGCTATCAGCACCAGCGCCAGCACAAACCCGGACAGCGCCACGATGCTGCCGACCACGCTGAGCAAACGCAGCGGCGTGGTGGTCAGGCAGGTGATCAAGTCATACATCAGGTTGATCAGCTTCATCAGGCTGTACTTGGAGTCGCCAAACTCGCGTTCGGCGTGACGCACGTCGATCTCGGTCGTGCGGCGGGCGAAGGTATTCGCCAGGATCGGGATAAAGGTGCTGCGCTCATGGCAGTGCAGCATCGCCTCAACGATATGACGACGGTAGGCGCGCAGCATGCAGCCGTAGTCCCCCATCGACTTGCCGGTGGCGCGTTGAATCATCATGTTGATTACGCGCGAGGCGCTTTTGCGGAACCAGGAGTCCTGACGGTTGGCGCGCACGGTGCCCACCACGTCATAGCCCTCTTCCGCCACGCTGACCAGCCGTGGGATCTCCTCCGGCGGGTTCTGCAGATCGGCGTCCAGCGTAATCACCAGATCGCCGGTCACCTGATTGAAACCGGCCATAATGGCCGAGTGCTGGCCATAGTTGCGGTTCAGCAAGACGGCGATCACGTGGCTATCCGGCTTTTCCGCCGCCGCAGTCAGCATGTCAGCGGAGTTGTCGCTGCTGCCATCGTCGACGAGGATGATTTCATAAGGTTGAGATAACTGCTTACAGGCGGCAGTAGTCCGCTCCAGCAACGCCGGCAGGCTTTCCTGCTCGTTGTATACCGGGATGACTACCGAGACTTTTTTAATCGGTTCAACGCGAGGCACGTAAAGACTCCACAACAGAAGACAAGGCATTGACCACGCGATCCACGTCGGCGTCGGTCATATCAGGGAATAGCGGTAAGGTGCACAGCCGCGCCGAGTTCCATTCGGTATTCGGCAAAGAAAGCTGCGGATAACGCTCACGGTAGAATTTCTGAGTATGCGCGGCGCGGAAATGCAGCCCGGTGCCGACGCCAACCTCTTTCAGGCGCTCCATCAGCTGGTCGCGATCGATGCCGCAACGCGCGGGATCGACGCGGACCATAAACAGGTGCCAGGCGTGGTCATGCGGATAATCCGGCACGCCCAACGGTTGGAACGGCGAGCCTTCCAGCGCGCTCAGGTAGCGCTGTGCCAGCGCCTTACGGCACGCGTTCAGCTCAGCAAAGCGCGACAGTTGCACCACGGCGATCGCCGCATGAATGTCGGACAGGTTGTATTTGTAACCCGGCTCCACCACTTCGGCCTGCGGTTTGCGGCCAAGCTGCTGGCGATCGAAGGCATCGACGGCCAGACCGTGGAACTTCAGGCAACGCAGGCGATCCGCCAGCGCATCGTCGTCGGTGGCGATCAGGCCGCCTTCGGCGCAGGTCACGTTTTTAATCGCGTGGAAAGAGAAAATCGCCGTGCCGCGTGCGCCGACCCATTCGCCGTTGTAGCGCGTGCCGACCGCGTGGGCGGCGTCTTCGATCAGCGGCAAGCGATGGCGTGCGGCTACGGCGCGCAGCGCATCCATTTGCAGGGGAGCACCGGCGTAATGCACCGGAACAATCGCTTTGGTGTTCGGGGTGATGGCAGCCTCGACATCGGCGGCGCTGACCATCAACGTATCACGGTCAACGTCGATCATCACCGGCGTGGCGCCCAGCAACTCGATCATGTTGAGGGTGGAGACCCAGGTTTGCGAAGGGGTGATGACTTCGTCGCCGGGGCCGATACCCAGCGCCATCAGCGTGATGTGCATACCCGCCGTGGCGGAACTGACGGCGATGGCGTGCTTACAGCCGAAAGTGGAGCAGAAGTCGCTTTCCAGTTGCTGGTTTTGCGGCCCGGTGGTGATCCAACCGGAACGCAACACTTTCTCTACCGCGGCGATTTCTTCATCGCCGATGGCCGGACGAGAGAAAGGCAAAAATTGATCCATAGTTAACCCCAAACGTATCGAGCTGCTTTTGATGACACTGTAAATCCCTTTCGTTTAACGAATATTAAACGCCAGAGAAGAATCGTTTCCGTGGATTAACTGACAATGTAAGGCCGCAAGCTTAACTAAACCTTAAGACGAGACGTGTCATCAGTGGGAGGACTGATAGATAGATGTCGTTACCGTTAATTTAATTTACCAATAAAATCAATTGCTTATTATTTTTAATAATTATTTACTTATTTTATTTTCGCCGAATCAAGCCTAGCACGTCATTGACGCTTTTCAATAAAACCCACGATAAAATGAGCGGTGGAACAATAATAGCCGATGATTACCCGGCTATTTATATTCACTACGTTTAGTTTTCGTTTACATTTATGCTGCCGGGACGAATTAAGCCGTGCGCGTCATGATCCAACGCTGGTTCCCCACCCATTGCAGGTGAAAATCCACTTCATAGATCTGCGACAACAGGTCGGGCGCCATCACCTCACGGGTGATGCCCTGCGCGACCAGCTGCCCAGCGTGCAGCAACCAAACCCGATCGGCCTGCTGCAGGGTATGATTCAGATCGTGCGCGCACACCAGCGCGCTGCGCCCACTTTGGCAGAATTCGCGCAGCAGGCGATCCAGCGCGACCTTTTGCGCCACGTCCAGGCTATTGGTCGGTTCATCCAGCAACAACAATCGGCTGTGCGGATTGACGCTGGGCCACACCTGCAGCAACACCGCCGCCAGCCGCACCCGCTGCCATTCGCCACCGGAAAGCTGCGTCAACGTGCGTGACAGCTTATCCACCAGCTTCAACCGCTGGCATAGATAGAGAATGGCGTGCTCCACCTCGGTTTGCGCCGCGCCGGCAGGCCGGTGCAACGCCAAATACTGAAACACCGGCATCAGCGACACCGGCGGCTGTTGCTGGCTGA
The DNA here is from genome assembly GCF_052169175.1 of Serratia sp. CY31944. Taxonomy (NCBI): domain Bacteria; kingdom Pseudomonadati; phylum Pseudomonadota; class Gammaproteobacteria; order Enterobacterales; family Yersiniaceae; genus Serratia; species Serratia sp. CY31944. The sequence goes on from NZ_JBJNLG010000009.1 coordinate 82,940, forward strand.
GATAGCCGCGCCGGCATGCCAGCTCGCTCCCCGGATAATCGGCTAACGCGCGTCCGTCCAGGCAGACTTCGCCCAGCCCCGGCAGCATGCCCGCCACCCGCGCCAACAGGGTGCTCTTCCCTGCGCCATTGGGGCCGATCAGGTGAACCTGCAACCCGCCGTCAATCTGTGCCGAAAAAGGCGCCAGGCGCCCCGCCACCCCAACCTCAACGAGTTGCAGCATCTGTCTTATCCTGCCAGCGCTTGTTTCACCGCCGCCACCAGCGCCGGATCTTCCGGCGTAGTGTCAGGCGAGAAGCGCTGGATCACCGTGCCGTCGCGCGCGATCAGGAATTTCTCGAAGTTCCACAGAATATCGCCGGGGTGCTTCGGCGCACGCCCTTTGCTGGTCATCCGCGCCAGAAACTCGCTGCCCTGCGGTGCGACAGCCTCCGGCTGTGCGGCAATCAGCGCCTGGTACAGCGGATGACGGCGTTCGCCGTTCACCTCAATCTTGGCGAACATCGGGAATTGCACGCCGAAGGTGCCACGGCAAAACGCCAGGATCTCTTCGTTGCTGCCCGGCTCCTGGCCCAGGAATTCATTGGACGGGAACCCGAGGACTTCCAGCCCTTGATCGCGGTAGGCTTCGTACAGCGCTTCCAGCCCTTCGTACTGTTTGGTCAGGCCGCACTCCGAGGCCACGTTGACCACCAGCAGCACCTTACCCCGGTAGGCGCCCAGCGTGGTCGGCTGATTTTCAATGGTTTGTAACGGCAGGTTGTCGATTGGCTTGCTCATCGGTTGTCATCCTTTGGTTTTTTAATGGCAGGTGAATGAAGAGAACTACCTTACGCCTTTTGCCCGGGTCAGTAACCAGATAAATAGCGGCGCCCCCAGCGTGGCAGTCACCACGCCGATCGGCAGCTCGGCCGCCAGCAGCGCAATGCGGGCAACCACATCGGCCACCAGCAACACCCCAGCCCCGGCCAGCGCGCAGGCCGGCAACAGATAGCGTTGGTCGGTCAGGCCGATAAGCCGCAAAATATGCGGGATCACCAACCCAACGAAGCCAATCACCCCGGCGAGCGCCACGCTGACGCCGACCAGCCAGCCGATCGCCAGCACCAGCAGGTTACGCCACAGATGCAGCGACAGCCCTAGTTGCCGCGCCTGTACCTCGCCCAGCGCCATCAGGTTGAGCGCTTTGCCCTGGCCACACAACCACAGCAGCACCGGCAGCAGCGCCAGCACCAGCCACTTTTGGCGCCAGTCGACCCCGCCGAAACCGCCCATCATCCAGTACATCAGCTGCCGCAGATCGAGGCTGGTGCTGAAATAGACCGCCCAGGTCATCAGCGCGCTGCACACGATGCCCAGCGCCACGCCGACCAGCAACAGCCGCGCATTGGTCAGACGTCGGCGGCGAGCGAAGCCCAGCAACAGAAAGGTCATCGCCAGCGCACCGGCTATCGCGGCGGCGCTCATCAGCGCCACCGGCAACAACCCCTGCCCCAACAACACCGTCAGCACCAGCGCTACGCCGGCGCCGTTAGCGACGCCCAGCAGACCGGGCTCCGCCAGCGGGTTTTCAAACAGCGCCTGCATTACCGCGCCCGCCACCGCCAGGGCGGCGCCGACCAGCATCACCGCCAGCGCGCGCGGCAAACGCAGTTGCCAGACGAACAGTTGCGCCCGATCGCTGAACCACTCTGACGGCCATATCCATTGGTCGCCGGCACAAAGGCTGAACAGCAGCGCCACCGCCACGCCCAGCGCCAACAGACCGATCTGGCGTTTATCGCGGTAGCGTTGATGTTGCAACAATAAGGTGAAGGTACGGCTGGTTGGCATGGCGCGGCGGTTCCCTGCCGGCCGCTGTCGTGGCCGGATAATTGACGTTTGAGTCGAATATTAGGGGGTTAACGCCGCAAGGGGAAGCCTTGCGTGGATGATGGCGCAGGAAAGCAGCGGCTGGCATTGCCCGTCATCGCAACGATGATGGCAAAACCAGCCGCCGATAAACTCAGGGTTAACGATGCGGGCCGGCGTTGCCCGGTGGATAAGGCTGGCCGCGGCCGTCATCGCGGCGGTCGGAGGCACCGCGATCGTCATGATTACGCTCGTGGTCGCGATTATCGCGATCGCCGCGGAACGGATTGCCGCTGCGTGCCGGCTCACGGTGATCATAGCCACGCGGCGGCGATGGCTGCCAGCGGCCGCCGTCCCAGTACATGCCGCGCGCATTGCGCTCACCCAGACCGCGGCCCTGATGCGCATGCCACCACTGCGGTGGACGCCAGTCGTAACCATCCCAGTAGTAGCCGCGACGGTCCTGATCCCCCAGATGCAGAGAAACGCCCGGCACATTGATATCGACAGAGACATCGGCCTGCGCCGCCAACGGCAGCAACAACGGGAAACACACCAGCAACAGGATCTTTTTCATTTTGCCTTCTCACTCTATTTTTCTTGCTGCAGTGGTTATATCAGCGCGTTTATTTAACCACTATCTCACCGATGCCTATTTTCAGATTGTTTTCGACGGCCTTACACAATCCCTACACTGTTTGCCCTCGCCTTTAATTATCATAATCGCTGACAAGGCTTAACGAATAACTGACGGCTCTCAAGCGGCGCGGCAATTATAATTAAGCGAATTTCCATCGGAGGATAATAAGATGATTAAACGTATAGGCAGCCTGCTGGCCGTTGTGGCCCTGACAGCAAGCCTCAGCGCCTGCTGTTGGGGCCCGCACTGGGGCGGCGGCCACCGTGGCGATGGCCCTGGCCATTATCACGGCCGTTATTGAAGCGGAAACAATGCCACTCACCAAATAAGATATGAGAATATTCCGCAATTGAGATTAAATAAATTTTTCCGTAGCGTTTGAACGCAGAATTTTAATTCTTACATTGCCAATTAGGAATAAACTGAATTTTATGCCAAAAAAGAAAAAGGCCGCGCAAGCGGCCTTTTTTGATATCACACGTCACTCACCCTTTCGGGCTGGCGTTTTCTACCCGGCTTTTCAGCTTCTGCCCCGGACGGAAGGTCACCACGCGGCGCGCCGTAATCGGAATGTCTTCGCCGGTCTTCGGGTTACGCCCCGGACGTTGGTTCTTGTCACGCAGATCAAAGTTGCCAAAACCCGACAGTTTTACCTGTTCGCCATTCTCAAGGGCCCGACGGACCTCTTCAAAGAACAGTTCCACCAGGTCTTTGGCGTCCCGTTTGCTAAGCCCAAGCTTCTCAAACAGGTGTTCTGACATTTCAGCTTTAGTAAGCGCCATAGGTTCAATCCCTCAAGGATGCTTGGAATCGCTGTTTTAGAGCCTCTACGCATTTTGCAACGGTAGCGGCTATCTCCTCTTCTTCCAGTGTACGAGCGGTATCCTGCAATACCAGACTGATAGCCAGGCTCTTGTCACCTTCTGCCACGCCCTTGCCACGGTACACGTCAAACAAGTTTACGCCAACTACCTGATTTGCGCCAACTTTCTTACACTCGGCCAAAATATCTTCTGCGGGGACGTTTTCAGCCACCACAACGGCGATATCACGGCGGTTTGCCGGGAAGCGCGAAATCTCCCGCGCCTGAGGCACGGCGCGGCTCGCAAGCTTGTTCCACTCCAGTTCAAACACCACGGTGCGGCCGTTAAGATCCAGTTTACGTTCAAGTTCCGGGTGAATCACACCGATGAAACCTACGCGTTCGCCGTGTAAATAAATCGCCGCACTCTGCCCTGGATGCAGGGCCGGATTGGCTTCCGCCCGGAACTGAATTTCGGATAATTTACCGGTCAGTTCGAGGACAGACTCCAGATCCCCTTTTAAATCATAGAAGTCGACGGGCTTGCGCGCCAGATCCCAATGCTCATCGTGCGTATGGCCGGCGATCACGCCTGCCAGCATGACGTCCTGACGAATACCCAGATCTGCCGCACTATCAGGCACAAAGCGCAGGCCGCTTTCGAACAGGCGCAGACGCGTCTGCTGACGGTTCTGGTTATACACCACCGCGGACAGCAAACCGGTCCACAGCGACAGGCGCATCGCCGACATTTCGACCGAAATCGGGCTCGGCAGGATCAGCGCTTCTTCATTCGGGTGCAGCAGCGCCTGCACTTTCGGATCGACGAAGCTGTAGGTGATCGCTTCCTGGTAGCCGTGATCGACCAGCATGGTCTTCACGCGCTTGAGCGTCAGATCGGCTTCGCGATGCTGGGTCATCACCAGATCGGCGCGCACCGGCACATCCGGGATGTTGTCGTAGCCGTAAACGCGCGCCACTTCTTCCACCAGATCCTCTTCGATTTCCATATCGAAACGCCAGCTCGGCGCGACCGCTTGCCAGCTGTCGCCCTGCTCGGTCACCTGGCAGCCCAGGCGGCGCAGAATGTCGCTGACCTGCTCGCTCGGCACCACGTGGCCGATCAGACGATCCAGCTTCTCGCGGCGCAGCGTGATGGTGGCGCGCTTCGGCAGTTCGTTTTCGTGGGTTACGTCGATAACCGGGCCGGCCTGGCCGCCGCAGATGTCGAGCAGCAGGCGCGTGGCGCGCTCCATCGCTTTGTACTGCAGCGCCGGATCGACGCCGCGCTCATAGCGGTGAGACGCATCGGTGTGCAGACCGTGACGGCGTGCACGGCCGGTGATCGACAGCGGGCTGAAGAAGGCGCATTCCAGCAGCACGTCCTGAGTTTCCCCGTTGACGCCGGAATGCTCGCCACCGAAGATGCCGCCCATCGCCAACGCTTTTTGATGATCGGCGATCACTAAGGTGTCGGCGCTCAGTTTGGCTTCGTTGCCGTCCAGCAGCGTCAGGGTTTCCCCTTCTTCCGCCATGCGCACCACGATGCCGCCGTCGATGCGGCCCAGATCGAAAGCGTGCATCGGCTGGCCAAGCTCCAGCAGCACATAGTTGGTGACGTCTACCACGGCATCGATAGAACGGATGCCGCAACGACGCAGTTTTTCACGCATCCACAGCGGGCTTGGCGCCTTGACATCGATACCTTTCACCACGCGCCCCAGATAGCGTGGGCACGCCTGCGGCGCGTCAACGCGGATCGGCAGCGTGGCGTCGATGGTGGCGGCCACCGGGCTCATGTCCGGCTCGGTCAGCGCAACCTGGTTCAGTACGCCCACGTCGCGCGCGACGCCGATGATGCCCAGGCAGTCGGCGCGGTTCGGCGTGACGCTGATCTCGATGGTGTTGTCGTTCAGTTTCAGATAGTCGCGGATGTCGGTGCCGATCGGCGCATCCAGCGGCAGCTCGATGATGCCGTCATGATCGTCGGAAATGCCCAGCTCGGAGAACGAGCACAGCATACCTTCCGAAGGTTCGCCGCGCAGCTTGGCGGCCTTGATTTTGAAGTCGCCCGGCAGCACCGCGCCCACGGTGGCGACCGCCACTTTCAGGCCGGTACGGCAGTTTGGCGCGCCGCAGACGATGTCGAGCAGGCGATCGCCGCCTACGTTAACCTTGGTGACGCGCAGTTTGTCGGCGTTCGGATGTTGACCGCACTCGACCACCTCGCCCACGACGACACCGTTAAACGCGCCGGCAACCGGATCCACGCCGTCCACTTCCAGGCCGGCCATGGTGATTTGATCGGATAATGCTTCGCTGCTGATGGCCGGGTTTACCCACTCGCGCAACCAGAGTTCACTGAATTTCATGTGATATTCCCGCCTTACTTAAACTGTTTGAGGAAACGCAGATCGTTTTCGAAGAATGCGCGCAGGTCGGTGACGCCGTAACGCAGCATCGTCAGGCGCTCCATGCCCATACCGAAGGCGAAGCCGGAGTAAACTTCCGGATCGATGCCCACGTTGCGCAGCACGTTCGGATGCACCATGCCGCAGCCCAGCACTTCCAGCCATTTGCCGTTCTTGCCCATCACGTCCACTTCAGCGGACGGCTCGGTGAACGGGAAGTAGGACGGACGGAAACGAACCTGCAGGTCTTCTTCAAAGAAGTTGTTCAGGAAATCGTGCAGCGTGCCCTTCAGATTGGTGAAACTGATGTCTTTATCGACGATCAGCCCTTCCATCTGATGGAACATCGGGGTGTGCGTCTGATCGTAGTCGTTACGATAAACGCGGCCCGGCGCAATGATGCGGATCGGCGGCTGCTGGTTCTTCATGGTGCGGATCTGCACGCCGGAAGTCTGGGTGCGCAGCAGGCGCGTGGCGTCGAACCAGAAAGTATCGTGGTCGGCGCGCGCCGGGTGATGCCCTGGAATGTTCAGCGCGTCGAAGTTGTGGTAATCGTCTTCAATCTCCGGGCCGGTGGCAACGGAGAAGCCCAGCTCGCCGAAGAAGGTTTCGATACGGTCGATGGTGCGGGTCACCGGATGCAGACCGCCGTTTTCCATGCGACGGCCCGGCAGGGAGACGTCGATGGTTTCAGCCGCCAGGCGCGCGTTCAGCGCAGCGCTTTCCAGCGCGTTCTTACGCGCGTTCAGGGCGTCTTGCACCTCCTGCTTGGCCAGGTTGATCACCGCGCCGGCCGCCGGACGATCTTCCGCCGGGACGTCGCGCAGAGACTGCATCTGCAAGGTGAAATGACCTTTCTTGCCAAAATATTCGACGCGCACCAAATCTAACGCGGCAACATCCTGGGCATCTTCTACGGCTGCCTTGGCATTGGCAACCAGCTCTGCGAGATGTGGCATTGCTTTCCTCTTCCTCTGGCCGGGATGGCCCTAAGTAATTGTTATCTATATTCGAACACGCCTTTGAGCAATCTTCAAAGACTTTTCAATGCGTTGCCGGCCGGGCGGCTCACCTGAGCTGAACGCCAGCCGTACTCACCGCAACGCGTTGCAAGGCGGGACGATGGCCAAAAACAAAAAAGCCTCCACGAGGGAGGCTTAGGCGCTACTTTTCGTTTCTTTTCTTACGCGCAAAGCCTCCTGAAATCAGGCGCTAAAGTAAAAAAAGAAACGAAAAATAGCTGCGTGCATGATTGCGGTACCTTGTCGATGATTGCCCACCAGTGATATAGCTGCGGACAATGAAAGTCAATATTTGTCGCTGAAAACAAAGATTAAAAGAGGGAGCAAGCTCCCTCTTCTACTGACTTACGCCAGAGCTGCTTTCGCTTTCTCAACCAGTGCGCCGAAGGCCACTTTGTCGAAGACTGCGATGTCAGCCAGGATCTTACGGTCAATTTCGATCGACGCTTTTTTCAAGCCGTTGATGAACTTGCTGTAAGACAGACCGTTCTGACGAGCAGCTGCGTTGATACGTGCAATCCACAGCTGACGGAACTGACGCTTACGTTGACGACGGTCACGGTAAGCATACTGGCCTGCTTTGATTACTGCCTGGAAGGCAACACGATATACGCGCGAACGGGCACCGTAGTAGCCTTTCGCCTGCTTCATAATTTTCTTGTGACGTGCGCGTGCAATTACACCACGTTTTACGCGAGCCATATGCTCTCTCCTAAAGTCTTATTCTAAATTCAAAAAAAATGGCTTATGCGTACGGCAGGCACGCGGTAACCAGGACCAGATCGTTTTTAGACACCATGCCTTTCGGACGCAGGTGACGTTTACGCTTGGTTGCTTTTTTGGTCAGAATATGACGCAGGTTGGCATGTTTACGCTTAAAACCACCGCTGCCGGTTTTTTTGAAGCGCTTGGCTGCACCACGTACAGTTTTAATCTTTGGCATTTTAATTAAATCCACTTCGCATTGTTAAACAACGAATCAGTTGGGCGAATAAAACCCACACAGCGCAAGCGCCGCGCGGGTTCCATTACTTGTAAGCCTTACTGTTTCTTCTTAGGAGCGAGCACCATAATCATCTGGCGGCCTTCGATCTTCGTAGGGAAGGATTCGACCACTGCCAGATCCATATCTTCACACAGGTCTTTACGGACGCGGTTAAGCACTTCCATACCGATCTGCTGGTGCGCCATCTCACGCCCGCGGAAACGCAGGGTGATTTTGGCTTTATCGCCATCTTCCAGAAAGCGAATCAGGTTGCGTAGTTTGACCTGATAGTCGCCATCATCGGTGCCAGGACGGAATTTGATTTCCTTGACCTGGATAACTTTTTGCTTCTTCTTCTGTTCTTTCGTCGACTTGCTCTTCTCGTAGAGGAATTTGCCGTAATCCATGATTCGGCAAACTGGCGGTTCGGCATTTGGGCTGATTTCTACTAAATCAACGCCCGCTTCCTCAGCTTTTTCAAGAGCTTCATTCAGACTGACAATACCAATCTGCTCGCCATCGACGCCGGTTAGGCGAACTTCTTGCGCGCGAATTTCTCTGTTAATGCGATTAGGACGCGCCGGTTGAACTCGTTTTCCGCCTTTAATACTTTATTCCTCCAGTTGATGAAGACTACGGCTGCGAATCTCTTTCAGCAGCTTGTCTACGACTTCGTTTACGTCCAGGCTTCCCAGGTCTTTGCCACGGCGGGTACGAACGGCAACTTTGCCTGCTTCGACCTCTTTGTCGCCGCACACCAACATGTAAGGGACTCGACGTAAAGTATGTTCGCGAATTTTAAAGCCAATCTTCTCATTTCTCAAGTCCGCTTTCACGCGAATGCCTGCATCCTGCAGTTTTTTGGTCAATTGCTGGACGTAATCAGACTGGCTGTCGGTGATATTCATCACCACCACCTGCACCGGAGCGATCCAGGTCGGGTAGAACCCGGCGTATTCTTCGGTCAGGATACCGATGAAACGTTCCATGGAGCCCAAAATGGCGCGGTGAATCATTACCGGCACGACGCGATCGTTGTTTTCGCCAACATACGAAGCGCCCAAACGGCCCGGCAAGAAGAAATCGAGCTGCACGGTACCACATTGCCATGCGCGATCCAAACAATCATGCAGGGTAAATTCAATTTTCGGTCCGTAGAAGGCGCCCTCACCCGGCTGATATTCAAACGGAATGCCGTTCTCGGTCAGCGCGGCGGCCAGGTCTTCTTCCGCACGGGTCCACATGTCGTCGGTGCCGATGCGTTTTTCCGGGCGAGTGGACAGCTTGACGGCGATCTTGTCGAAGCCGAAAGTGCCGTACACGTCATACACCATGCGGATGCATTCGTTCACTTCAGCGCGCACCTGTTCTTCCGTACAGAAGATGTGGGCGTCATCCTGCGTGAAGCCGCGCACGCGCATCAGGCCGTGCAGGGAACCCGATGGCTCGTTGCGGTGGCAGCTGCCGAACTCGCCCATGCGCAGCGGCAAATCGCGGTACGACTTCAGGCCCTGGTTGAAGATCTGCACGTGGCCCGGGCAGTTCATCGGCTTGATGCAGTATTCGCGGTTTTCCGACGCGGTGGTGAACATGGCGTCTTTGTAGTTTTCCCAGTGGCCGGTTTTTTCCCACAGCACGCGGTCCATCATGAACGGACCTTTCACTTCCTGGTACTGGTACTCTTTGAGCTTCATGCGCACGAAGGCTTCCAGCTCGCGGAAGATGGTCCAACCGTCGTTGTGCCAGAACACCATGCCCGGCGCTTCTTCCTGCATATGATACAGGTCGAGCTGTTTGCCGATCTTGCGGTGATCGCGCTTGGCCGCTTCTTCCAGGCGTTGCAGGTAGGCGTTCAACTGCTTCTTGTCTGCCCAGGCGGTGCCGTAGATACGCTGCAGCATTTTGTTTTTGCTGTCGCCGCGCCAGTAAGCGCCGGAGGTTTTCTGCAGCTTGAAATGGTGGCAGAAACGCATGTTCGGCACGTGCGGGCCGCGGCACATGTCGACGTATTCTTCGTGGTGGTACAGGCCAGGACGATCGTCATGGCTGATGTTCTCATCCAGGATCGCCACTTTGTAGATTTCGCCGCGCTCAGCGAAGGTGTCGCGGGCTTCTTGCCAGCTGACCTTCTTCTTGATGACGTCGTAATCCTTATCGGCCAACTCGTGCATCCGCTTTTCCAGCAGATCCAGGTCTTCCTGCGTCAGGGTGCGGTCGATATCCACGTCATAATAGAAACCGTTGTCGATCACCGGACCGATCGCCATTTTGGTATCCGGCCACAGCTGCTTGATCGCATGACCCAGCAGGTGAGCACAGGAGTGGCGCATGATTTCCAGGCCGTCCTCATCTTTGATGGTGATGATGGCCAGCTGCGCATCCGATTCGATCAGATCGCCGGCGTCGACCAGCTCGCCGTTGACGCGGCCGGCGATACAGGCTTTCGCCAGGCCAGGGCCGATATCGCGCGCGACATCCATCGGGGAAACGGGGTGATCGAAATGACGCTGACTACCGTCAGGAAGAGTAATAACAGGCATTAATAATTCCTTATCTACAGTGGTGACCCACACGACAGATCACATGCAGTACGAAAATTGGATTTTGGGTTTGGTCAGCCAGGTTTCAGATCTCGCCCACAATTGCCAGATTGAAACCTCACTGGGTATACAGAATGGAACGCATACCTTCTCAGCCACATTCGGCTAAGCGAATAGTATCACTAAAATTGTTCCGGATAAATAAAGCGCCGCCCTCACGCTTTCGCGTCAGCTGGCGCAAAAACGGTTTTCATGTAGCTGAGGGTGGCCAGCAGGCACAGGCCGTAGCCCAGCAGTTCGCACCCCTCTTCCACCATGTTTTTCACCACCCGGTTGTAGCCGTCCAGCATCAGCGTTTGCCACAGCGCGCTCATGCCAAACAGGCGTGAAAACACCAGAATGCACAGCAGGCCGGCGCACATCATGCCGTAGGCGGGATGCGTCACGAAATAGGCCAGGCCGCGCACCGTCGCCGCGATGTGCCGCGCTGCATGCACCAGGCAGGCCAAGGCGACCGCCAGCGCGAACCACACCCAGGCGCCGTGCCACAGCGCATCGAAGGCGAAATCCATCTCGCGGATCAGCATGCAGAGAAAGAAACCGCCGACCAGCATCCAGGCGGAGCGGCGTTCAGCCTGCCGCCGGGCCACGGCGAAGAAACCGCCGGAGATGGCGAGCAGCAACAGCTCCTGCGCCGCTTCGGTCAGCGAGGTTTCATGCACGAAATTATGCAGCCAGTGTACGTCGATAAATACCAGGCCGACCAAGGCCGCCAAAAAAGCGCAGTAGAGCAGAAAGGCAACGGCTTTTCCCAGCAAAATATGCAGTTCTTGTTTCATAATCACACTCATTATTATTTACAGCGCATCTATGTTATCCACCTGTCCCCAGGGATCGTGGCAATTGATGCCTAATACCCTACACAGCGATTAAGGTGGTCATTAATCACGCCGCAAACAATAAAAACCCCGGCACATGGCCGGGGTAGGCGCCAGTCTTTCCTGGCTGTCATTTCATCGTCGTCGGTATTTCAGGCTCTCATCCCCATATCATCGAGACGCGCAAACGAGCCTGGAGATTACGCCTGCGGAGATGATACGGTTACACGTCGGGCATTGGTGTTAACGCCCCACAAGCCTGCCAATGCACTGACCACTGCGCCAATCAACAACGCAAAGAATGACCACAGGGCAGCCCGAGACAATTCGTCCGCAGCCGCGGCAGCCTGTTCGCGCGCCTTCTGTTTCAGCTCAGCATACTCCTGTTTTGCCTGATTGATTTTTGCTTCGGCTTCATCCAAGCGCTGATTAACCAGCTGCGCAGTTTTATTTTTGGCGTCGACCAAATTCTTCACCGTCTGGTCCACTTCCTGCGGCGTCATATTGGTATTTTCAACCAGAGCTTTTTTCAGTGTGTCTTGATCCACATCTTGCGAGATGGCCTCACCATGTTTTTTAAGCTTGTCGACCAGTTGCTTAATAATCGCATCGCTATTGTCAGGCTGAAGTGCCAGGGCTTTTACTGCGTCTGCCAAATCAGTCTTGGCCGCATTCAACTGTTGCTGCATGAATTCAGGCTGCAATGACGGAATACCACTTTTTTTGAGCGCCGTAACCACATCACCATGCAGCTGTTCAGGTTCCAACGTGGTGTCGATACCCAACTTGTCAAACACCTTACCGCCCACGTCTGCCAACCCGGTTGCCCCTTTGCCAATCGCGGAACCGGCGCCGGAAAGCAAACTGCCAGAGGTCGAAGCGATAGCACCCAGCGCATTACCGGTGGCCTTCACTGCAGACCCGACCAGCATTCCACCCAACACCGCCGCCACAATCAGTGACGTAGCCCATACCAGGAAGCCATGAATAAGGCCGTCATTAGCAGCCAAACGTCCGGCAATAAAAGCGCCGGCAGCCAAGCTAATGATGATTGAAACAGCGGACCAAATCACTACGGTGGTACCGGCTCCGTTGATCGGATCGTCTGATGTCGGATCCACGATGGAAAATCCCAAACTGGTGCCCAACGTCGACAGCAACAGTGAAACAGCCAATACGGTGATCACACCACCGATGACGCTGCCCCAGGAGATTTTTTTCGCCGCTACCCATTCTTTTGCCACTTCCATAGTAAAACTCCTTTTAAGCTTTTCGATTATGAAGAAATGCCACAAAGCCTTACGAGATAGAAGTGTTTAATCTCTTGAGCGGTTAAACGGTAAAAACAGTTAAAAATAATTAATAATATGTACCCAGTATTAGCGACGTTGTATGGGCGGGTGCATTTTGGCTAGCGTTCGGTGCCGCGGGCGATTGCGGTCAATGAAGCGCCACTGGGGTGCGAGGATGGACCGGAGCTCACCGGCAAGTGCAACGGCAGTGATAAAACGCCGGCCGACGGTTAATGAACGTTACGAGCTGTCCCCATTGCCGCCAGGCGCACGGCAGGCTAGGCTGTTCAGCTCATGGGCCGCCGCGTGGCGGCTTGAACGTTGCACAGGGAGTTTTTTATGACGGGTATTTTGCAGTTATTCCAGGCCATCGGACTGGGTTTGGTGCTGCTGTTGCCGCTGGCCAACCCGCTGACCACGGTGGCGTTGCTGCTCGGGTTGTCCGGCAATATGACGCGCGAAGAGCGTAATCAGCAGTCGCTGATGGCCTCGGTTTATGTGTTCTGCATCATGACGGTGGCGTTTTACGCCGGGCAGGTGGTGATGAACACCTTCGGCATTTCGATCCCCGGCCTGCGCATCGCCGGCGGCCTGATCGTCGCCTTCATCGGTTTCCGCATGTTGTTCCCGCAACAAAGCGCCGATGAGGCGCCGGAGGTGGAGAGCAAGTCGCACGAGCTGCGCCATAAGACCTCGGCCAACATCGCCTTCGTGCCGCTCGCCATGCCGAGCACCGCCGGGCCGGGCACCATCGCGATGATCATCAGCTCAGCCTCGAGCGTCAAAGATAACACGCTGGGTTTTGAACCCTGGGTGCTGACGGTGGCGCCGGTCGCCATCTTCCTGACGGTCGCGGTGATCCTGTGGGGCTGCCTGCTCAGTTCCGGCGCCATCATGCGCTTGGTGGGGAAAAGCGGCATCGAGGCGATCTCGCGCCTGATGGGCTTCCTGCTGGTGTGCATGGGCGTGCAGTTCATCATCAACGGCGTGCTGGAGATCATCTCCACCTATACGCCGGCCGCCGCTTAAAGATCAAAAACGGGCGCGTCATCGCGCCCGTTGCCGTTATTTCCCCGCCGGCGCCTGCGCGCCCAAAATGCCTTTGCCTTCCGGCACTTCGGTAAAGCGGCTGAGGATCTCGCTGTAGGTCTTGGCCGGATCCAGATCCGGGAACTGCGCCGGATAGATAAACTTCGCCAGATACTCCAACCCGACAATGTTGTACGGATGGTTGTAGAAGTTATGGTAGATGCCGTAGAACCGCCCTTCTTTCACCGCCGACACCTGCGCGAAGCCCGGGCGCTGTTTCATGCGATTGAAAGCCTCATCCACCTGCTGCTGCGTGACGCCATAGCCGAACGGCACCGCGGCGTTGGTCTTGCTGGCCCACTGCGAGCCGGAAACGATGTAGGCATCCGGTTTCATGGCGATCACCTTTTCCAGCGCCACGTCGCCGGTCGCGCCCGGCAACAGCGCAGAGCCGATGTTGCGCGCGCCGACCGCTTCCACCAACGCGCCCCAGCCGACGTGCGCATGGGTGAAGCAGCAGGACTCCAGCCCGTTCAGGCCGGCCTTGGCTTCAAAGAACACCAGCGGCTTGGGTTCCACCGCCTGCGTCTTGGCCAGAATGGCCTGATAATGCTGCTGATAATAATCGGTATATTGCTTGGCTTCACTTTCCCGGTTGAGGGTTTCCCCCAGCAGCGTCACGCTTTTCGGCGTGTTTTCCACCGGCTTGAGCATGGTGTCGATAAACAGCACCGGCACATTCAGCGCCTTAAGCTTATCCAGCACGCCGGTTTGGCTCAGCGAAGGTTTGGAACGCAGCTGGGCGATCATCAGATCGGGCCGCTTGGCGATCACGCTCTCCAGATTCACTTCACCTTTGTCGCTGAATCCCATATCGATGATGTTTTTCGCCGCCGGCCATTTGCTCTGCAAGATATCCCAGGTCGCCGCGTCGCTTTTCTTCAGCAGGTTATTCCAGGCCACCAGCCGGCCGAACGGGTTGGCGCGATCGAGCAGCGCCAGCGTGAGAATGTCGCGCCCGTCCTGCACCACGATACGTTTCGGTTCTTGCTGGAGGGTGAGCGTCTGGCCGGAGGTGTCGGTCAGGGTCAGCGGATAGGTGGTGGCCATCGCCGGAGAGGCGAGTAAGGCGGCGCAAATCAGCGCCGGCAAAGTGATTCGACGGTGCACGAAAGACTCCTTAGTCATGAACGCAATCAGGAAATACTAATGAGAATGGCTTGCATTATCAAAGATAACGCCCGGCAACCCGACGATTAATTGCAAAGGGATGTGTAACGCAGGATTGAGAGGCGCGCCGAAGGCGGCGCGCCCAGGGGATCACACCAGGCCGTAAATCAGCGCCGACAGCGCGATCAGGCCCATCACCAGCACGAAGACGTTGCTCGCCGCGCGGTATTTGCGCATCGCCGGCACCGCGCGCACCGCGTACATCGGCAGGATAAACAGGATAGCCGCAATCAGCGGGCCGCTGATGGTTTCGATGATGTGCAGCGCGCTGGGGTTCCACACCGTCGCCGCCCAGGTGAGCAGGAACAGCGAAACCGCCGAGATGCGGTGCGTCATGCGCGAGCTGAGCGGTTTGCCGACCGCGCGCGTGACGCCGTCGATCAGGCTGGTCGCCCCCTCCGTGACCCCCAGCGAGGTGCCGAGATAGGATTTCGCCATTGCCAGCATCGCCATCACCGGGCCGAGATAGGCGATCAGCGGGTTGGAAAACTTGTTGGCCAGGGTGGTCAGCACCGTGATGTTCTGATCTTTCGCCTGCTGCATGTCTTCATGGGACAAACTCAGCACGCAGCTGAACACGAAGAACAGCACGGTGACGCAAATCAGCACATAGCTGTAGCGCATGATGCGCGCGCAGCGGCGTTCCGCCTTATCGCCATACAGGCTCTTCTGGGTCGAGGCGAAGGAAGAGATGATCGGCGCATGGCTGAAGGAAAACACCATCACCGGCACCGCCAGCCACAACGAATGCCACAGCCCCGGCGTGTCGAAGCGGGTGGCGGCCAGGCCGTGAACGAAATTGGCGGTATTCCAGCTCGGCATCAGGTACAGCGAAATGCCCATCAGGAACACCAACAGCGGGAACACCAGCATGCCCATCGCCGCCACGATGCTGTCTTTGCCGCGCAGCAGCACCAGATTGAGCACCACCACCACCGCCAGGCTCAGCCAGATGCGCGGCAGCGGCGCCACGTGGAACTGGTGGATCAGGAAGCTGTCCAGCGCATTGGTGATCGAAATGCTGTACACCAGCACGATCGGGAAGAACGCCATCAGATACAGCATCATGATGATTTTGCCGGCCAGTACGCCGAAGTGTTCGACCACCACATCGTGAATATTGCCGTCGCGGCTGGAGCCGGAAAGCACGAAGCGGCTGAGCGCGCGGTGCGGCAAATAGGTCAGCGGGAAAGCGAACAGCGCCATCAACAGCAGCACCAGCGGGCCGTTCAGGCCGGCGTTGATCGGCAAGAACAGCGTGCCGGCGCCCACCGCGGTGGCATAGAGACCGAACATCCAGACGGTGTCGGTTTTGTTCCATTTGGCGGGCTGAGCGGCCGTCAGCGTGCCTGAATCGGGAGAAATCGTACTCATGAGACAGTCTACCTTAATCTGCGGCGCCAACGATTGCGCCTAACGGGATATCCTTCTCCGCGAATTTTTTAATAATAATCAGTGAATTAAAGCGATATTTCATACTTGCGCCTGGTGAAAGGACGGCAAAGGATAATGAAAAATCCGTTGCGGGTCTATGTTTTATCGGCCGAACGAACGATTTGCGAACAGAAAATGCTGAAAAAACCGGCGCACCCAGTAAAAACTAAGGGCCCCTTGCGGAGCCCTTAAACGGTTTACTTCTTCGCGTCCGGATGGTCCGGCACCTCGGCGCTGCCCATCTCCTTCTCGTCGCGGATCATCGAGCGGTCTTTACGCACGTCGGCCACGTCGGAGGCGCTCACCGGTTTGGCGCTGTTGCCCCAGCTGGTGCGGATGAAGTTCACCACGTCCGCCACCTGCTGATCGTTCAGACGCCAGCCGAACGGCGGCATGGTGATGTTGGACACCGCCCCCTGCACCGCCGGCGTGGTGTTGCCGGTCAGCACGATGTGGATCAGCGAGGTCGCGTCCTCGGTCTGCACCACCGGATTGCCCTTCAGCGATGGGAAGGCGCGCTTGTAACCCACCCCGTCGGTGCGGTGGCAGGCCGCGCAGTTATCGACATACAGCGCCGCGCCGGGCTTGCTGTCGTCACCGCGCCACAGATCCTTGGCCACGCTGTCTTCGACCGGCGCCGCCTGCTGCTTGCCGTCTTTCGGCGGCAGCGATTTCAGGTAGCGTGCGATAGCGGTCAGATCGTCATCGCTCAGGTATTGCAGGCTGTGCTCCACCACGTCGCTCATGCCGCCGAATACGATCGCCTTGTCGTTACGGCCGGTTTTCAGGAACTCGGTCAGCTCGGCTTCGCTCCAGCTGCCCAGGCCGTCCTTGTTATCACCGCGCAGGCTGGAAGCCACCCAGCCGTCGATCGGCGCGTTGCTGCCGGACAGGTAATCGTCGCTTTCGCTGTTGCTCAGCGCTTTTTCCTGCATGGTGATGCTGCGCGGGGTATGGCAGGCGCCGCAGTGGCCCAGGCCCTCCACCAGATAACGGCCGCGCTCGATGATCGGGTCGGCCTTGGCGTCGGCGACGAAGTCCGCCGGCGACGGCGCGAACATGCCGCGCCAGATGCTCAGCGGCCAGCGCATCGACAGCGGCCACGGGATGTCGGAATCCTTGTTGGCCTGCTCCACCGGCTGCACGCCGTGCATGAAATAGGCATACATGGCGCGCATGTCGTCTTCTTTCACCAGCGCGAACGACGGGTACGGCATCGCCGGATACAGGGTGCTGCCGTTTTTGGCTACGCCCTTACGCACCGCGTTGTCGAAATCCTCGAAGCTGTAATCGCCGATGCCGGTTTTCTTGTCCGGCGTGATGTTGGTGGAGTAGATGGTGCCGATCGGCGTCTCCATCGCCAGGCCGCCGGCGAAGGTTTTGCCGCTCTTGCCGTCGGTGTGGCAGGCCACGCAGTCGCCGGCGCGCGCCAGGTATTCACCGCGCTTGATCAGCTCGCTGCTGACGGTGGCGTCCTGCGCCCAAACGGAAAAACTCACTGCACTGAGAATCAGTGCCGGTACAAATGCTTTCATCGTTCGCCGTCCTTATGCCTGCACCAATGGGCCTGGGTTTTTCAGATACTGCTCGCGAATGGCGCGGGCAGACCAGTAAGCCAGCGCCGCCACGGTGCCGGTCGGGTTGTAGCCCAGCCCCTGCGGGAAGGCCGATGCGCCGATCGAGAACACGTTGTGCACGTCCCAGCTCTGCAGATAGCGGTTGACCGCGCTGGTCTTCGGATCTTCCCCCATCACCGCGCCGCCGTTCATGTGGGTGGTCTGGTAGCTGGTGGTGTCGAAGTGGCTGTTGGCGTTTTTCGGGCTGCCGGCGATCAGTTTCGGGTTCATCGCCTTGGCGATCGGCGCCATCTTGTCGTACATGAACTGCGCCATCTTGATGTCGTTCTCCTGCCAGTCGAACGTCATGCGCAGCAGCGGCTGGCCAAAGACGTTCTTGTAGTTGGGATCGAGATCCAGATAGTTGTTGCGGTACGACTGGTGTGCGCCGTGGGCGTCCATCGAAACGTGGTGAGTGTAAGCATCCGCCACCGCCGCTTTCCATTTGCTGCCCCAGGCCGGGGTGCCCGGAGGCGTCGGCAGACCGGAGATCGGCTTGGTGCCCGCCTGGTTGACCCAGAACGGCGAACCGCCGACGAAGCCTTCTTTGGCATGGTCGAAGTTGTCGGCGTTGAAGTCGTCCACGCCCACGCCGTTGCCGCCGGCGCCGATAAACGGGTTGGTGAACACGTCTTTATCGAAGAACGCCTTGATGGTGGTCATGTTCTGGTAGGCGAAGTTACGCCCGACCACACCCTCGCCGGTCACCGGATCGTAAGGCTTGCCGATGCCGGACAGCAGCATCAGATGCACGTTGTGGAACTGGAACGCGCCCAGGATCACCAGATCGGCCGGCTGTTCAATCTCGCGCCCCTGCGCATCGACGTAGTTCACGCCGGTGGCGCGGGACTTGTCGTCGGTCAGGTTGACCTTCAGCACGTTGGCGTTGGTGCGCAGCTCGAAGCGTTTCTCCATGCGCAGCGCCGGCAAGATGTTGACGTTCGGCGAGGCCTTGGAATACATGTAGCAGGCGTAGCCGCTGCAGAAACCGCAGAAGTTGCACGGGCCCATCTGCGCGCCGTACGGATTGGTGTAAGAGTCCGAGGTGTTGGCGGACGGCAGGTTGTAAGGGTGGTAACCCACCTCCAGCGCCGCTTTCTCGAACAGTTGGGCGGAGTAGGTATTTTTCTGCGCCGGCAGCGGGAAATCGTCGGAGCGATCCGGCGCAAAGCGGTTGCCGCCCTTCTGCGCCACTTTCTGCCCTTTGATGGTCCAGGCGGTGCCGGAGGTGCCGAACACTTTCTCCGCCTTGTCGAAGAACGGTTCCAGCTCGTCGTAGGTCACGCCGAAGTCCTGGATGGTCATGTCCTTCGGAATGAAGTTTTTGCCGTAGCGCTCTTCATAGTGGCTGCGCATGCGCAGTTCGATCGGATCGACGCGGAAATGCACGCCCGACCAGTGCAAACCGGCGCCGCCGACGCCGGTGCCCGGCAGGAACGCCGCCAGCTGGCGGTAAGGCACCGCGGTCTGGCTGCTGTTATGGCGAATGGTGACGGTGCTTTTCGACAGATCCTGGAACAGTTTGCGGCGGATGTTATAGGTCAGCTCGTCGATCACCTGCGGATAAGACCCGTCCGGATAGGTGTCGCGCATCGGGCCGCGCTCCAGCGCCACCACGTTGAGGCCGGCCTCGGTCAGCTCTTTGGCCATGATCGCGCCCACCCAGCCGAAGCCGACGATCACCGCGTCTACTTTTTTCATTACCGTTGCCATGCTTAGCCCCTCTCCCCACGAATCGAAACCGGCGGGAAGGGATAACGCTCCCCTCGCTCAACCCAGTCCATAAAATCGGCGCGCGCGCCCGGAAAATTAATCAGCTTCCAGCCCACCATGTCTTTGTTGCCGCCATGGATGGGATCGCTGAAGAAACCTTCGCGGGTGTTTTGCAGCAGATAGGAGAAGAACAGTTTCGACGGCAGCTGCGGGAACTCCGCCTCGCCGGACTCGAACTTTTGCAGCATGGCGTCTTGCTGCGCGCCATCCAGTTCGGCGAAGGGCTTGCCGGCGGTTTTCTTGCTGTAGGCGTCGGCGTCACTGATGCCGAGGTTGTAGATTTGCTTGGGTACCAGCGGCAGCTGATAGCCCATCTCCTTCGGCACATCGGGGTTGAACGGCCCCTGCATGTACCAGATGGCGCCGGTGGCGTACGGGGTATTCATCTGGCGATCGATAAACTCCGGCACGCCGGCTTCCAGTGCGCCGGGGCCGCGTTCGTCGGCCGGGATCAGGCGCGCCACGGCGGCCTTGATGAAGGCCCACTCTTCCGGGGTGAAAAAGGTCGGTTGGTAATCGTTCTGCGTTGTGGTGTTCGAGGCCGCGACCGCCGGTGTCGGTGCCGTCAGCGCGCCAACGCCGCTGCCACCAATTACCGCCGCAGGAATTAAGGTCATCGATTTCAACAAGAAATCGCGCCGCGAATTGTTGGTTTTATGATTCGACATGTCACATTCCATCCAAAGATAGTCACAACTATTTAACCGCAACCTTGCGATCGATACGGGTTTTTAAAATAATTTGTTACTTATTTGTATATTTATTGAAGGTCAGAATGCATCCAAGTGCAAAAATGTTACCGGTAACTTATTGAATGAACGTAAAGATTTATCTGCTAACGTAAATTTAACTTTTCGTGCTGTTTTTCCGATAAGCGGTGAGGAAATAACGAAAAATGAGAAGCAGCTCGCGCGCTGGAACGGTGCCGGAAACAAAATCGGCCGCGTTCAGCGGCCGATTCGACAAGAGAGAGGGTTACTGCGACATCGCCTGATAGGCGGTGGTCACCTTCCACAAATAGCGCGGTGCCTGTGGCGCCGGATGCTTTTTCTGGATGTGCTGATAAAACTCATCCGGGCTCATCTGATTGATGCGATTGACCGCCACGCGCTTGTCCGATGAGAAGGTACGCAACATGGCGCCCGCCCCATTCACGTACGAAACGATGGTGGCATAACGCAAAGTCTGTGGGTTGTTGATCCCGGCTAGCTGCTGGCTTTGAAGAATATTGATATAGGCCGTTCCCAGATCAATATTGACCGCCGGATCCTTCAGCTCACGCGAGCTGGGTTGCCCGCTTCTTCCTTTCATGCGATAGGCGTCGCGGCCGGCGGTAGAAGCCTTAAGCTGCATCAATCCCACTGCGTTCGAGGTGCTGACCACGTTCGGGTTAAACCCGGACTCCACCTGAATAATCGCTTTAATCAGCGTTTCGTCAACGCCGTAGTTGCTGGCGGCCTGACGAATGTAATCGTTATAGGCAACCGGCGTGCCTGTGCGGTTTACCGGTGCCTGCGGAGGGGGTTTTAACCAACCGCCGCGCGTTGTGCCACTGCCTGAAATATTGCTTGCCGTTTGCGGATCTTTGGCGCACCCCGACAAAAGCAAAATTGCCGTAAGGCAACCTATTTTTGTTTTCACAGAATCCCTCACTCCTTTCAATGAGTTGCGTAGCATATACAACTTGTAAGGACACCTGCAGTAATTTTTTGGGCTAATCTCAAGCTATCCATATACCAAGAGGTGATTTATGAGTCAATCTGCAACAAACTGCTTTGTGGTGACTTTTCGCTATCAGGAAGAGGGATTAACCGACCTGGCGAAGCTGACCGGGCAATTGACGCGCGAAGGTTTTGTCACGTCGGTGACAGACGAAAATGGCGTGCACCATGAGCTCGGCAGCAACAGTTTTGCGTTCATAACCGTGCTGGATCAAGAGGATGTACAGCGCCTGGCGCAGGGGTTCGGCCAGTTGGCATTGGGAAAACAGCCGGAGGTGGCGATATGCGCCTGTAAGGACTACCTTCAGCGGTTACATACTGATACATAAAATGCTATAACTTCCCGGAGGGTATTATTTTTTCAGTTGGAGATGTACCCCGCCGGCGGTGGGCAAGTGACGCTTGACTTCGCTTCAATTGATATTGATAATCATTTTCATTTGAACCAGGAGACGTCATCATGCCATTGATAAGTTGCGCTTTTCGTCGCAGTCGCCCTTTCCGCGCTGCCACACTGTTACGCCCTTTCACGCTCGCCTGCCTGCTGCTCGGCGCCGCCTTGGTCAGCCAAAACGCGCTGGCGGAAAAAAAGCTGCGCGTGGTGACGACCTTTACCATCATTCAGGACATCGCCCAGAACGTGGCGGGTGATGCCGCCGTGGTAGAGTCCATCACCAAGCCGGGCGCCGAGATCCACGACTATCAACCGACCCCGCGCGATATCGTCAAAGCGCAGCACGCCGACCTGATCCTGTGGAACGGCATGAACCTGGAACGCTGGTTCCAGCGTTTCTTCGAAAACATCAAGCAGGTGCCGGCGGCGGTAGTCACCGAAGGCATTACCCCGCTGCCGATCCGCGAAGGGCCGTATAACGGCAACCCTAATCCGCACGCCTGGATGTCGCCGAGCAACGCGCTGGTATACATCGAGAACATCCGCAAAGCGCTGGTGGAGCACGATCCGGCCAACGCGGCAACCTATAACCGCAATGCCAAGGCCTACGCAGAGAAAATCGGCGCGCTGGACGCCCCGCTGCGCGAACGCCTGGCGCGCATTCCGGCCGCACAGCGCTGGCTGGTGACCAGCGAAGGCGCCTTCAGCTACCTGGCGCAGGACTATCAGCTGAAAGAAGTCTATCTGTGGCCGATCAACGCCGATGAGCAAGGCTCGCCGCAGCAGGTGCGCCGGGTGATCGACGCAGTGCGCGCCCACCATATTCCGGTAGTGTTCAGCGAGAGCACCATTTCCGACAAGCCGGCCAAACAGGTGGCGAAAGAAACCGGCGCCAAATACGGCGGCGTGCTGTACGTAGACTCGCTGTCCACCCGCGACGGTCCGGTGCCGACCTACATCGACCTGCTTAACACCACCGTGCAAACCATCGCCAAAGGATTCGATCAATGACCCATGAACCGTTTGTCCGCCCTGAGTTGAACGTGGACGACGTCACAGTGACCTACAACAACGGACACACCGCCATTCACAACGCCAGCTTTACCCTGAGCGGCGGTTCGATCTGCGCGCTGGTCGGCGTCAACGGCAGCGGCAAGTCGACGTTGTTCAAAAGCATCATGGGCCTGGTCAGGCCCACCGCCGGCCGGGTGTCGCTGAGCGAAAAACCGGTGTCGGAGGCGCTGAAAAAGAATCTGATCGCCTACGTGCCGCAGACCGAAGACGTCGACTGGAACTTCCCGGTGCTGGTGGAAGACGTGGTGATGATGGGCCGCTACGGCAAGATGAACTTCCTGCGCATTCCGTCGCGCGAGGATCGGCTGCGGGTCGACAAGGCGCTGGAGCGCGTCGGCCTGAGCGAGCTGCGCGGCCGGCAGATCGGCGAGCTGTCGGGCGGCCAGAAGAAGCGCGTGTTTCTGGCGCGCGCGCTGGCGCAACAGGGCACCGTGCTGCTGCTGGATGAACCGTTCACCGGCGTGGATGTGAAAACCGAGAATGCCATTATCGATCTGCTGCGCGCATTGCGCGACGAGGGGCACCTGATCCTGGTCTCCACCCACAACCTCGGCAGCGTGCCGGAGTTTTGCGATCGGGTGATCCTCATCAACCGCACGGTGCTGGCCGCCGGCCCGACCGAAACCACCTTCACCCAGAGCAATCTGGAGCAGGCGTTCGGCGGCGTGCTGCGCCATATCAACCTCTCCGGCCCGGATCTGCACGACGACAACGATCCGCGCACCGTTACGGTATTGACCGACGATGAGCGCCCGGCGGTGTTCTACGGCCACACCAAGAGCGATCCGCCGGCCAACAGCCAGGCCAGGGAGAAACAATCCTGATGCTGGACCTTCTGCTGCAACCTTTCAGTTACAACTACATGGTGAAGGCCATCTGGGTCAGCGCCATCGTCGGCGCCGCCTGCGCGTTCCTCTCCGCCTACCTGATGTTGAAAGGGTGGTCGCTGATGGGCGATGCGCTGTCGCACTCGGTGGTGCCCGGCGTGGCCGGCGCCTACGCCCTCGGCCTGCCCTACGCCGCCGGCGCCTTCTTTACCGGCATGCTGGCGGCGCTGGCGATGACGCTGGTGCGCCACATCACCCGGCTGCGCGAAGACGCCATCATCGGCTTTATCTTCTCCACCTTCTTCGCCGTCGGCCTGCTGATCGTGTCGCTCAACCCCACCTCGGTCAACGTGCAGTCGATCATCTTCGGCAACATCCTCGGCATCGCCGATGAAGACGTGCTGCAGGTGGAAATCATCATCGGCGTTTCGCTGCTGATCCTGTGCCTGGTGTGGAAAGACCTGCTGGCGGTGTTCTTCGACGAAAGCCACGCGGTGTCGATCGGCCTGTCGCCGCTGCGGCTGAAGATCCTGTTCTTCACCCTGCTCAGCGCCTGTACCGTCGCCGCGCTGCAAACCGTCGGCGCCATTTTGGTGATCGCCATGGTGATCACGCCGGGCGCTACCGCCTATCTGTTGACCGATCGCTTCAGCCGGCTGGTGATCATCGCCATCATCATCGGCGCATTGACCAGCGGCATCGGCGCCTACCTGAGCTTCTTCCTCGACGGCGCCACCGGGGGGGTGATCGTCACCCTGCAAACGCTGGTGTTCCTGGCGGCGTTCTTCTTCGCGCCGAAACACGGCCTGCTGGCGTCTCGGCGCCGCGTGGCGCATTCGCAAACCGGAGGCCGCTGATGGACACCCTGTATCAACTGCTCAGCGAACCCTTCGCCTACCCGTTCATGCAGCGGGCGATCATCGCCGCCATCGTCACCGGCGTAGTGTGCGCCGTTCTCTCCTGTTATCTGGTGCTCAAAGGCTGGTCGCTGATGGGCGACGCCATCTCGCACGCGGTGCTGCCCGGCATCGTGGTGGCGTTCGTGGTCGGCATTCCGCTGGCGATCGGCGCCTTCCTCTCCGGCATCTTTTGCGCGGTAGCCACCGGCTACCTGAAAGAGAACAGCCGGGTGAAAGAAGACACGGTGATGGGCATCGTCTTCTCCGGCATGTTCGCCTTCGGCCTGGTGCTGTTCTCGCGCATCGATACCGACCAGCACCTGAGCCACATTTTGTTCGGCAACATGCTGGGCATTACCGACGGCGAGCTGAAGCAAACACTGCTCATCGCCGGCATCACCCTGGCGGTGGTGCTGCTCAAGCGCAAAGATTTCATGCTGTACTGCTTCGATCCGCATCATGCGCGGGTGATTGGCCTGCCGGTCAAGCTGCTGCACTACGGGCTGCTGTGCCTGCTGGCGATGACCATCGTCGCCTCGCTGCAGGCCGTGGGGGTGATCCTGGTGATCGCCATGCTGATCGCCCCGGGCATCATCGCCTTTATGCTGTGCCGCCGCTTCGAACGCATGCTGGTGGTGGCGACGGTAGTGTCGGTGTTCTCCTGCGTGCTTGGCACCCTGATCAGCTTCCACATCGACGGTGCCACCGGGCCCTGCATCGTCATCGTACAGGCCGTGTTGTTCGTTATCGCCTTGTTGTACAGCAAGCTGCGTCCGTTACAGCGTAACCAAAACGCCCTCACCGGCGGTTAATTCCCTCCGATGCGGCGATGCCCACTGCTCGCCGCATCGCCTGCCCCCGCTCATTGCGTTGTTGTCATCAAGTTGCAACCGGTATTGCGCTTAAATTAATCAATAGGGTATATACTTTGAGCTGGCGAGACGCTGAAAAAATCGCCGCCTTTGACGCCGGCTGTGCGCCGCGTCGTGTTTTCACCACGGGAAAGACGCTAACCTAATGAATTATCAGGCAGCACAGAGGGGGAGATACCATGTGGCAAGCCGTTAGCCGTCTGTTAAGTGAACATCTTGGCAGCGCAGAGATACGCGAAAGGATTGAACTGCCCGGGGGCGACATTCACCCGGCGTGGCGCGTGAGTTACGGTGACAACGAGGTGTTCGTGAAATGCGACGCCCGGGAACAACTGCCGATATTCACCGCCGAGGCCGATCAGCTGGCGTTGCTGGCACGCAGCAAAAGCGTGCGGGTGCCGGAAGTGTACGGCGTCGGCAGCGATCGCGACTACAGCTTCCTGCTGCTGGAGTATCAGCAGCTGAAACCCCTCGACGCCCACGGCGCCTACTGCCTGGGCCAGCAGCTGGCGCATCTGCACCAGTGGAGCGAGCAACCGCAGTTCGGTCTCGACTTCGACAGCGATCTGACCACCACCCCGCAACCCAACGCCTGGCAGCGCCGCTGGTCGGAATTCTTCGCCGAGCAGCGCATCGGCTGGCAGCTGCAGCTGGCGGCGGAGAAAGGCATGACCTTCGGCGATATCGACGACATCGTCGATCGGGTGTATCTGCGCTTGCAGCACCACCAGCCGCAGCCTTCCCTGCTGCACGGCAACCTGTGGCCGGGCAACTGCGCGATGACCGCCAACGGGCCGATTCTGTTCGACCCGGCCAGTTACTGGGGCGACCGAGAGTGCGATTTGGCGATGCTGCCGCTGTATCCGGAGCTGCCGCCGCAGATCTACGACGGCTATCAGAGCGTGTGGCCGCTGGGGGCCGGGTTTATCGAGCGCCAGCCGCTGTATCAGCTGTACTACCTGCTTAACCGCAGCAACCTGTTCGGCGGCCAGCATCTGGTGGCTGCGCAGCGCGCGGTGGAAGCGCTGTTGCAGCCCGAGGCGTCGTAACGTTCCGGGGCGCCGCTCGGCGCCCCGTTCATGCCTCAGGCCGCGCCGGCCAACTGCCCCAACAGGCGGATCACAAACCAGGCGATCACCGCAATCACGATCGGCAGGATGTACAGCGGGAAGTATTGCAGGAAAATGGTGTGGTGCGGCAGCGTAATGCGCTCCTCCAGCTGCTGGCGCGTGTGCCCTTCGCTGCCCTTGGCCTGCTCCAGGATCATCTGGTCTTCCAACCCTTCGCGGATGAACTTGACCTGGCGCGACATGCGCGCGCCGGAAGCCTGCAGCGCCAGCCCGACGAAGATCAGTATGTAGATGATGATGAACATCAGATTGGCGCCGCTGAACAGGCTTTTATCCACGTCAGGCACCGGGGAGTTGTACCAGAAAAGGTTCAGGAACGGCGTATTGAAACGCACCATGTCCACCATCACGTGGACAAAATCCAGCATCACCGCGTTGATGCCCTTGGTTTTTTCACTGTGCTGGTAGACAAAGCCCAGCACGGAAATCAGCGTCGACAGCAACGCCGGGATAAAAACCACCCATCCGAGAATGCGTTTCAAAATGGCGATACGCCCGGCCTGTTGATACGTCATGTGTTCCCCTTGTTAGCGACGTAACCGAATCGGCTAAGTCTACCTGCAGTTGGCAAAGCTCGCCCACCGTTTTCTTCATTCCCGCTGTGCTACAAGCTTAGCCGAATTCGCCGAAATCAACTGCTTAACGCCGTCGGGGCACTATCATTGAAGAGATAAAGTTATCCATTCGGGCAGAGGCCGCCATGATTCGACTGATTATCTTATTGCTGGGCGCGCAGGCGCTGCACGGCCAGCGCCGCCTGCTGGTGCTGTTCGGTTGGCTGTGGATAGCCGCAGGGGCGCTGGTGCTGTTCGACATACTGCAGGATGGCCGCTCCGTGCTGGCGCTGGATGCGCTGGCGGTCATCCTGGCGCTGGAGGGGCTGGTGGCGATATCCGCCGCGCTGGTGATCGGCTCTTCTGCCAGCAGGCCGGTGCTGCTGAAGGGGCTGGGCTTCGTGTTTATGGCCTTTTTAATGTTGGACGTGCCCGCAGACGATAACATCGTCGCCACCGTGGTGTTTGGCAGCGCGCTGCTGCTTGACGGCGCCGTGCGCATCGCCTCCTCCACGGTGATTCAACACAGTCGATGGAAAGCCGTGGCGCTGGCGGGCGGCGGCGAGATCCTGCTTTCGTTGATGATTTTTGTCGGCTGGCCGGCGCCGCACCGGATGACGGTGCCCTTTTGCCTCGGCGTGATGATGGTGCTTTCCGGCTGGGCTTTATTGCGTATCGCCCGGAGGCTGGCAAGCTTCTCTCTGAATCAGCACCCCGCGCGGCAACCACCGCCCCCGGCGGACGAGGCTACGCCGCTCACGGTGTATGTCTGGACACCGATTGGTGCGGCTAAAGATCCACGCCGGCGTTACATCGTCGACCGATACATCGCGGCGGTCGACGGCGGCGGCAATATCTCCACCGGTCATGCCGCCCTGGCGCTCGCGCCGGATGTGTATATCAGTCACTACCCGCTCAACGACATCAGCCATTCCGTTCAGGATTTCCGCCAGTTGCTGCATGCCGGCGAACAGAACAACGTCGACGGGCGTTTCCTGCCCGACCTGCCGGGCGAGATCGCCGCCTGGTGCCCGCCGGACAAGAAAATTCAGTTCTATCGCTATAACCCGGCGGCGCTGCGCGCATTCTGGCTGCGGTATCGGCAGGACGCGACTTACAACCTGACTCGGCGCAACTGCTCCACCACGGTCATCGGCGCGCTCGACAGCGCGCTGGAGGGCGTGCTGGGCGATAAACATCTGTGGCGCCGTTTTCTGTTATTGGTGCTGGATCCCAATCTGTGGATGCTGGCGGTGCTGCGCAGCCGTGGCGAAAGCATGACCTGGACGCCGGGACTGGTGCTGGACTATGCCCGCATGTTGCAACAGGTCACCGAGCGCCAACACCAACGCTGGTGGTTAAAATTACGCGAGATGTGGAATATCCTTCGCTTTGGCAAAAGCCAAACGCGCAGGCAAAGATTTTAGTCTCACCACCGGCGATGATAGAGTATCGGGCACATTCACCCGCGCCGGCAGGAGTTAACCGTTAATGGCTTATTCGCAACGCATTGAAACCGCAATTTTTGATATGGACGGCTTGTTGATCGACTCGGAACCGCTGTGGCTGCAGGCCGAGCTGGATATCTTCGGCGCGCTGGGTCTGGATCTGTCCGATCGCCACAAGCTGCCGGACACCCTGGGGCTGCGCATCGATCTGGTGGTGAAAATGTGGTACCAGGCGATGCCGTGGCAAGGCGTATCGCTCGATGAGGTGTCGGCGCGGATTATCGAACGCGCCATCGAGCTGGTGCACGAGACGCGCCCGCTGCTGCCGGGCGTCCGGCAGGCGCTGGAGCTGTGCCGCGAGCAGGGGCTGAACATCGGCCTCGCCTCCGCCTCGCCGCTGCACATGCAACGGCAGGTGCTGAAGATGTTCGATCTTGAGGGCTACTTCGATCAGCTGGTTTCCGCCGAATACCTGCCGTACAGCAAACCACATCCGGAGGTCTACCTGATCGCCGCCGAGCGCCTGGGCAGCGATCCGCTGCGCTGCATCACGCTGGAAGACTCCTTTAACGGCATGATCGCCACCAAGGCCGCGCGCATGCGTTCCATCGTCATCCCCGCCGCCGAATACCGCCACGATCCGCGCTGGGCGCTGGCGGACCACCAGCTGGAGACCCTGGAACAGCTCACCCCCGCCCACTTTGCCTGACCTGCGGCGCCGGCCACCGGCGCCCTGGCTTTGCCGCTCTGCGGCATAAAAGGGATCCGCGCCGCAAAACAAACGAAACAGTGTTTCATTATTATTGAATTGGCATGTTGTTATTATTATGCTGGGCGGCAGGGAAAGCGACGGCCCGCGGAGCGTTGTCACTGCCACGCAGCGCTGTTCAAGGCCGCCGCTTCCTCCCGCCGCTGCGTACTGAAAACCACCCTTGTTTCTCTCCGTTCCGCACCGCCCATTGCCCGCTTTTTGTTCACGCCCGTCAAAAGCGATGATTTGTTACGCATTGCCGTAACAACCCGTTGTAAAACAGGGGAAAATAAACAATTGGTTACAGGGTAACTGCTTCCACTACTGGGAATTTTCCCATATACTGGATAAATTAACAGTTTACCAGCCGGAATCGCAACAGCATGACCGCGGAAGGACACCTTATATTCTCTGTCGCTTGCGCGATCTTCGCCAAGAAGGCGGAAGTGACGCCAGAGCTGGCTACCGGCGACTGGTGGCACATCATACCCGCCGCGCTGCTGACCTCGCTGCTGCCGGACATCGATCACCCCAAGTCGGTGCTGGGCCAGCGTCTGCGCTGGCTCGCCATTCCCATCGCCCGCGCATTCGGCCACCGCGGTTTCACCCACAGCCTGCTGGCGATCGCCGGCGGCATGGCGCTGTTCCAGCTGGACGTACCGCGCAGCTGGCCGATCCCGGCCGACGCGCTGCACGCCATGATCATCGGCTACTTCAGCCATTTGCTGGCCGATATGCTCACTCCCGCCGGCGTTCCGCTGCTGTGGCCGTGCCGCTGGCGTTTTCGCCTGCCGCTGCTCAACTCGCAAAAAGGCAACCAGCTCGAGCGTGTGCTGTGTCTGTGCCTGGTGGCGTTTGCCATCTGCTGGCAAGGTGATTTCACCCTGCCGGTGCAATCCTATGTCGAGCAAATCAGAAATATTAGACTCTGATCACAAAAAACCGCTCAACCAATCACCTTAATGTATATAAAACGAACAAAAACACACAAAAAGCTATATCAAATTCCATTTGGATATAAGTGGGCTACTCGGCAAACTGTTACGATATTTACATCGCGACATACGTGATGCGTAGTCGTTTTTATAAGAAAGATGATTGGAGACATTGGGGATGAATTTTCCGCTCGTGATTAACGTGCTGGTGTTTGTCGCGCTCCTGTTGCTGCTGGCGCAAACCCGCCACAAGCAATGGAGCCTGGCGAAAAAAGTGCTGGTCGGCCTGGTGGTCGGCGTGGTATTCGGCCTGGGCCTGCAGCTGGTGTACGGCTCCGACAACCCGGTACTGAAAGAATCCATCAGCTGGTTCAACATCGTCGGCAACGGCTATGTGCAGCTGCTGCAAATGATCGTCATGCCGCTGGTGTTCGCCTCGATCCTGAGCGCGGTGGCCAAGCTGCATAACGCCTCTTCTCTGGGCAAAATCAGCGTCCTGACTATCGGCACGCTGCTGTTCACCACGCTGATCTCGGCGCTGGTGGGTGTACTGGTCACCAACCTGTTCGGCCTGACCGCCGAAGGCCTGGTGCAGGGCGCGCAGGAAAGCGCGCGCCTGACGGCAATCCAGACCAACTACGTGGGTAAACTGGCCGACCTGACCGTGCCGCAGATGGTGCTGTCGTTCATCCCGAAAAACCCGTTCGCCGATCTGACCGGCGCCAGCCCGACGTCGATCATCAGCGTGGTGATTTTCGCCACCTTCCTCGGCGTGGCGTCGCTGCAGCTGCTGAAAGACGACAAGCCGAAAGGCGAGCGCGTGCTGGTGGCTATCGACACCCTGCAAGCCTGGGTGATGAAGCTGGTGCGTCTGGTCATGAAACTGACGCCGTACGGTGTGCTGGCGCTGATGACCAAAGTGGTTGCCGGTTCCAACATTCACGACATCGTCAAGCTCGGCAGCTTCGTGGTGGCCTCGTACATCGGCCTGGGCATCATGTTCGTGGTTCACGCCGCCCTGCTGGCCTTCACCGGCGTTAATCCGCTGAAATTCTTCCGCAAGGTGTGGCCGGTGATCACCTTCGCCTTCACCAGCCGCTCCAGCGCCGCCAGCATTCCATTGAACGTGGAAGCGCAGACCCGTCGCCTGGGCGTGCCGGAATCCATCGCCAGCTTCTCGGCGTCGTTCGGCGCCACCATCGGCCAGAACGGCTGTGCAGGCCTTTACCCGGCAATGCTGGCGGTGATGGTTGCGCCGACCGTCGGCATCAACCCGCTGGATCCGGTGTGGATCGCCACCCTGGTCGGCATCGTCACCATCAGCTCCGCCGGTGTGGCGGGCGTGGGCGGCGGCGCCACCTTCGCCGCGCTGATCGTGCTGCCGGCGATGGGCCTGCCGGTGACGCTGGTCGCGCTGCTGATCTCGGTCGAACCGCTGATCGACATGGGCCGTACCGCGCTGAACGTCAACGGCTCCATGGCGGCGGGCACCATCACCAGCCAGCTGATGAAGCAAACCGACAAAATCGTGATGGACAGCGAAGACGAAGTCGAATTGGCTCACCGTTAACGCCGTCTCAAAACGAAAAAACCGGGGATTCCCCCCGGTTTTTTTATGCCCCGCGCCCGGTCGTTACGGCCGCTCGCCGTCCGCCAGCCGCCGGTTGATGTCGGCGATAACGCCCGGCAATTGCGCCAGCGTGTCTATCACATAATGTGCGCCCGCCGCATACAGCTTATCGGCGGCCGCCGTACGGCGCAGCTCGATCTCTGCCGCCGCCATTTGGCGGTACTCCTGCCAGGTCGCGCCAAACTCGTTGCCGGACAGCGCCAATCCGACGCTCCACATCCCGGCGTTCAGCCCTTCATGAATGCCCGGCACCGCGTCGTCCACCTTCACGCAGTGCGCCACCGCATCGATGCCCAGCGCGATGGCGTTCTGCAGCGCCATCCACGGCCCCGGCCGCCCGCCGGCCGCGAGATCGTCAGTGGCGACCCAGTAATCCGGCACGTAGCCGCGCTGCGCGGCGGCAGGCACCAGCACCTCCATCACCGCACGCGGATAACCGGAGCAGGAGCCGATTTTAATGCCCTGTTCGCGCAGCCCAGCAATCACCTGCGGCACGCCCTCGATAGGATCGGCGAAGTCGATCACTTTGGCGATTTGCAGCGGCATAAACGCCTGATACAGCGCGTCGATGTCCTGGTGGCTCATCGAGCGATCCAGCTTCTGCCGCCAGCGCGCGTCGACCGCCGGCAGCTTGCCCAGCGCCTCGATGTGCTGCCATTTGCCCAGCCCCATCGGAATGCGCGCCTCCGCCAGGCTGATGTCGATATCGAAGGTTTGTTTGAACGCCTCGACGAAAATCTGCGTTGGCGCAAAGGAACCGAAGTCCACCGTGGTGCCGGCCCAGTCGAGGATCACTGCGTTGATCTGTTTCATGGTCAATCCTTATTGATTCCAATACATCGCCTGCCCGACAGCCGCCAGCAAACGTTCGATATCTTGCGGGTAAATTTCCCCGATGTTGCCGATGCGGAAGCAGTCGCTCTGCGACACTTTGCCGGGATAGATCACAAACCCTTGCTGTTTCAGGCGCTGATAAAATTCGGCGAAGCGGTAAGTGTCGGCCTTTGGCGAATAGAATGCGGTGATGATCGGCGAATGCAATGCATCATCGAGCAGAGTCTCAAAGCCCAGCTCGCGCATGCCCGCCACCAGCCGCCGCTGATTGGTCTGATAGCGGCGGTGGCGCGCGGCAATGCCGCCCTCTTGTTCCAGCTCTTTCAGCGCCTGCGCGAAGGCCAGCACGGTGTGGGTCGGCGACGTAAAGCGCCATTTGCCGGCCTGGTCTTCCATACAGCGCCACTGGGCATACAGATCCAGCGACAGCGAGCGCGAGCGGCCAGCGCATTTCTCCAGCTCGCTGCGGCGGGCGATGACGAAAGCAAAGCCCGGCACGCCCTGAATGCATTTGTTGGCGGAGCTGATCAGAAAATCGATGCCCAGCGCGTCTACATCCAGCGGGATGCCGCCGAAGCTGCTCATGGCGTCGACGATAAAGGTCTTGCCGTTGCGCGCCGCCAGGCCGGCGACCTTCTGCAGCGGGTTGAGCATGCCGGTGGTGGTTTCGCAGTGCACCATGGCGATATGGCTGATGCGCGCATCGCTTTTCAGCACCGCCTCCATCGCCGCCACGTCCGGCTCATTGACCTCGCCGCAGTCGAAAGCGTGGTGGTCGATATCCATCAGCCGCGCCATTTCGATCATCCGCGCCCCATAGGCGCCGTTGTTGACGATCAGCAGCTTGTCCTGCGGGCCGATGGCCGTGCCCAGCACGCCCTCCACCGCAAAGCTGCCGCTGCCCTGCAGCAACACCGAGGTGTAACCGGCGGACGGCGTCGCCAGCGCCACCAACTGCTGGCGGATGCTTTGCACCACGCCCAGGTTGTAATCTTCATCCCAGGTGCAGCTGTCGAACAGCATCGCCTCTTTTACCGTTTTCGACGTGGTCAACGGGCCGGGGGTCAACAGCAGGTAGTTTCGATCGGACATGTTATTCACCTATTTGGTCTATACCAGATTGCAGGCATTGTGGCGGCAAATTCCTTCCCCGGTCAAACGACAAAGCGCGATGAAACAAAAAATTCATCTGGCTATGTATAATAAGCGCGTGCCGGAATGACGGGCCGATGCCATAGCGAGATGAAATGAAAGAACATCAGGGCGAAATGCCCCACTACCTGCAGATCAAGGATCAGCTTCAGGCGCGCATCACCCGCGGCGCGCTGCAGGCGGGCGACAAGCTGCCTTCGGAGCGCGAGCTGTGCGCCATCTTCTCCACCACCCGCGTTACCATTCGCGAGAGCCTGGCGCAGCTGGAGGCCACCGGCGCCATCTATCGCGCCGATCGCCGCGGCTGGTTCGTCACGCCGGAACGGCTGTGGCTGGATCCGACGCAGAACACCAACTTCCACCGCCTGTGCCAGGAGCAGGGGCGCGCGCCGCGCACCGCGCTGCTGTCCGGCGAAAAAACCACGGTGCCGCTCGACGTGATGCAGCCGCTGGCGCTCGAACCCTTCGACCAGGTGTATCTGCTGCGCCGCGTGCGCTACGCCGACGGCCGCGCCATCTGTTATTGCGAAAACCACTGCCTGCCGCAGCGGGTGCCGGAACTGCTCAGCCACGATCTCAACGGCAGCCTGACCGAAGTCTATCAACAGCATTACGCGTTGATTTACAGCAACATGCATCTGTCGTTCTACCCGACGGCCCTGCCTTACCGCGCCGCCAACGCGCTCGGCGCCATGGTCGGCCTGCCCGCCTTATTGCTGCGCCGGTTGAATTACGACCAGCACGGCCGCATTCTCGATTTCGATATCGAGTACTGGCGCCACGACAGCCTGCGCATCGAAGTCGATACGCTTTAACCCCGCATGACAGGGGCTGCGCCCGCCGCCCCGCCTTTCTCCCCCACGCCCAATTCCCCGTTGCCGGCAAATATATTTTGCCGCTTTCATTTGTTTGTCATATTCGCCGATTAGCGTGGCCGCACATCTGGTGTATACCAGTTACACATAAATCCGCAACAGTGAGGCTGAAGCTATGAAACTTTCTCGTCTGGTCGTGATGACCGCCATCGCACTCGGCTCCGCGCCGGCCTGGGCCGCCGACGCGGTGGTGACCGTCTACTCCGCCGATGGTCTGCACGCCGGCGATCACAGCTGGTATCAAACCCAGTTCGACGCCTTCACTCAGGCAACCGGCATCAAGGTGCAGTACGTCGAAGGCGGTTCCGGCGCCATCGTAGAGCGGCTGTCGAAAGAGCGCAGCAACCCGCAGGCCGACGTGCTGGTGACGCCGCCGCCGTTCATCCAGCGCGCCGCCGCGGAAAAACTGCTGCAGGATTTCACCCCGCAGGATGCGGCGCAGATCGCCGAGGCTCAGCCGCAGTTCGTGCCGCTGGTAAACAACTACCTGAGCTTCATCTATAACGCCAAACTGTTGCCGCAGGCGCCCGCCAGCTATCAACAGCTGCTGGACGCGCAGTTCCGCAACAAGCTGCAGTACTCCACGCCGGGCCAGGCCGGTGACGGCACCGCAGTATTGCTGCAGGCGTTTCACAGCTTCGGTAGCAAAGACGCCGGTTTCGACTACCTCGGCAAGCTGCAAAGCAACAACGTCGGCCCTTCCGCTTCCACCGGCAAGCTGACCGCGCTGGTCAATAAAGGCGAGCTGTTGGTGGCCAACGGCGATCTGCAGATGAACCTGGCGCAGATGCGCAGCAACCCGAACGTGCAGGTGTTCTGGCCGGCCGGGCCGGACGGCAAGCGCAGCACGCTGGCGCTGCCTTACTATGTCGGCCTGGTGCAAGGCGCGCCGCAAAGCGCCAACGGCAAAAAGCTGATCGACTTCCTGCTGAGCAAAGAAGCGCAGAGCAGCGTTAGCGCCATGTCCTACGGCATGCCGGTGCGTAAGGACGTCATCCCGACCGACGATAACTTCAAGCGGTCGCAGGCGGCGCTGGAAGGCGTGGACATCTGGGCGCCGGACTGGAATCAGGTGGTAAGCAGCCTGTCCGCCGATATCTCACGCTGGCACAAGGTGACCGAATGACGCTGACAATGCCTTCTACCCTCTCTTCCCGCGCCGAGGCGCGGGATAGCAGCCAGGACATCGCCGGGCCGTCGGGCATTCAGCTCGACCGCGTCAGCGTGGCGTACCGCGGCACCGAGGTGCTGAAACCCCTGACGCTCACCATCGCCCCCGGCGAAGTGCTGGCGCTGATCGGCCCCTCCGGTTCGGGCAAAACCACCGTGCTGCGGGCGATCGCCGGCTTCGTGCAGCCCTCCGCCGGGCGTATTGCCATCGGTGACGTCGATGTCACCGACGTGCCACCTTATGAGCGCGGCCTGGGCATGGTGGTACAGAACTACGCGTTGTTTCCGCATATGCGCGTCGAGGACAATGTGGCGTTCGGCCTGCGCGCGCAGGGCAAGCCGCGCGGCCTCACCGCCGAGCACGTCGAGGAGGCGCTGGCCATCGTCGGCATGTCCGCCTACGCCAGGCGTTATCCCAGCCAGCTCTCCGGCGGCCAACAGCAGCGCGTGGCGATCGCCCGCGCCATCGCGGTGCGCCCCAAAGTCTTGCTGCTGGATGAACCGCTGTCGGCGCTGGACGCGCAGATTCGCCACAGCATGGTGGAAGAGATCGCCCGCCTGCACCGCGAGCTACCGGAGCTGACCATCCTGTACGTCACCCACGATCAGGGCGAAGCGCTGACGCTGGCGAACAAGATTGGCATCATGCGCGACGGCCACCTGATCGCCCACGGCGAGACCCGCGCGCTGTACCGTCATCCCACAAACCGCTTCGCCGCCGAGTTCCTCGGCCGCGCCAACCTGCTGCCGGCCACCGCGCTGGAAACCACCGCCGGCCAAGGCATGACCACCGTCAGCTGCGCCGGAAAAGTGATCGGCTGTTTCACCTACGGCGCACAACGCGGCTTCGACAAACTGCTGTGCATTCGGCCGCAGCATATTGCGCTCAATGCCGATGCCCAGCGCAGCAACTGCATCGTCGGCACGCTGCGCGATATTCACTGGCAGGGGGAGTTGACGCACCTGCAGTTCGACGCGCAAGGCCACCCGCTGCGCGTGGTCACCACCCATCAGAGCCGGATGCCGCAGATCGGCGAGCGCGTGCCGCTCTATTTCGCCCCTGACGACGCGGTACTGATCGAGGACTGACATGACCGACTCTACGCTTATTCGCCCGGCCCGGCGGCCGCGTTCACCGCGCCGTTTATGGATCCTGCTGCCGCTGCTGGTGCTGGCGACGCTGTTTTTCTATCCGCTGGCGCTGATCGTCAAACAGGCGTTTACCGACGATCAGGGGCTGTTCAGCGCCGCCGCGCTGCAGCAGGTGTTCGAATCCCGACGCTTTGTCAGCGCCCTGCTCAATACGCTGCAGATTGCGCTGCTGGCGACGCTGGGCTGCCTGGTGCTCGGCACCCTGCTGTCGCTGCTGCTGGTGTTCACGCCGTTCCCCGGCAGCCGGCTGATCGCCTGGGTGATCGATACCTTTATCGCCATGCCGACCTTCCTGATCACCTTGGCCTTCACCTTTATCTACGGCTCCGCCGGCCTGCTGAACGGTACGCTGATGGCGACCTTCGGTTTTACCCTGCCGCCGGTGGACTTTCTTTACTCCATCTGGGGCGTGATCCTGGCGGAAATCACCGTGTTTACGCCGCTGGTGATGCGTCCGCTGATGGCGGCGCTGTCGCAGATCGATCGCAGCCAGCTCGAAGCCGCCAGCATCCTCGGCGCCCGGCCGGGGCGCGTGGTGCGCCAGGTAATTTTGCCCGCCGCGCTGCCGGCCTTGCTGGCCGGCGGCAGCCTGTGCCTGCTGTTGACCACCAATGAGTTCGGCATCGTGCTGTTTATTGGCGCCAAGGGTGTCACCACGCTGCCGATGATGGTCTACTCCAAAGCGATTCTGGAGTCGGATTATGCCGTCGCCTGCGCGATCGCCGTCGTGAATATCGCGCTGTCGCTCGGGCTGTTCTCCCTTTACCGCTACGCCGCGGCGCGCGCCGGGCTGAGGAACTGACGATGTTGATTTGGTCTCGCACCGGCCGCACCCTGACCTGCACGCTGGCGGTCACGCTGTTCGCGCTGTTCTTCTGCCTGCCGCTGGCGGTGATCCTGATGTCCAGCCTGAGCGAACAGTGGAACGGCGTGCTGCCGAGCGGTTTCACCCTCAGCCACTTCCGCCAGGCCTTTGGCGGCGCCTCCTGGGACGCGCTGGTCGCCAGCCTGGCTATCGGTTTCAGCGCCAGCCTGTTCGCGCTGCTGTGCGGCACCTGGGCGGCGTTGGCGCTGCGCCACCATCAGGGGCGCGGCCAGCGCCTGCTGAGCACGCTGTTCTTCATTCCCAGCGCGGTGCCTTCGGTGTCGATCGGTCTCGGGATGCTGGTGGCGTTCAGCCAGGGGCCGCTGCAGATGAACGGCACCTTCCTGATCGTGCCCGTCGCGCACTTCGTGCTGATTTCCGCCTTCACCTTCGGCAACGTGATGGCCGGGCTGGCCCGGCTGCCTGGCGACTACGAGAACGTCGCCGCCAGCCTGGGCGCTTCCCCGCTGTTCCGCCTGCGCCACGTCACCCTGCCGATGATCGCCCCCTATATGATCTCCGCCTTCGCCCTCAGCCTGTCGCTGTCGATGGGAGAGCTGGGCGCGACCATGATGATCTACCCGCCGAGCTGGGCAACGCTGCCGGTCACTATCTTCAGCCTGACCGATCGCGGCAGCATCGCCAACGGCGCGACGCTGACCATGATCCTGGTGGCGGCCACGCTGTTGCTGATGTTAGTGCTGGAACGGATTTCGCAGCGGCTGACGCCGGGCGTGAAATAGCCGCAAGGCGCTGCCATGGCAGCGCCTTGTTCATGGAAGCGAAGGGTCAGAACGGATAGTCGTGATAGCCCTGCTGTTCACTGATGCGCCGGGCGGCGACGTGCAACAGCGCCACATACTCCTCCCGCGCCGCATCGGAAAAGCGCAGCGTCGGGAAAGAGATGCTCAACCCGGCGATCGCCACCCCAAACCGATCGAATACCGGCACCGCGATACAACGGATCCCCACTTCCTGCTCTTCGGCATCTTCGCCGTATCCCTGCTCACGCACCCACCCCAGCACCGGCAGCAGTTCGGCGGCGCTGGTCAGGGTATGCTCGGTGCTGCGGGTAAATTCAATCTGCGACAGGATCTGCGCCACCTCATCCCGATCGCGCCAGGCCAGCAGCACTTTACCGATGGCAGTGCTGTGCAGCGGGTTGCGGCGACCGATGCGCGAATACATGCGCAGGTTGTACATCGCGTCGATCTTGTGGATATAGACGATACCGTCCTCATCCAGGGCGCCAAGGTGGATGGTTTCGCGGGTGCGGTTCGACAGTTCGCGCATCTGCACGTCGGCGCTGCGGATCAGATCGACGTTCTGCAACGATTTGGCGCCCAGCTCGAACAGCTTGAGCGTCAGCGCATATTTTTCCGTCTCCCCTTCCTGCGAAACGTAGCCCAGCGCTTTCATGGTCTGCAGAAAACGGTAGACGGTGCTTTTGGACATCATCACCCGCTGGGACAGTTCAGTAATGCCAATCTCGCGCTCATCGCCGAGCGCCTGCAAAATACCGAACACTTTCATCACGGATGAGACGGCATCCGGTTGCTTGTCTGAATCTGCGTTAGCCATGGCGAATACCCTACTTAACGGTTCTGTTTCAGGAAATTTAAACAAGGGTTTCAGTATAATCGGAACAGATCGCGACGCGCAACGCAGTTGAACGCTAAGCACTTGAAGCCAAATGGATAACCGCCGGCCCGCTCACCGCCGCTTACAATTCAGCGGACAAGGGGCATGCAATCACGGGCGAATATGATTAGCATGATAATACTCCCCTGAATAAATACCGCTGAGACCAACATGCGTCCTTGTTCCGACGGCCTCCCCGTCCCGCAACGCTATGGGGCGATCCTCGCCATCGCCCTCGGCATTACCGTATCCGTGCTCGACGGCGCGATAGCCAACGTGGCGCTGCCCACCATCGCGCGCGATCTCAACGCCAGCCCGGCCAGCTCCATTTGGGTGGTTAACGCCTATCAGCTGGCGATCACCGTCTCTCTGCTGTCGCTGGCGTCGCTCGGCGATCTGATCGGTTATCGCCGCATCTATCAGGCCGGGCTGCTGGTGTTCAGCATCACCTCGCTGTTCTGCGCCCTGTCCGACTCGCTGCTCACGCTGACCATCGCCCGCGTGCTGCAAGGCTTTGGCGCCGCCGCCATCATGAGCGTCAACACCGCGCTGATCCGCATCATCTATCCGCAGCGTTTTCTCGGCCGCGGCATGGGCATCAATTCGCTGATCGTCGCCTGCTCCTCGGCGGCCGGGCCGACGGTGGCGGCGGCGATCCTGTCGGTCGCGTCCTGGCAGTGGCTGTTCGCCATCAACCTGCCGATCGGCCTCGTCGCGCTGCTGCTGGGCATGAAGTTTCTGCCGGCCAACGGCCAAAAAAGCGATAACCGCCGTTTCGATCCCACCAGCGCCGTGCTGAACGCGCTGACCTTCGGCCTGCTGATCACTGCCATCAGCGGCTTCGCCCAGGGCCAGAGCCTGACGCTGATCTTCAGCGAGATCGCCGCGCTGCTGGCGATTGGCGCGGTGTTCGTGCGCCGCCAGCTGCGCCAGGAATTTCCGCTGCTGCCGGTCGACCTGCTGCGCATCCCGATTTTCGCCCTGTCGATGGGCACCTCAATCTGCTCGTTCGCCGCGCAGATGCTGGCGATGGTATCGCTGCCGTTCTTCCTGCAAAGCACGTTGGGCCGCGACGAGGTGGCGACCGGGCTGCTGCTGACACCTTGGCCGCTGGCGATCGTCGTCATGGCGCCGATCGCCGGCCGGCTGGTGGAGCGCGTGCACGCCGGCCTGCTGGGCTGCATTGGGCTGGCGGTGTTCGCGTTCGGGCTGTTTTCGCTGGCGCTGCTGCCCGCGGCTCCGTCAAATTGGGACATCATCTGGCGCATGGTGCTGTGCGGCGCCGGCTTCGGCCTGTTCCAGTCGCCCAACAACCACACCATCATCTCCGCCGCGCCGCGCAACCGCAGCGGCGGCGCCAGCGGCATGCTGGGCACCGCCCGGCTGCTGGGGCAAACCTCGGGCGCCGCGCTGGTGGCGCTGATGTTCAACCTGTTCCCCACCTCCGGCACCCACGCTTCGCTGCTCCTGGCAGGAATATTCGCCACTCTGGCGGCGGCGGTCAGCAGCCTGCGCATCACCCAATCGACGGCGCAAGCGGCGCAGCCGAGCCGCGAGGTGAAATAGCGGACATAAAAAAACCCCGGCGAGCCGGGGTTTTTCCTTTCATTCAGCCGATTACTTCAGGTACTGGCCGGAACGCAGCGCTTCGATGCGCTTATCGAGCGGCGGGTGCGACATGAACAGCTCGCTGAACGACTTGGATTTGCCGTTGATGCAGAACGCCATCATGCTGCCCGCTTCCTGCGGCTCGTAGCTGGTTTTCAGGCGCTGCAAGGCGGCGATCATCTTCTCGCGACCCACCAGCTTGGCGGAGCCGGCGTCGGCGTAGAACTCACGGTGACGCGAGAACCACATGGTGATGATGCTTGCCAGGATGCCGAACACCAGTTCCAGCACCATCGACACCGCGAAGTAAATCATCGGGTTGCCGTTGCCTTCCCCTTCACCGTCGCGGTTGCCCAGGAAGCCGGCGGCAACCTGCGCGATCAGGCGCGAAATGAAGATGACGAAGGTGTTCACGATGCCCTGAATCAGGGTCATGGTCACCATATCGCCGTTGGCGACGTGGCTGATTTCGTGCGCGATGACCGCTTCCGCTTCGTCGCGGCTCATGCTCTGCAGCAGGCCGGTGCTGACGGCGACCAGCGAGGCGTCGCGGCGTGCGCCGGTGGCGAAGGCGTTGATGTCCGGCGCGTGGTAGATAGCAACCTGCGGCATGGCGATGCCCGCCTGCTGCGACTGACGGCGCACCGTTTCCAGCAGCCAGTTTTCGGTTTCGTTACGCGGTTGTTCAATCACTTCCCCGCCGACGGAGCGCAGCGCCATCCACTTGGACATCAGCAACGACACGAAAGCGCCGCCGAAGCCGAACAGACCGGCCATGATCATCAGGCCCTGAACGCTACTGGATTGGATTCCTGTCAGGCTGAGCACCAGCCCGAAAACCAACATCACCGCCAGGTTGGTGAGCAGGAACAGAGCTATACGCATCATAAAATGTTTACTTCCTCATAAATGTTAACAAAACGCTGTCTAAGATACCCTAGATCGTATGGGCATTCGTCACAGTTTCAAGAGTCGTGCGTCATTAACCTACTAAAAATACGAAACTTTACAAAAACGGCGCGCGACCGGGATTTGGCAAATTGTAAACGATTGTTGCGCAAGGCGGAGGGTTTTTTGCCATAAATTTGTCAGGCGACGCATAAGCCCGCCCCCATTCCCCCTGCAGGGAAGCAGGCCTTCGCGGCACCATAAAAAAACGCACCCGAGGGTGCGTTTTTCATCCTGCCGGACGCGGCCTTATTTGGCCGGCGTTGGCTGCTGAGCGGGCCGATCTTTTTCCAGATGAGCCAGCTCCAGCGCGATATGCACGGTTTCATCCAGGTACGGATCCGGTTCCTGGTAATCCTTCGGCAGATCGTCGAGCGATTTCAGCGGCTTCTTGCCAGCGCGTTCCAGGCGCTCGTTGATGCGTTTCAGACGGGTCGCATCGTCGTCGTGGTTCTCTTTCTCGCGCACCGCCAGATTGAGGGACACGATGTTGCGTTTATCCTTCAGCGCCTTGTAATGCGCGATATCCTGCGCGATGTACTGGAACTCCGGATTCTGCGCGATGCGCTGCTGGTGATCTTTCAGCAGTTCCGGCTCGAACGGCGCCATATCGCCGGTCTTGCTGTAGGTCGCCGCATTGATGCTGTCCCACGGCATGGCGTTGTCTTCAAACGCTTCGCCGGTTTCCGCCGGATCGACGCCGGTCGGCATCAGAATGTCCGGGGTCACCCCTTTGCGCTGGGTGCTGCCGCCGTTGACGCGGTAGAACTTCTGAATGGTGTACTGCACCGACCCCAGCGCCGGCCACTCAGGGCGCAGCATCTGATCGTAGATGCGGTTCAGCGAACGGTACTGCTGCACGGTGCCTTTACCGAAGGTCGGCTCGCCGACGATCAGCGCGCGGCCGTAATCCTGCATCGCCGCCGCGAAGATCTCGGAGGCGGAGGCGCTGAAGCGATCGACCAGCACCACCAGCGGGCCTTTGTAGTAGGTCACGCCGTCGGTGTCGGCGTCTTCACGCACTTTGCCGTTGTTGTCGCGCACCTGCACCACCGGGCCGCTCGGAATGAACAGGCCGGACAGCGACACCGCTTCGGTCAGCGCGCCGCCGCCGTTGGTGCGCAGATCGATGATCACGCTCTTGACGTTCTGCTTGGCCATCTTCTGCAGCTGCACTTTCACGTCATCGGTCAGACCGACGTAGAAGCCGGGGATGTCGAACACCGCCACCTTCTCTTTGCCGACGGTCTTGATGGTCATTTTCACCGCGCGGTCTTCCAGGCGGATGCGCTCGCGGGTCAGGGTGACCACGCGGGTTTTGGTGCCCTTGCCGGCCGGCAGGATCTCCAGGCGCACCTTGCTGCCTTTCGGCCCTTTGATCAACGACACCACGTCGTCCAGGCGCCAGCCGATCACGTCCACCATCGGTTTGCCGGCCTGGCCGACGCCGACGATGCGATCGCCCACGGTGATCGCCTTGCTCTTCGCCGCCGGGCCGCCCGGCACCATCGAGTTGATCAGGGTGTAGTCGTCATCCATCTGCAGCACCGCGCCGATGCCTTCCAGCGACAGGCTCATTTCGGTGTTGAACTGCTCAGTGTTGCGCGGAGACAGATAGTTGGTGTGCGGGTCGATTTCATGCGCAAAGGCATTCATCGCCAGCTGGAAGACGTCTTCGCTGTTGCTTTGCGTCAGGCGCTTGATGGCGAACTGATAGCGCTTGGTCAGCGTGTCGCGGATTTCTTTGTCGGTCTTGCCGGTCAGCTTGAGGTTCAGCTCGTCATAGGTGACTTTCGCATCCCACAGGCTATCCAGCTCGGCCTTGTCTTTCGGCCACGGCGCTTTACTGCGGTCGAGATCGATAGTGCCGTTGCCGGTGAAGTTCATCGGCTTGTCCAGCAACGACAACGCATAGGTGTAACGCTCAAAGCGGCGTTTCTGCGCCAGATTGAACAGCGCGTAGAAGGTGTCCAGCTTGCCGGTTTTCAGCTCTTCGCCCACCTGATTGCGTTTGCCGGCGAACTGCGCCACGTCGGAGGCCAGCAACACGTTATGGCTGTAGTCCAGCATGTTCAGGTAGCGATCGAAGATCTTGCCTGAAAACTCCGCGTCGAGGGCGAACTGGCGGTAATGAGAGCGAGTGAAGCGCGAGGTGACGCGCTCACTCACCGTAGCGTGCTGAGGTTCCTGTTGCAGTTGAGGCAGTTGGCCGATGCGGATGTTGGCTGTTTCCGCGCCGTAACTGACACCCGCCCACAGCAGCCCTGCAATCGCTGTTAATCTGACGAATTTGTTCATGCCTGGGTTGGCCTCCGTATCAGAACTGCAAGTGTTCTGCGCGCACAATCATCGCCAGACCGGAAGAGAGCTGCACACGTACGCCATCTTTAGCGATTTCGAGTACGGTAGCATCCATCGCGCTCTTGCCTGCTCTGACTTTGATTTCCTGGCCAATTTGCAGTTTAGAGATATCCGTGACTGGCGCATAACGCGGCTGGTTTTCCTCTTTTGCTGCACGAGGTTGACGAGCTGGCTGTGGGCGAGTTTGTGGGCGCGGCTTGCGGTTCTCCGGCGCGGCTCCGCCTTCGCGACGTGCAGCGGGCTTTTTACCGGCTGGGCGCGGACGGCGTGGCGCGGCATCGGCGGATTCACCGGCGGCTTCACGTTTTTTGGCGTTTTGTTCGGCACGCTGTGCCTGAACGCGCGCTTTGGCTTCTTCAAGCTGCTGGCGAGCATGATCGACATGCTGCTGCTCCAGTTCACCGCACGGATTGCCGTCCAGATCGACGCGCTGCGCGCCGACTTTGACGCCGTACAGGTAACGCCAGCTTGAGGTGTACAGGCGCAGGGCAGAACGCAATTGCGTTTTGCTGAGATTCTCTTCCCCCTGCACGCGCTCTACCAAATCCTGAAAAATACCGATTTTCAGCGGACGAGCTTCGCCTTCGGCGCTAAAGCAGAGCGGAAAACG
This sequence comes from Serratia sp. CY31944, assembly GCF_052169175.1. Taxonomy (NCBI): domain Bacteria; kingdom Pseudomonadati; phylum Pseudomonadota; class Gammaproteobacteria; order Enterobacterales; family Yersiniaceae; genus Serratia; species Serratia sp. CY31944. The sequence continues at coordinate 127,894 of NZ_JBJNLG010000009.1, forward strand.
CTCGGCAAGAAAAGCAATGACTTCTTTACTAGAGTTCAACTTAGGTTGATTTTCCATGAAATTTCCTGATTACAACGGTATTGCCAACAAGCCACAGGCATGAACAGGCGTCATTATAATGACGCCATCGGTAATTGCCACGTTAACCGTCGATCAACTTGCCGCCACAGTCACATATTTCGCACTGTCGCACTGTTCCAGTTGCTCACAAAGCCCCGCCACCACTGCTTTCAAGCCCGCTTCGTCCTGTTCGTCGAAGCGTTGATAAACCGTGCTGTCGATATCCAAAACGCCGATCGCTCGGCCGCCAACCGCCAGCGGCAGCACGATTTCCGCGTTGCTGGCCGCATCGCAGGCGATATGGCCCGGGAACGCATGCACGTCGCCGACGCGCTGCACGCGATTTTCCGCCACCGCCGTGCCGCACACGCCCTTGCCCACCGGAATACGCACGCAGGCGATCTTGCCCTGGAACGGCCCCAGCACCAGCTGGCCGCCATCCATCAGATAGAAACCGACCCAGTTCACGTCATCCAGACGCTCGTTGAGCAACGCGCTGGCGTTGGACAACGCCGCGATAAAGTTGGTTTCCCCGCCGAGCAACGCGCTCAGGTCACGTTTTAATTCCGCGTAGAATTGTTCTTTTGTCATGTGATAACCATTGAAACAGTGAAGATGGCCAGAAGCCCAAAGCTTAGGCCCTATAAAATAAGCATTAAATGCGTATAGCCACAAGGTTAATCATCTGTTGCTTCACAAAACCCTGTCGCTCGGGGTATGTTTGCCGCTCAGAATCCCGGTTTACCTCGTTTTACCGTCCGGCGCCCGATCGCCAGTGACGCGGCCGGTTTATTTTTCAGCTACGCTGACAGTTCCGGCGGGCTCAAGGGCAGCGACTTGTCAAAGATGAAAATACACGCGATCACCGCCCCCCTTTCCAAAGCGCGCCACCAGCGCTGCTGCGAGTGCGATCTGCTGTTCGTGCTGCCGCCGCTCAGCGGCAACCAGGCCGCCTATTGCCCGCGCTGCAACGCCAAGGTGGTGAACGGCCGCGACTGGTCGATGACGCGCCTGACCGCCATGGCGATCGCCATGCTGCTGCTGATGCCGTTCGCCTTCACCGAACCGCTGATCAGCATCCGCCTGCTCGGCACGCGCATCGACGCCAGTTTGCTGGAAGGCATCTGGCAGATGAGCCGTCAGGGCGACCCGCTTACCGCCAGCATGGTGGCGTTCTGCACCATCGGCGCCCCGCTGACGCTGGCGCTGTCGTTGCTGTACCTGCGCTTCGGCCACGCGCTCGGCATGAACCTGCGGCCGGTGCTGCTGATGCTGGAGCGGCTGAAAGAGTGGGTGATGCTGGACATCTATCTGATCGGCATGGCGGTGGCGGCGATCAAGGTGCAGGATTACGCCGACATCCAGGCGGGCAGCGCGCTGATCGCCTACCTGTCGCTCACCCTGCTCAGCATCCTGACGCTGATCCACGCCAACCTGGAGCAGCTGTGGGAGCGTTACTATCCGCAGGAACAGCCGAAAGGCCCGCCGGCGGCGCTGCACATTTGCCTGTCCTGCCACTATACCGGCTACCCCGACGCGCGCGGCCGCTGTTCGCGCTGCCACGTGCCGATGTGCCACCGCCAGCCTTACAGCCTGCAGAAAACCTGGGCGGCGCTGATCGCGGCGATGATCCTGTTGATACCGGCCAACCTGCTGCCGATTTCCATCATTTACGCCAACGGCGTGCGCCTCGAAGACACCATATTCTCCGGCGTGGTCTCGCTGGCCACCTCCGGCAACGTGCCGATCGCCGCCATTGTGTTCATCGCCAGCGTGCTGGTGCCCTTTACCAAAGTGATCGTGCTGATCACGCTGTTGTTCAGCATTCACTTCAAAACCTCGCACAGCCTGAAGACGCGCATTCGTCTGCTGCGTCTGGTCGCCTGGATCGGCCGCTGGTCGATGCTCGATCTGTTCGTTATCGCCTTGATGATGTCGCTGGTAAACCGCGACCAGCTGTTATCTTTTACTATGGGACCGGCCGCGTTTTACTTTGGCTCGGCGGTCATTTTGACTATTCTTGCCGTTGAGTGGCTGGATAGCCGATTGATTTGGGATGCACATGCAACAGGAAACGCCGACTACACCGACTGAAGCGCGGGTCAAGAACAAGCGCCGCATTTCACCGTTCTGGTTACTGCCGTTCATCGCCCTGCTGATCGCCGGGTGGCTGGTCTATAACAATGTCCAGGAGCGCGGCACCACCGTCACCATCGATTTCCAATCGGCGGCGGGCATCGTCGCCGGCCGCACGCCGGTGCGCTATCAGGGCGTAGAGGTCGGCACGGTGCAGAAAATCAGCCTGAGCAAAGATTTGCGCAGCATCGTGGTGGAGGCCAGCATCAAAAGCGATCTGGAAGACTCGCTGCGCGAAGGCACCCAGTTCTGGCTGGTGACGCCCAAAGCCTCGCTGGCCGGGGTCTCCGGGCTCGATGCGCTGGTCGGCGGCAACTATATCGGCATGATGCCCGGCAGCGGCAAGGAGCAAACCCACTTCACCGCGCTCGATACCCAGCCGAAATACCGCCTGAACACCGGCGAGCTGATGATCCACCTGCACGCCGACGATCTCGGCTCGCTCAACAGCGGCTCGCTGGTCTACTACCGTAAAATCCCGGTCGGCAAGGTGTATGACTACACTATCAGCGAAGGCAACAAGGGCGTGACCATCGACGTACTGATCGACCGCCGTTTCGCCAACCTGGTGAAGAGCAACAGCCGCTTCTGGAATGTCTCCGGTTTCAAGGGCGATTTCAGCCTGTCCGGCGCGACGGTGCAAATGGAGAGCCTGGCGGCGCTGGTCAACGGCGCCATCGCCTTCGATTCGCCGGCCGATGGCCAGCAGGCCAAGGGCGATCAGAGCTATACCCTGTATCCGGATCTGGCCCACAGCCAGCGCGGCGTCAATATCCTGCTGGATCTGCCGAGCGGCAACAGCCTGAGTGAAAACCGCACGCCGCTGATGTACCAGGGGCTGCAGGTCGGCACCCTGACCAAGCTGACGTTGCAACAGGACAGCAAAGTGGTCGGTGAACTGACCATCGATCCTTCGGTGGTCGATCTGATGCGCAGCGGCACCCGCATCGTGATGCGCAGCCCGCGCATCAGCCTCAACGACGCCAAGCTCAGCCAACTGCTGACCGGCACCACGCTGGAGCTGGTGCCGGGCGAAGGTGAGCCGCAGCAGCGCTTCAACGTGCTGGACAGCAGTGAAACGCTGTTGCAGCAGCCTGGCGTGCTGACCGTCACGCTGAATGCGCCGCAAAGCTACGGCATCGACGTCGGGCAACCGCTGGTGGTGCACGGCGTGAAAGTCGGCCAGATCCTGAGCCGCACCCTGACCGCCGGCGGCGTGGTGTTCACCGCCGCCATCGACGCGCAGTATCGCGGCCTGCTGCACAAAGACAGTAAATTCGTGGTCAACAGCCGGCTCGACGTCAAGCTGGGCATCGACGGTATGGAAGTGCTCGGCGCCAGCGCCCAAGAATGGGTGGACGGCGGCGTGCGCATTATTCCCGGCAGCAAGGGGGAACCGGGCGGCCAATACCCGCTGTACGCCAACAGCGAAAAAGCCGAGGAAGGCATCGTCGGCAACGCCCCTTCCACCACCCTGACCCTCAGCGCCACCAGCCTGCCGGACGTGCAGGCCGGTTCGGTGGTGCTGTACCGCAAATTCCAGGTGGGCGAGATCGTCAACGTTCGGCCGAAGGCCAACGAGTTTGAGGTGGACGTCTACATCAGCCCGGAATACCGCAAGCTGCTGACCCGCGAAAGCATCTTTTGGGCCGAAGGCGGCGCCAAGGTGCAGCTCAACGGCAGCGGGCTGACGGTGCAGGCTTCGCCGCTTAACCGCGCGCTGAAAGGCGCCATCAGCTTCGACAACCTGCAGGGAGTGACGCTCAACAAGGGCGCCAACCGCGTGCTGTACGCCAGCGAAACCGCCGCCCGCGCGGTGGGCAGCCAAATCATGCTGCGAACCTACGACGCCAGCAAGCTGTCGGCGGGTATGCCGCTGCGCTACCTCGGTATCGACGTCGGCCAGGTAGAGTCGCTGCAGCTGGCGCCGGAGCGCAACGAAGTGTTGGCCAAAGCGGTGCTGTATCCGGAATATGTGCACACTTTCGCGCGCCTGGGCAGCCGCTTCTCGATCGTTTCGCCGGAGATCTCCGCCGCCGGCGTCAGCAATCTCGATACCCTGCTCCAGCCTTATATCAACGTGGAGCCGGGGCGCGGCCGCGAGCTGCGCACCTTCGAGCTGCAGCAGGCCAGCATCACCGACTCGCGCTATCTCGACGGCTTGAGCGTAGTGCTCGACGCCGCCGAAACCGGCTCGCTGCAGATCGGCACGCCGGTGCTGTTCCGCGGTGTAGAGGTCGGTACCATCACCGGCTTCTACCTTGGCGCCATGTCCGATCGGGTGCACGTCGCGCTGCGCATCAGTAAGAAATATCAGCATCTGGTGCGCAACAACAGCGTGTTCTGGCTGGCTTCGGGTTACAACCTGCAGTTCGGCCTGACCGGCGGCGTGATCAAGAGCGGCACCTTTCAGCAGTTCATCCGCGGCGGTATCGCCTTCGCCACGCCGCCGACCATTCCGCTGGCGCCGAAAGCCACGCCGAACAAACACTTCCTGCTGAATCCGGAAGAGCCTAAGGACTGGAAAACCTGGGGTACCGCCATTCCGCGCGATTAAATTTCGCATTTTCCTCAGGGCCTGGCATCGCCGGGCCCTGTTTTTTTCCGCTTTGTGATAAACTCTCGCCCTTATCTTTATTGCACCCTGAGAGTTCGCCCGTGGCCAAATCCACCGCCGTTTTTCTGCCCCCCGCTTTCCTTGACGCCACCCGCGCCATCATGCCCACCGAGCTGGCGATGGACGATTTTATCGCCGCTTGCCAGCGCCCGCTGCGCCGCAGCCTGCGCGTCAATACGCTGAAAATCAGCGTCGCCGACTTCCTGGCGCTGGTGCAGGATTACGACTGGCGACTGGAGCCCATTCCCTGGTGCGCGGAAGGGTTCTGGATCGAGCGCGACGATGAAGAGCTGCGCCTGGGCAGCGCCGCCGAACACCTGAGCGGCCTGTTCTACATTCAGGAAGCCAGTTCGATGCTGCCGGTCAGCGCGCTGTTCGCGGGCGGCGCGGCGCCGACTCGGGTGTTGGACGTGGCGGCGGCGCCGGGATCCAAAACCACCCAGATCGCCGCGCTGATGGGCAATCAGGGCGGCATCGTCGCCAACGAATACTCCGCCAGCCGGGTGAAAGTGCTGCACGCCAATATCAGCCGCTGCGGCGTGAAGAACACCGCGCTGACCCACTTCGACGGCCGGGTGTTCGGCGCCGCGCTGCCCGAGAGCTTCGACGCCATTCTGCTCGACGCCCCCTGCTCCGGCGAAGGCGTGGTGCGCAAGGATCCGGACGCCATGAGCAACTGGTCGCCGGAAAGCGTGGCCGAGATCGCCGCCACCCAGCGCGAGCTGATCGACAGCGCGTTTCATGCGCTGGCGCCGGGCGGCGTGATGGTTTACTCCACCTGCACCCTCAATGCGCAGGAAAATCAGCAGGTGGTGCGCTGGCTGCTGGACACCTACGGCGACGCGGTCAGCATCGAGCCGCTGGGCGAGCTGTTCCCCGGCGCCGACAAGGCGCTGACCGCCGAAGGTTTCCTGCACGTCTTCCCGCAGATTTACGACAGCGAAGGCTTTTTCGTCGCCCGCCTGCGCAAACGGCGCGCCGTAGCGCCGTTGGCGAAGCCGACCTACAAAGTCGGTAAATTCCCGTTCAGCCCGCTGTCCGGCAAAGAGGCGGCGCTGGTCGCCCAAGCCGCCGCCGCATCCGGCTTAACCTGGGGCGATGACGGCCGGCTATGGGAACGCGACAAAGAGATCTGGCTGTTCCCGGCCGAGCTGGAACCGCTGTTCGGCAAGGTGCGCTTCTCGCGCATCGGCCTCAAACTGGCGGAGCGTTTCCCTAAAGGTTTCCGCTGGCAGCACGAGGCGGCGATCGCGCTGGCCGGCACCGGCGGCAAAGCGCATTTCGAGCTGGACGCCACGCTGGCGCAGGAGTGGTATCACGGCCGCGATCTCTACCCGGAACTGCCGCCGGCGGGCGATGAATGCATCGTCACCTACCAGGGGCAGCCGCTGGGCATCGCCAAGCGCATCGGCAGCCGTATCAAGAACAACTTGCCGCGCGAGCTGGTGCGCGACGGCGCGCTGGATTTTCACCTGTAAACGATACCGCGCCGGGGAATAAAACGCCCCGGCGATAAAATAACGCTAATAATATTCCCATCACCGTTCGTTATTATTCTAATCATTTCAATTTATCGGTATACCTCACCTGCAAGCCCCGTCAGCCGGGGGATGGAAATAAAAAGTTTCTCGCTTTCATCAAGACAATTCCCGATTCTTATTCTATTAATTAAAGTGCAGCTAAATGAATACGTTCAACCCACCTCTGGGTGGCGTCTTTGCGGGCTTTCTCTCATACGGCAAGGAATATAAGATGAAAAAAACTCTGATGGCATTGACCTCGGTAGCAACCCTGCTGTGCGCCAACGGCGCGGCTAACGCAGCAGGCACCATTCAAGGCACGTTAGGCGTGACGCTGACCATCGGCGCCGGTTGCGTCGTGGGGGGCGGCAACAGCAGCGGTTCCGTCAACGACTTCGGCTCCATCAGCTTCGGCACTTACTCTTCACTGGCCAACATTATCGACGCCAGCGCCACCGGCGCAGGGGGCGCCGGTACGCTGTCATTGACCTGCACCACCGGCACAGACTACACGGTGGCGCTGGACAACGGGCTCCACGTCACTTCAGGCACCCAACGCCGCATGGCCAGCACCGCAGGCGCATTCATCAGCTATAACCTTTACCAGGATGCCGCGCGCACCACCGCCTGGGGCAGCGGCGCCAACGCGCTGACCGGCACCGGCACCGGCGCCGCCGTTCCGCTGATCGTGTATGGCCGCGTGCCGGCGGCCGGTTCTACCCCAGCGGCGGACACCTATAACGACACCGTCACGATGACGGTCACCTGGTAACGGTGCGGCTCGCGCTTTGCTGCGGCGGATTATGGGCGTGCAGCCTGTTGGCGCAGGCCGACAGTAAAACGGCGACCCTCGGCGTCAGCGCGACCTTGCTCAGCGCCTGTGAAGCCGGCAGCAGCTCAGGCGGCAACGTCAGCTTCGGCACGCTGAATTTCGGCACGCTGTATTTTCTCAGCACCGCCACCAGCGTCGCCGGGCAGCAAAACGCCGGCGCCATTCGGGTGAAATGCACCAACGGCACCAGCTACAGCGTTCTGCTTGGCGGCGGGCAAAGCGGCAATACCGCGGCCCGCTACCTGCAAAGCGCGGCCGGCCAACGGGTGAATTACAACCTGTACACCAACGCCGCCCACAGCACCATTTGGGACAATCTGACGGGCGTGTCACAAACCGCCAACGGTGCGGACAACTGGCTGCCGGTCTATGGCATGATTCCGGCGCAGTCCACGCCCCCGACAGGCAGCTACACCGATACGGTACAGGTCACGATCAATTGGTAATGACGATGCGCGCTTCCATTTGCGGTTTGCTGTTCTGCCTGCCGCTTTCCCCGGCCCAAAGCGATACCGGCGTCAACGACTTGACCAAAAGCCAGCCGTTCACCGTCAATGCAACCGTGGTAAAAGGCTGCGTATTGGGCAGCGGCGTCAGTGACGTGACCACCTTCGGCACCCTGAACTTCGGCCAACTGTCCTCGCTGAGCAACGCGGTCAGCGTCGTCTCCAGCAGCGGCGCCGGTTCGGTGCTGTTTCGCTGCAACCCGGGGCTGAGCGTTACGCTGGCCCTCGGCGTCGGCAATCATGTGACCGGATCCATCGCCGGCGGCAGAAAATTACAAAACGCCGCCACGTCGGAAACGCTGCTGTATCAACTTTATCAAGACAGCAACTACGCCACCCTTTGGGGGGATGGCGCCAACGGCGGCGCGGCGCAGACCGTCGCCGCCACCGGCAGCACGCAAGAAATCAAGGTTTACGCCCGTCTGTTTTCGACCAGTACCCTGCCCACCAGTGGCGTTTACAGCGATACGGTCTTGTTGACGGTCACTTATTAAGTTTTTTTGCAATAAGGATGAGTTATGCGCATACCTTTCCGCCTGCCGTTAACGGCAGCCCTGCTCCTGGCAAGCCAGCAGCACGCCCTGGCCGCGGCCTCCATTCTCATTTGGCCAATCGATCCGGTGATTGAAGATCAACAACAGGCCACCGCGCTGTGGCTGGAAAATCGCGACAGCAAACCGGTCTATATGCAAATTCGCGTGTTGGGTTGGCGGCAAACCGCCGGCAAAGACGATTACAGCAACCAAAGCGACGTGATCGCCAGCCCGCCGGTGGCGTCGATCGCGCCAGGCAAACGCCAGCTGATACGCCTGATCAAACAGTCGGCCCCGGCGGCGGGACAGGAGCGCGCCTACCGCATTTTGGTCGATGAAGTGCCGGTGAAAGAACAGTCGTCGGGCGCCGCTCCCGGCGGTGCGGAGATGGGGCTGAAATTCCAGATGCGCTACTCGGTGCCGCTGTTCGTCAGCGGCAAGGGCATTTGGACCAAACAGGACAGCGAAAAACCGCGCGATTACGCGACCGCCAGCCAACCTCAGCTCAGCTATCGTCTACAGCAGCAAAGCAGCGAACGCTGGCTGGAGGTGCGAAATCAAGGCGCAGTGCATGCCCGCATGTCGAAAGTGACGCTGCAAGGCCGCAGCCTGAATCCCGGTCTGATGGGATACGTGCTGCCCGGTTCGCAAATGCGCTTCGCCTTGCCGCCCGCCGGCGGTTTCAGCAGCGGCAAACTGATGGCCACGGTCAATGACAACAAACAGCCCGTAGCCATTCCGTCTTATTGAGGCCCAGGTGCAGCCGACAGGGAGGCTATCGACGCGGCGTTTCAGCCTTAAGCCGCTGGCGTTTGTCATGCTGAGCATGGCGGCCGGCGGCTGGCTGCCGTTTGCGCTCGGCGACGATCTGCCGCCGCCGCCCAGCGCCGTCAGCATGCCGGACACCATGCTGTATCTGGAGCCGGTCGTCAACGGGCGCCAAACCGGCAACGTCGTGCCGGTCAACTACCGCGGCGGCCATTACTACATGACGCCCCAGCAACTGCTCGACGCCGGGCTGCCGGTAGCGGATAAGCAGGCGAAAGAGATCGCCGTCGATCGGCTGGAGAAGGTGGATGTCAGCTACAGCGGCGAGAGCCAGCAGTTGCTGATCAACGTGCCCAACGACTGGTTGCCGCAGCAAACCATCGGCGCCCATTCACCGTTGCAGCGCTTGCCGGCGCAAAGCAGCCTGGGTTTGCTGTTCAACTACGATATCTATGCCAGCCAAAGCAACGGCAATGGCCGGCCGGGCTACCTGTCGGCGTGGAGCGAACAGCGGCTGTTCGACGGGTTCGGCGTCATCGCCAACACCGGCATCTACCGCAGCGGGTTTAACGGCGGCCCGAACGACGATGGCGGGCGCTATATTCGATACGACAGCTACTGGCGTTTCAACGACGACCAGCGGATGCTGAGTGTGATCGCCGGTGACCTTACCACCGGCTCGCTCCCCTGGAGCAGCGCCGTGCGCATCGGCGGCTTGCAATTGGCGCGCAATTTCGCGGTGCGCCCGGATCTTATCACCTACCCGCTGCCGCAGTTTTCCGGCCAGGCGGCATTGCCCAGCAGCGTCGATTTATACATCAACAGCTATAAAAACAGCACCACCAACATCAATCCCGGGCCGTTCACCCTCAACAGCGTGCCCTACATTAACGGCGCGGGTCAGGCCACCGTCGTCACCACCGACGCCCTCGGCCGCCAGGTCAGCACCACGGTGCCGTTCTACGTGGCCAGCAACCTGCTGCAGACCGGCATGAGCGATTTCAGCATTTCCACCGGTTTGCTGCGGCGCAACTACGGGTTGAATTCTGCCGATTACGGGCAATGGGTCGGCAGCGCCAGCTTACGTTACGGCGTCACTGATTGGTTAACCCTGGAAGGACGCGCCGAAGGCGCAGCCGAGTTGGCGGTTGGCGGCGCCGGCGCCGACCTTCGCGTCGGGCAATGGGGGGTTCTCAACGCGTCCTACAGCGTCAGCCAGGCCGGCGATGAAGCGTTTAACGGCGGACGGGCGATACAATCCCCCACCTATTACGATCCGCTGACCGGCAGGCCGTTGCAACAGCCGGATCCCCAGCCCGTCTATCGCTACACCGGCAACCACGGCGATCAGAGCAGCTTTGGTTACACCTACAGCAACCAACGTTTCAGCCTCAACGCCCAACGCATCCTGCGCAGCGCCGATTTTGGCGACATTTCCGTGTATAAAAGCGACTACCGCCTGAGCCGCCGCACCGATCAGTTGACCGGCAGCGTCAGCCTGGGCCGGCTCGGCAGCCTCGGCGCCGGTTATTTTGACGTCCGCGACGCCATCGCTCAGCGAACCCGCCTGGTGAACCTGTCCTACAGCGTGTCGCTTTGGCGCAACAGCAGCCTGTACGCCTCGCTGAACCGGGAAATCGGCAGCAGCGGTTACAGCGCCCAACTGCAGCTCTCCATTCCGTTCGACAGCTGGGGCACAGCCAGCTTCAGCGCCGCGCGCGACAACAACAACCGCTGGAGCGAACGCGTCAGCTACAGCCGCGCCGCGCCGACCGATGGCGGTTTCGGCTGGAATCTGGCCTACGCCAATAACCCGAGCGGCGGCGATTACCGCCAGGCCGATCTGACCTGGCGCACCCGCAGACTCGAAGCCCGAGCGGGCGTATACGGCACCCGCGATGAAACCAACCACTGGGGAGAAATCAGCGGTTCGCTGGTGGCGATGAACGGCGGCGTGTACGCCACCAACACCATCAACGATGCCTTTGCGCTGGTGTCCACGCAAGGATACGCCGACATTCCGGTGAGCTATGAGAACCAGCCGATCGGCAAGACCGACGCCCATGGCTATTTACTGGTGCCGACCGTCACCTCTTACTACCATGCGAAATTCCAGATTGATCCGCTCAACCTGCCCGCCGACGTCGCGCTGCCGACGGTGGAGAAAACCGTCGCCATTCGCGATCACAGCGGTTTTCTGGTTGAGTTCCCCATCCAACCCATCTCCGCCGCCGACGTCGAACTGGTTGACGAGCAAGGCAAACCGTTGGCCAACGGCAGCCAGGTGGCGGTGGTTGGCGGCAATCAGCAAAGCTATGTCGGTTGGGATGGCATGACCTATATCGACCCGGTGCAACAACACAATCGGCTGAGCGTGATCCCGGCCGACGGCGGCCCGCCGTGTCAGGCGGAATTCAGCCTGGCGAAGCCTCAGGGCATCCAGCGCGTCGGCCCGGTTGTCTGCCGCTAATTCAACGACGGAGAGTCACTATGTTTCGGGGATTGAAAGCCTTCTTATTGTTAACCCTCTCGCTGCTGTTCTGTCAGCGCGCATTCGCCGACTGCGCCACCACCAACGGCACCGTCACCTTACCGGGAAGCAGCTCTTTCGTGGTCTACAACGGGCAGATCAACGCCCAGGGCACCGCCGGCCTCAACTGCACCGGCCTCGGGCTATCGCTGCTGTCGCAGAACACCGTCACGGTCAAGGTTGCGTCGACCACCAACGGCATGGCGGTCGCCAACACCGACGGTTCCGGCGATAAAATCGCCTACCTGATCTATCCCGACGCCAACTATCAATATCCCTACAGCATCGGGCAGACCATTGACTACAGTTCACTGAATCTATTGTCGCTGATCCTGATCTCCTCCAACGTCAACTTTCCGCTGTATATCAAAACCACCGCCGGCGCCAACGTGCGTTCGGGCACCTATACCGACACCATCAACCTGATCTGGAACTACCATATCTGCGGCCTCGGCGTGCTCGGCCTGTGCATCTGGTGGGACGGCGTCAACAAGGCCAGCACGGTCAGCGTCAGCGTCGCCATCACCAAAGACTGCCTGATCGGCACCGCGCCCAACGTCAACTTCGGCAGCATGGCATTGGTCGGGCAGTTCAATCCTGTCAATCAGAGCATCACCCTGACCTGCACCAAAACCGAGGGATACAACACCTATTTCACCAACGGCAATAACCCGGTCTCCGGTTGGCGGCGTATGAAAAGCGGCACCAGCAATTTCATGCAGTATCAGATTTACTTGCCCAATACGACGACCGTTTGGGATAGCACCAACAAACAGAGCGGCGCCGGCACCGGGCTGGCGCAAAGCATCCCGTATAAGGCGGCGGTCAATGCGGCGCAGACGGAAGTGGCGGTCGGCAGCTATCAAGACAATCTCAGTTTTGTGGTGGAATACTAGGCGCGGTGCTTTGCCGCCGTGGAAATTGTTTCCAAAATGTAATTTTTATGTGGCATTTTTTGCTCACTTGGCTATGCTGTTACCGATGGCCGCACTGGTCTAACCTCCTACCACACCATTGAGCAAGGAGTTCCCATGAGCAAAACCGTCGTAAAAATTGGCAGCTTCGAGGTCGATGACGCGCATCTTCACGCCGGCGCCGACCGCGCCGGCACCCTGAGCATTCCCTGCAAGTCCGATCCGGATCTGTGCATGCAGCTGGACGGCTGGGATGAACACACCAGCATTCCGGCGATCCTCGACGGCAAACAGTCACTGCTGTACAAGCAGCACTACGATCGGCAGGCGGACGCCTGGGTGATGCGGCTGGCATGAAAATGCATCAGAACTGCTGACGACGCGCTGTTTTCATCGGAAACAGCGCGTTTTTTTATGCGATGGCGATGCCGCGGCCGGCAAAGAAAGGGGCGAAGCGGCTGAGCGGCAGGTGCACCCGCTCGCGCGTCGCCGGGCTGTCGCCCGAAGGATTGTGGAAGGTCACGCTTTGCGCATCGGCGGCGGTGATCAGCACCAGATGCCCGCCCCGCTGCGGCGGTATGCTCTCCGGCCGGCGAATGGAGGGATGCACCGAGGCGATAAAGTAGCGGCATTCTTGAAGCAGCGCCGGCACGTCAGCGGCCTCCAGCCCCACCTTCACCACCGCTTGCAGCGCGAACTGCTCGCGTACGAACTCGACGAACGGCGCGTAAATCAGCCCCTTTATCCGCTCCCCTTCGCGCACATAGGCGCCGTAAGGCAGGCTGCGCCGCGCCAGCTCCAGCAGCGGCGGCGCTTCACCGTCGCGGTGGCCCAGCACCATTTTCAGACAGGCCATGCCGCACACGTGATTGGCCCACTCGACGTACTCCGCTCGATCGCGGGCGCCGCTGCGCGCCCAATTTTCGTCTTGCGCCAGCGTCGCGCGGCCGGCGATCAGATCGGCGGCCAGTTCCGGGCTGGCCCACTGGCACTCGTAGGGAACGGCGCGCATAAGATTAGAATTTGTCGACGACTTTGAAATTCATCAGCACCAGCGTCATGTCCGGCGAGAACAGATCGTACTCTTCAAAGAAGCGCTGCAGCTCTTTGCGCCAGTGCGCCAGCGAGCGATCGCCCTCGCCTTCGGCAAAGGCGTGCGCTTCATCGACCTGATCGTAAGTTTTCATTTCCACCGCGGTCAGCTCGACCGCGCAGACCGGCTCACCCTTGCCGTCCACCACCAGGAACCGATCGCCGGCCTGCGGGATCCCCTCGCCGTCGAGGTTGGAACAGGTGGCCGTTTTGGTGCCATTGAGGATCAATTGCACCACTTCATCGGCCTGCTGCTCGGTATCGCCGAACGCCCAGCGCTCAAGGTGCTCGTATTTCTGTGGAATTGCCGTCGCCATGATTATACCTTTAGGAAAAATGCATCAATGCAGACAGGATAGTACAACGTATTGCCGGCCGTCTGCATCCGTCGCAAGCGCGACTGCGCGTTCCGCCACCGCCGCCTTTACGCGTTTTTACCGTTCTTCGCTGTGCCTGCCGCGCTGTCGGGCGCATACTGTGAACATTATTCACCCAATGGCGACCGCCAGGCGGCAACATGCGGCAAAATGACATCGATGCTGACGATACCTTCAGCGATTTACTCAACGGCGTCGCGTTAGTGACGCTTTTCCTCATCATCCTCGCCGGTGGATGGTATTTCAGCTAAAGGGGAAGCAACGTGGCAACAAAACGCATGGGCGCCAAGCTCAGTAAAATGGTGGTGGTGCTGCTGCTGATCTGCCTGGCGTTGCTGCTGTTGCGTTGGGCGGCGATCGCTTTCGGTTAATCACGCGAAACGACGCCGGCCAAACGCCGGTGCCCTGCTCACCGCCGCCGCGGCGCGGTCGGCTCCAGCAACTCCCGCAAATAGGCCAAGCGCGCCTCTCCCTGCGGCAACCAGCGGCGACACAGCCAATGCTGCGTTTCACCCGTGCGGCTCAGGCGGTAGTACTCCGCCAAGGTTTCGACCCAGTTCATGATGTTTTCTCCTGCTTTTCGACACCGCAAGTATTGAGCGTAAAAACCAGAAGAAATACTGATGGCTTGTTTTTTATGCTTCCTGTTTTAGGCAGCCGGTAGCGAAGCCGCAGTTCAGCTGCTACATTGGGCAAAAATCAACCAACCGAGGTAGGCCATGACGTTCTCGGAACAGGAGATTAAACCCGTATGGGATGAGGTCGCACGCCTGATCGGCGACGGCGTGATGCAGCTGCGCCATCGCGGCGAAGCGCTGTCGGTGGAAACGCTGGAAAAACATCTGGCGCGGCAGCTGGCGGACAGCAACGATATCGAACGGCGCATCCTGCTCGGCGCCGCCATCAACATGCTGAAAGGCGGAAAATGAATCGCCAACCGAAAAGGTTGGCGATCCGACAGAAGCCCGAGGTATGCAAGCCCGGCCTTCTGCGCGCTACTATGTCACGCTAATATGACGGAATTAATAGGAATTGTCGGGTTTTTGCCCAAAACGCCCTATTTTTGTTGCCTGCATTACGCCAACACGAAATCACCCGCATCCAGCGGCTGCCCCACCACTTTCACCAGGAAATCGCTGCCGTCAAAGGCGCCGCCCAGGTTGATCGCCACGTCGCTGACGTGATTTTGCGCGTCATAGCTCAGCATCGCTTCCCCCACCTTGCCGCTGAACTGATCGACAAAGCGAATGCCGTCGGCGCTGCCGGTATTGAACAGCGTCAGATCGATCTTGTCTTCACCGCGCACGAAGTCGCGGATCCAATCCGGTGCCGCCGCCGTCGATTCATCCGCCGCGAAATAGACGAAGGTGTCCTTGCCGGCGCCGCCCCACAGCTGATCCGCCCCTTTGCCGCCATACAGCACATCATCGCCCGCGCCGCCGTTGAGCACGTTGTCGGCGGCGTTGCCCACCAGCACATCGTTGCCCGATCCGCCGATGGCATTTTCAATCGTCACGCCTGCGGCGATGGACACGTTGCCTTTCAGGCCGCCAGCGTCCGAGAACGCTTTTTCATTCAGGTTGATGCGCTGATTCTGGCCGAAGCCGGAGAAGTCGAAGGTGTCGTTACCGCCGGCATCCCAGGCAGTGAAAACAATCTTGTCCTGCGCGCCGGTGGCGGTGAGGAAGTCGCGATCGGTATTGGAATTGAAGCCGTAGATCGTATCGCCGGTGCGGGTGTTCATGTTGGCGCCGTAGAAATGCTGGATCGCCGTGATGTCGTTGAGCAATGGTCCGGATGAGTACGCGCCTTTAAAGTCCTGCCCGGTGTTGCTTTCGCTGAAATAGCTCATCACGCTGTGGGCGCGGCTGTCCTCGAAATAGGTCGCGTCCTTGCCGTAGGTGATGCTGACGCCCGGCGCGGCGTTATAGTCGCCCGGATGCTGCAGCCCCAGCGCATGGCCGATTTCATGAGTGAAGGTCTGGCGACCGTACTCGTTCTCATGGATCTGGTTGTTGACGAAGGTGTGGTTCTTGGCGTTATACCAGGTTTGCCCGGCAACCGAAGGCGAGGTATCCGGGTTATACGCAAAGGCATAGGAGCCGCGCGAGCTGTAGTCGAATAGGCCGAATTTGATGTTGGCGGCGGCGGTGTCGCCGGTTTCGGTAAAGGTGATGTTAGCCACGTCGGACCACGACTGCAACGACAGCTTGGCCTGCTCGCGCTGTTCGGCGTTAAAGCTGCTGAAGCCGCTGATGCCCATGCTCGACATGTTGCCCGGCGCCTTTTCCCAGAAGCTGCAGCTCAGGGAGACCGGCGTGTCGGTCACGCCCTTGTCGTGCCAGCTGCGATCGCCGCGCACCAGCTCCAGGCCGGCGTTTGCGAACGTTTTCGACGGATGAAGCACGGTAATGGTGTCGTCTTCATCGGGTTTATAAGCGCCCAGCAGGGCTAATACGCCTTCGGCCTTAACGGAAGCATTGCTTGATGACATAACCTTATCTCCATATTCGTCAATTCAATCGGGGGGATGCCCCAACTGGCGGATTGCCTGAACGGCAGCGGCCCGGTGTTGAATCAATACGGGGATATCGGTAATGCGGTGGCGCCTTCCCTCGGCACTCTGAATGAGAACGATAATCCCTTAAGAAAAAAGAATAGACACATTTTCGCCGAGTACAGAATTTTCTTAGATAAAGTACGACTATGCATTTGCGCCATACGAATGATTTTCAAGGTAATCATCAGCATTATCACGATAAGCGGAAAAAAAGCATAAAAAAACCGGGGCAATCCAACCCCGGCTATCCATAAGAAACCCTGGACTCAGACTAACCAACCGAGCAGCAGCGTCGCGCCGATGACCGTGGAAGCGCCGCCGATGCGCGTGGCGATTTGGGCGAACGGCATCAGCCCCATGCGGTTCGATGCCGACAGGATCGCCACGTCACCGGTGCCGCCCAGGCCGCTGTGGCAACAGGTGACGATCGCCGCTTCCACCGGGAACATCTTCAGGTAAGGCGCAATCAGGAAACTGACCAGCCCCATCGACAGCACCACCGAACCGCAGACCACCACATAACCGACCGAGAACACCGCCACCACGCTTTCCAGCGGCACGTACAGCATGCCCAGACCGATCATCAGCGGCCACACCAGCGCGGTGGAGACGAACTTGTAGAAACTGTGCGCGCCGGTTTCCATCGAGGCCGGGATCACCCGGCAGTATTTGCACAGCACCGCGAACAGGATCATCAGCACCGGGCCGGGAATATGCACGATGTGTTCAAACAGGCCGCCGACGATAAAGAAGGCGCAGATCACCAGCAACCCGCCGCCCATCAGTTGGAAATCGACGTTGCCGTTTTGCTCCTTGATGGCGAACATCGCGTTCTCCTGCGCCGAGCGGATCAGCATGCCGTCGCCGCTCAGCGCCTTGCGCTGCATGCCGATGCGCGCCAGCACCCCGGCGGTCACGATGGCGAAGATGTTGCCCAGCACCGCCGCCGGCGCCAGCTGCGCGACGTAGACGTCCGGCGTCGAGCCCAGGATCGCCGAATAGGCCAGCGACAGCGGTAAAATCCCCTCGCCGATGCCGCCGCCGATGATCGGCACGATGATGAAGAAGAAGGTGTGATAGAAGGTAAAACCGAACAGCTTGCCCACCAGCAGCCCGGTGATCACCGCCGTCACCGTACCGACCACCAAGGGCACGAACATGCGAATCATCCCCTGAATCAGGATCACACGGTTCATGCCGAGAATGCTGCCGACCACCAGACTGGCGATGACGAAATAGAGCAGGTTGGCGTCTTTCATCAGTAGATGAACGGTGCCCATGACGTTAGGCTGGAAGACATTGAAATAGACCAACACCGACGGCACCATCAAACACAGAATGGCCGGCCCGCCGATATCGCGCAGCACGGGAATGCTTTTTCCCAACTGCGCCAGCGCAAAGCCCAGCGTCATTATCACCGCCAGGCCGCCGATCATATTCTTCGGCAGGAAGTTGGCGTAGGCGGAAATCGCCACGATCGCGCAAATCGTGATAAACAACGCGATCGGTACCGCACCGATATCTATTTGACGAAGTTGATTAATTAACCCTGAGGATTCGGACGATGCCGCATTTTTATCACAGGCCAGTTCTGCATTTATCTGTTTCATTATTCACCCTGCTGACAAGCGTACAGTATGGTTAGATTCACCTGGCGCAACAGTCCTGCCATAGCCAAGCAAAAACAAATGATTACGAAAAATCCTATTGTGGATTTCGCTTTTTCTAATAAGAAATAAAACAGTGGACAGCCCTGACGATATGATAAAAAATAAAAATGCAAAACTAAATTACGCCGGCGAAATTCAATATTGTGACCCTCCGCCAAGGTTGGTTTTAATTAATTATCGTCAGCATTTTGTAATTAAAGTAAGCAGGCTTAAATTCGCTGCTATGCTATAGGAGGGCGAAAAATCCCCCTGTTTTATTAATAAAGAACCGGAAACGCATTAGCTGAATCCGGTCAGCTTGATCCGAACCTTAATCCTGCGCGCGGCACCGCACGGGAAAGAGGCATAATATGACTCATAAGGAAGTAGAATATGTCTTCACGCGCTGTTACCCCACAAACCCTCGCTCGCTACGGCATCCATCAGGCCGCCGACATCGTCTATAACCCCAGCTATGAATTGCTGTTCGCCGAAGAGACCCGCGCCGACCTGCCGCCGCTGGAACGCGGCACCCTCACCCAACTCGGCGCGGTCAACGTCGCGACCGGTGAGTTCACCGGCCGTTCGCCGAAGGACAAATACATCGTGCGCGACGACACCACGCGCGATACCGTCTGGTGGTCGGACAACGGCACCGGCAAAAATGACAACCAGCCGCTCTCCCCGGAAGTCTGGCAGCATCTGAAGACGCTGGTGGGCAACCAGCTCTCCGGCAAGCGTCTGTTCGTGGTGGACGCGTTCTGCGGCGCCAACGCCGACACGCGCCTGAAAGTGCGCTTCATCACCGAGGTGGCCTGGCAGGCGCACTTCGTGAAAAACATGTTTATTCGCCCGAGCGACGCCGAACTGGCGGACTTCGAGCCGGACTTCGTGGTGCTGAACGGCGCCAAATGCACCAACCCGGACTGGCAGCAGCAAGGGCTGCATTCGGAGAACTTCGTCGCCTTCAACCTGACGGAACGCATGCAGCTGATCGGCGGCACCTGGTACGGCGGCGAGATGAAGAAAGGCCTGTTCTCGATCATGAACTATCTGCTGCCGCTGAAGGGCATCGCCTCGATGCACTGCTCGGCCAACGTCGGCGAGCAAGGCGACGTGGCGGTGTTCTTCGGCCTGTCCGGCACCGGCAAAACCACCCTCTCCACCGATCCGAAGCGCCAGCTGATCGGCGATGACGAGCACGGCTGGGACGACGACGGCGTGTTCAACTTCGAAGGCGGCTGCTACGCCAAGACCATCAAGCTGTCGCCGCAGGCGGAGCCGGAAATCTATCAGGCGATCCGCCGCGATGCGCTGCTGGAAAACGTCACCGTGCTGGCCGACGGCAGCATCGACTTCGACGACGCCAGCAAGACCGAGAACACCCGCGTTTCCTATCCGATTTATCACATCGAGAACATCGTCAAACCGGTGTCCAAAGCCGGCCATGCGCGCAAGATCATCTTCCTGACCGCCGACGCCTTCGGCGTACTGCCGCCGGTATCGCGCCTGACGCCGGAGCAGACCCAGTACCATTTCCTGTCCGGCTTCACCGCCAAGCTGGCCGGCACCGAGCGCGGCATCACCGCGCCGACGCCGACCTTCTCCGCCTGCTTCGGCGCTGCGTTCCTGACGCTGCACCCGACGCAGTATGCCGAAGTGCTGGTGAAACGCATGGAGGCCGCCGGCGCCCAGGCTTACCTGGTCAACACCGGCTGGAACGGCAGCGGCAAACGTATTTCGATCAAGGATACGCGCGGCATTATCGACGCCATTCTGAATGGCGACATTGAGCAGGCCGAGACCTTCACGCTGCCGATCTTCGGGCTGGAGGTGCCGACCGCGCTGCCGGGCGTCGATCCGTCGATCCTCGATCCGCGCAAAACCTACGCCGACGAGTCGCTGTGGCAGGAGAAAGCGCAGGATTTGGCGCAGCGCTTTATCGATAACTTCGCCAAATATACCGTCACCCCGGCGGGTGAAAAACTGGTGAACGCCGGGCCTAAACGGTAACGCAGGGGTTTATGCCAAGCTGTCTCAGGGCCGAATTTTCGGCCCTTTTTTGTTTTCACTCTTCCGCCATCCCCTGCGTTCGCCGATGTTTGCCCCGAATGGTGGCGTATCGACGGCAGGCGCTGAACGCCTCACAGTTCCCGCTAAAATCAATTGATTGTTTTGTCGTATAAATTTAGAACTGACGAACAATAATTCAAAAGTATGGGAACGGGGATGAATCAACAGACTCTCGACGCGCGCCGCTCGCGTCAGGCGTTGCTGGCCGGCTCGGTCGGCAACTTTATCGAATGGTATGAGTTCGGGGTGTACGGGTTCCTGGCCACCGTTATCGCCGCCAATTTTTTCACGCTGCAGGGTGAAAACGAAATCACCAGCCTGATCCTCACCTACGCCGCCTTCGCGCTGGCGTTTTTCTGTCGGCCGATCGGCGCGGTGATCTTCGGCCGCATCGGCGATCGCATCGGCCGTCGCCCGACGCTGATTGCGGTTCTGCTGTTGATGACGCTGGCCACCGCGCTGATCGGCGTCATGCCAACCTATGCCTCGATCGGCGTCGCCGCCCCGCTGCTGCTGACGCTGCTGCGCATGTTTCAGGGGCTGTTCGCCGGCGGCGAATTCGGCGGCGCCGTGTCGCTGATGACCGAGTTCGCCCCGAAGGGCAAGCGTGGGCTGTTCGGCGCCTGGCAGTCGCTGACCGTCGCGCTCGGCCTGCTGGCCGGCGCTGGGCTGGTGGCGCTGCTGGCCGCGCTGCTCAGCGTGCAGCAGCTGCATGACTGGGGCTGGCGCATTCCCTTCCTGCTGGCGCTGCCGATGGGCGCCGTGGCGCTGTGGCTGCGGCTAAAGCTCGAGGAAACGCCCACGTTCACCCAGGCGCAGCAACATGCGGAACACGCCGCCGCGCCGACGGAAGCGAAGCTGGGCGGCGTGGTGAAAACCATTCTGATCGGCATCGGCCGCATGATGGGCTGGTCGGCCGCCGGCTATACCTTCCTGGTGGTGATGCCTTCCTATTTGCAAACTTCATTGCACGCCACCTTCCAGCAGGCGCTGGTGGCGACGGTGCTGGCCAACGTCGGCTTCGCCCTGACCATTCTGCCGGCGGGCATCATCAGCGACAAACTGGGGCGTAAAACGGTGATGCTGACGGCAGTGGCGGCGGTGATCCTGTTCACCTTCCCGCTGCTGCACCTGTTGCAGGATGCGCAGAGTTCACTGTGGGCCAAAGGGCTGGCGGTCATGATCGCCGGCGCCGTGGTCGGCCTGCTGGCCGGCCCCGGCCCGGCGATGCTGGCGGAGATGTTCCCGACCCGGGTGCGCTATACCGGCTTGGGGCTGGCTTACTCGTTGTCCAATGCGGTGTTTTCCGGCTCGGCCGGGCTGATTATCACCGGCCTCATCAAACAGACCGGAAATATCGACATTCCCGCCTATTACGTGGTCGCCACTTCGGTGGTCAGCCTGTTTGCGCTGATGACGCTGCGCCGCGACGACCATCTGCGCTCGCTGAACGAACGTTAATCCTCCGGGGGCATATCGCCCCCTTGCCAACTCGTGACCCCGATCACAACGCCAAAATGTTAACGTTAACTTTTGTGATTAACATCGCACGCGTGATATCTGCTGGCTTCATCCCTTTGCGAGTTAACGTTAACAATAGAGCTAACTTCACTCACCGGGGCCCTACCCATGAACCGCGAAACTAAAAAATATTACGTGCTGCTCAGCGGCCTGCTGTTCTTCTTTTTCTTCACCTGGTCTTCCAGCTTTTCGCTGATCTCGCTGTGGCTGAATCAGAAGATCGGCCTGAAAGGCGCCGAGACCGGCCTGATCTTCTCCGCTATCTCGTTGGTGGCGCTGTGCGCCCAGCCGCTGTACGGGTTTATTCAGGACAAACTTGGGCTGCGCAAGCACCTGCTGCAGTTTCTCGGCGTGATGCTGCTGCTGACCGGCCCGTTCTTTATCTACGTTTACGCCCCGCTGCTGGCCAGCAGCCTGCCGCTCGGCGCGCTGGTCGGCGGGGTATTTATCGGCGCCACCTTCTTCGCCGGCATCGGCGCGCTGGAATCTTATACCGAGCGAGTCAGCCGCATCAGCGGTTTCGAATTCGGCCGCGCCCGCATGTGGGGATCGCTCGGCTGGGCCAGCGCCACCTTTTTGGCCGGTTTTATCTTCAATATCGATCCGAACATCAATTTCTGGCTGGCCTCCGCCGCCGCCGTGGTGTTCCTGTTGCTGCTCAGCCAGGTGCGCGAGCTGAAGCCGAACGCCATGGCCGGCCTGGCGTTCGGCAAACCGGAAAATCTGCGGCTGCAGGATGCGCTGGCGCTGCTGCGTATGCCGGGCTTCTGGGCGCTGGTGGTGTTTGTGCTCGGTATCAGCGTGTACAACGTTTTCGATCAGCAATTTTCGGTCTACTTCGCCTCGCAGTTCGCTTCACGCGAACAGGGCAACGAGATGTACGGCTTCCTCAACTCGCTGCAGGTCTTCCTCGAAGCCGGCGGCATGTTCCTGGCACCGCTGCTGGTGAACCGCATCGGCGCCAAACAGGGGTTGTTGCTGGCCGGTGGCGTGATGGCGCTGCGCATGTTCGGCTCCGGCTTGGTCAGTGGCGCATTGATGATCTCCGCCATGAAACTGCTGCACGCCGTAGAGTTGCCGATCCTGCTGATCGCTATCTTCAAATACATCGCCAGCCGCTTCGACAGTCGCCTCTCCTCAACGCTTTACCTGGTGGGCTTTCAGTTCATCACCCAGGTGATGGCCAGCTTCCTGTCGCCGCTGGCGGGCTACGGTTATGACCGCATCGGCTTTGCCGACACCTATCTGCTGATGGGGTGCGCGGTCGCCGCCACGACGCTTGTCTCCTGTTTCCTGCTGCGCGGCGAACGTTCCTCCGGCGCAACCCCCTTTCAATCCGCCATTAAATCAAGCGAGTCTATCCAATGAACACTGCCTTAGCTCAAGCCGACCATGCGGTCGAAGCCCTGCGCGCAGAGCGCCGAGACGAATACTACCCGCAGTTCCATCTCGCGCCGCCCGCCGGCTGGATCAACGATCCCAATGGCCTGATCTGTATTGACGGCGTCTATCATGCCTTCTTCCAGCATCACCCCTACAGCGAACACTGGGGGCCCATGCATTGGGGGCACGCGACCAGCCGCGATCTGATCCGCTGGCAGCACCAGCCCATCGCCCTGGCGCCCGATGCGCCCTATGACAAAGACGGTTGTTTTTCCGGCTGCGCCGTGGATGACAACGGCGTGCTGACGCTGATTTACACCGGCCACGTGTGGCTGGGCGAGCCCGGCGACGACAGCCAGGTGCGGGAAGTGCAATGTCTGGCCACCAGCGAAGATGGCATACGCTTCGTCAAGCACGGGCCGGTGCTGGCCCCGCCGGACGGCATTCAGCATTTCCGCGATCCGAAAGTCTGGCGCGAGAACGGCGAATGGTGGCTGGTGGTCGGCGCCAAAGAAAACGGTCTCGGCCAGGTGCGCCTGTACCGTTCTGCAGATCTGCGCGCCTGGCGCTTCGATCGGGTGCTGGCCGGCGCGCTGGCGGCGCATCAAGGGTATATGTGGGAATGCCCGGATTTCTTCCCGCTGGGGGAACAACACCTGTTGCTATTTTCGCCGCAGGGGCTGGCGGCACAGGGCTACCGCTACCGCAATCGCTTCCAGAGCGGCTATCTGCTCGGCCACTGGCGGCCGGACGGCGACTTCAGGGTGACGCAGCCCTTCTGCGAGCTGGATGCCGGGCACGATTTCTATGCGCCGCAAACCTTCACCGCCGCCGACGGCCGTCGGCTGCTGTTTGCCTGGATGGATATGTGGGAATCACCGATGCCCAGCAAAGCGCACCGTTGGGCCGGCGCCCTCACCCTGCCGCGCGAGCTGACGCTGGCCGCCGACGGCAGCGTCCGCATGAACCCAGCGCGTGAACTGGCGGCGCTGCGCCGAGCGTCGCACTCGTTTTTGGCGCAGACGCTGACCAATCAACATCTGCCGCTGGCGGACGACGTGCAGGAACTCACCCTGACGTTGAGACCGGCCGACAACGACGCCGAGCGTTACGGGCTGGCCATCGGGAATGCGGCGCGCCTGTTCGTCGACAATCAGGCGCACCGGCTGGTGCTGGAACGTTTTCATGACAACCCCGCCCTGTGCACCTGCCGCAGCGTGCCGCTGCCGGAAGGTGACACCCTGTCACTACGTCTCTTCATTGACCGCTCATCGCTGGAGATCTTCGTCAATCAGGGCCAGGCCTGCCTGACCAGCCGCATCTATCCGACGGCGGGCGAGCGCCACCTCAGCCTGTTCGCCGCAGGCGGCCGGGCACAGTTCGAGCCCATCACGGGATGGCGGTTGGCAAGCATCTGGGGATAATGGGAATGAGCACCGGGCGCGCAGCGACGCACCCGGTGCGCTTACAGCGAACCCCGCTCCAACAGCGGGCAAGGCACTTTCACCGTCTCACGCTGCTCCCGCTGCTCAATCACATGCAGCGCCGCAAGGCGGCCCAGCTCGTAATGCGGCAGCTGCACCGTCGTCAATGCCGGCAGGAACAGCTCGCCGGTGCCGACCATATTGTCGTAGCCCAGCACCGCCACCTGTTGCGGTATCCGCCATCCTTGCGCCAGCAATACCTGATACACCAGAAAGGCTATCCGATCGTTCCCGCACACCACGACATCGCAATCGCGCCGTCCTGCAGAGAAATGCCGCTCCAGCAGCGCGACGCAGTCGCGATAGCTTTGATCGCCGCCGCTCAGATCGAGATGATACTGCCGCAGCTGTTCAACATCGCGCCCCGCTTCGCGCCAGGCGCGTTCCAGACCGCGGCGGCGCAGGCCCGCCGCCAGCGTATCCGCCGGTAAATGAATGCACAGTGGCGCGCGATAGCCTTTGGCGATCAGCGTGCGCGTGGCCTCATACTGCCCTTGCTCGTCATCAGGAATGTAGCTGGCGATCGAATGCGCCGGGCTGACGCAGTTGGCCAGCACCAGCTTTTTGTCCAGCAGTTTGGCCGGCAATGTCACCTCGCGCAGCCCCATCGTGGTGAAGATCACCCCATCCGGACGATGCGCCAGCAGCAGATCGACGGTCTGTTCGGCGTTGTCGTCGGCAAACAGGTTGACGACGAAGCTGTTCCAGCCTCGCTCGCGCGCGGTTTTCTCAATCGACAGGATCATTTCCACCGAGAACGGCGTCGTGGCGGTGTCCAGCGCCAGCACCCCGAGCGTCTGCACGCGATTTCCGTCACCGCGAATACGCCGCGCCGACAGATCCGGCACGTAGTCCAACTGGTCGATAGCCTGTTTGACGCGGCGGTAGGTTTCCGGCCGCAGCTTGCCGGGTTCATTGATGGCGCGGGACACCGTCATCAACGAGACTCCGGCAAGTTTTGCGACGTCTTTCAGCGAAGCCATGCGCCCTTCTTTATGATTAATGGGGAAAAGTGAATAATCCCATAACCGGGCGCAGGACTCTACTCTGCGTTAGCAGGCTGTGATGTTCGCCCACAGGAGAGCGCCGTCGGCCGTCAGCGGCGCCACTTCGCCGCCCGCCGCCTGCGCCGCCCACCAGACGCCCTCGCGCGCCCGCAGTTCGCCGCCCCCCGGCAGCGACCAGACCCCGCTCAGCACATACAGCACGCCCGCCCGGTTGGGTGGCAAGGTGACGGGCGCCGTGCTGCGCCGCACCTCGGCCGCCTGCCGGCCGCGGCGCGTCATGATGTTGAAATCCTGGCTGGCGCCGCCCAGCAGCGTCGCTTCCAGCGCCACGTCGCCGGAGAAAGCGAACGGCTCCCCGACGCACGCCAATTGATGGTCGATATGCCCGGCGCTGAACAGCCGCACGCCGTCGCCTTCCAGCAGCGTGATCGAACGATCCATGCCTGCAAAGGCGGAAAACGGCCCGTCCTGTGCGATGGTGGCGATGCTGGCGCGCCAGTCAAAATCCTGCGCGCCCGGCGGCCAGCTGACGATTTCACGGGTTTCCCCACCGCCGTTGCGCCACGGGCTGACCGGCAGCGCGGCGAAGCTAAAACGGGTCAGGCTCATTACGCCTCCTGCTGAAAGGTTTTCAACACCTGCAGGAACTCGGCGCTGCTCTGCTGCTGCAGCGCGTGCCGCCCCTGCTCGATCACCTGCCGGCCGCCGACGAACACGTCGCGAATTTGCTCTTTGCCGCCGGCGAACAGCCAGCGGTTGAGGATCGAGGCATCCGGCGCCGCCGCCAGATACGGATCGTCGCCGTCCAGCACCAGCCAGTCGGCGCGATAGCCGCTCTGCAACCGGCCGATCGGCGCGCCGCACGCCTGCGCGCCGCCCTGCAGCGCCTGCAGGTACAGCACATCGCCCACCGCCGACTGTTCCGGCGTCGTCAGACGGTTGCGGCGCTGATCGCGCAGCCGCTGGCCGTATTCAAACCAGCGCAGCTCTTCCACCACGTTGAGCGAAACGTGGCTGTCGGAACCGATGCCCCAGCGCCCCTGCTGCTGCAGGTAAGCGTCGCCGGGGAAGATGCCGTCGCCGAGGTTGGCTTCGGTGGTCAGGCACAGCCCGGCCACCGCGCGGCTGCGCGCCAGCGCTTCCAGCTCGTCGCGATCCAGATGGGTGGCATGCACCAGGCACCAACGCTGATCGACCGGCAAATGGTCATACAGCCAGGCCACCGGGCTCTGCCCGCTCCACGCCAGGCAGTCGTTCACCTCTTTTTGCTGCTCGGCGATGTGAATATGCACCGGCAAAGTGCGATCCGACGCGGCCAAAATCTGCTGCATCTGACCCAGCTCCACCGCACGCAGCGAATGGAAGCACAGCCCCTGATTCTGCAACGGACGATCCACCAGCTGGCGGGCAATCACCTGCTGCTGGTGCAGATAGCTTTCGGTATCCTGGATAAAACGTTTCTGCCCCGGCTGCGCCGGCTGCGCGCCGAAACCGGCGTAGCTGTACAGCACCGGCAGCATCGTCATGCCGATGCCGGCCTGATGCGCGGCCTCGCTGAGGCGGCCGGTCATCTCACCGCGATCGGCGTAAGGCTTGCCGTCGGCGTCGTGATGCAGATAATGGAATTCGGCCACCTGGGTGTATCCGCCCTTGAGCATTTCGATATACAGTTGACGGGCGACTACCTCCACCTGCTCCGGCGTCAGGCGCTGCACCAGGCGGTACATCAGATCGCGCCAGGTCCAGAAGCTGTCCTGCGGGTTGCCCGCCACTTCCGCCAGCCCGGCCATCGCGCGCTGGAAAGCGTGGGAGTGCAGGTTCGGCATGCCCGGCACCGCGTCGCCGTGCAGCCGGGTGCAGCCTTGCGGCTCAGCGTCGGCGGTAACTTGAGTCAGATAACCTTGCGCATCGACGTCCAGCCGGACGTTATGCGCCCAGCCCTCAGGGAGCAAAGCGCGTGGGGCAAAATAAGCAGGCATGGCAGTATTCCACTGTTGGTGTAACGGCGAATGAGGCGCGGCGATGGCGCGCCTTCGGGAATTTTTGGCGGCCGCCGGCAAGTTTCTGGCGCGACGGCCACTAGTTGTATATACATATACATACGCCGACATCAACAGTAAACTGGTGTTATTATTTTTTTATTTGACGAGGTTAACGTCGTGGCTGAACAACAGACCGTGTTACAACTGGCGGCTGCAATGAGCGATGCCCCCGCCCCGATCTACCAACGGGTCAAACAGGCGATCGTGAATCAAATCCGTGCGGGGCATTGGCAACCGCACCAGCGCGTGCCCTCCGAAAGTGAACTGGTGGCGGAACTGGGCGTCAGCCGCATGACCATCAACCGCGCGCTGCGCGAGCTGACCAGCGAAGGCTTTTTGATCCGCATGCAGGGCGTCGGCACCTTCGTCGCCGAAGCCAAGGCACATACCGCGCTGCTGGAAGTGCACAACATCGCCGATGAGATCGCCGCGCGCGGTCATCGCCACAGCAGCAAAATCCTCGAGCTGAAGGCCCGTGCGGCCAGCGAGGAAGAAGCGACGGCGCTGGGCATTCAGCCCGGCCAACGGCTGTTCTACTCGCAGATCGTGCATTACGAGAACGATGTGCCGGTGCAGGTGGAAGACCGCTGCGTCAACCCGCTGGTGGCGCCGGACTACCTGAAGCAGGATTTCGATCGCGTCACGCCTTACACCTACCTGACGCAGGCCGCGCCGCTGACCGCCGGCGAACACATCGTCGAAGCGGTGATCCCCACCCGGCGCGAGCGCGAGCTGCTGCAGCTGGAGGACCACGAACCCGGCCTGCTGATCCATCGCCGCACCTGGTCCGGCAAAACCGTAGTGACCTCGGCCCGGCTGCTGTACCCCGGCAGCCGTTATCAACTGTTCGGCCGCTTCACCAGCGAAGTCTGATCCCCGGCGGGCGCGCCCTGCGCCCGCATCTCCGCTGTCGATCACATCCTGATAACAAAATTTCGCCCGCCTCTTGTGACATCCCGATGAATGCGTTAGGTTGTTTTTAATTGTATATACAACCATGTGGGAGCTGCGGCTCCGGCGGAGGAAAGCAATGACGTCTGAGATTCACTGTGACAGCCTGTGGCACGGCGCCGATATCGTCACCATGCGCGACGGCAAGTATCACACCCTGACCGACGGCGCGATCGCCGTGCGCGACGGCAAGATCGTCTGGATTGGCGAACATGCGGCGCTGCCGTCCGGCCTGATCGCGGACGAAACGGTGAAATTCGACGGCGGCATCATCACCCCCGGTTTTGTTGACTGCCACACGCACCTGGTGTTCGGCGGCAATCGCAGCGGCGAGTTCGAACAGCGGCTGAACGGCGTGAGCTACGCCGAGATCGCCGCGCAGGGCGGCGGCATCATTTCCACGGTGAAAGCCACCCGCGCGGCCGACGAAGCGCTGCTGCTGGAGCAGGCGCTGTTCCGCCTGCGGCCGCTGCTGGCGGAAGGCGTCACCTGCGTGGAGATCAAATCCGGTTACGGCCTCAGCCCGGAAAGCGAACTGAAGATGCTGCGGGTGGCGCGCAAGTTGGGCGAGCTGTTGCCGGTCGAGGTGAAAACCACCTGTCTGGCGGCCCATGCGCTGCCGCCGGAATACGCCAACCGCGCCGACGACTACATCAATCTGGTCTGCGACACCATCATCCCGCAGGCGGCGGCAGCCGGCCTGGCGGATGCGGTTGACGCCTTCTGCGAACATCTGGCGTTCTCGCCGGCGCAGGTGGAGCGGGTCTTCGCCGCCGCCGAAGCCGCCGGTTTGCCGGTCAAGCTGCACGCCGAGCAGCTCTCCGCCCTCGGCGGCAGCACGCTGGCGGCGCGCCATCACGCGCTTTCCGCCGACCATCTCGAATACGCCACCGAACAAGATGCCCGCGCCATGGGCGACGCCGGCACCGTGGCGGTGCTGCTGCCCGGCGCCTATTACCTGCTGCGCGAAACCCAGTGCCCGCCGGTGGAGCTGTTCCGCAAGCACCAGGTGGCGATGGCGATCGCCAGCGACGCCAACCCCGGCACCTCGCCGGCGCTGTCGCTGCGCCTGATGATCAACATGGCCTGCACGCTGTTCCGCCTGACGCCGGAAGAAGCGTTGGCGGGCGTCACCACCCACGCCGCCAAAGCGCTGGGGCTGCAACACAGCCACGGCACGCTGGAAACCGGCAAGGTGGCGGACTTCGTTCACTGGCCGCTGTCGCGGCCGGCGGAACTGGCTTATTGGTTGGGCGGTCAGCTGCCCTGTACGGTGATTTTCCGAGGAGAAGTACGTCAATGACCATTCGCGATCCTTTTAGCTTCCAGACCGGCAGCCTGCCGCTGCTGATCAGCATTCCGCACGCCGGCACGCAACTGACGCCGGCGGTCGAGGCCGGGCTGACCGACGACGCCCGCCCGCTGCCCGATACCGACTGGCACATACCACAGCTGTACGACTTCGCCCGGGCGATGGGCGCCAGCGTGCTGGTCGGCAACTATTCGCGCTTCGTCATCGATCTGAACCGCCCGGCGGACGACAAGCCGCTGTACACTACCGCCACCACCGGTCTGTATCCCGACGTGCTGTTCGACGGCCGCCCAAGCTTCCTGCCGGGCAAAGCGCCGACGGACGCAGAGCGCGCCGGCTATCTGCAGCAAATTTGGCAACCTTATCATCAGCAACTGCAAGACGAACTGGCGCGCCTCAAAGCGCGGCACGGCTATGCGCTGCTGTTCGACGCGCACTCCATCGCCTCGGTGATCCCGCGGCTGTTCGAGGGCAAGCTGCCGGATCTCAATCTCGGCACCAACGGCGGCGAAAGCTGCGCCCAGGCGCTGAGCGATCGGCTGGTCGCCTGCTGCGAGCAGCAACAGCAGTACACCCACGTGCTGAACGGCCGCTTCAAGGGCGGTTACATCACCCGCGCCTACGGCCAGCCACAACAGCAACAGCATGCGATCCAGCTTGAGCTGGCGCAGGTGAACTACATGTCCGAACAGTATCCTTACGCGTTCGAACCGCAGCGCGCCGCCTCGCTGCAGCGCCTGCTCAAGCAGATGATTGAAGGCCTGTTGGACGGCGCCGCCAGACTGAACTGATCCCCTCTGCAGGCGCCGCCGGGCGCCTGTTTCTCCCCCTGCCTTTAACCGCAACGTCAGCCGCGTTCTGCGCGCCATATCAAAGTTTCGCGTGATTCCCCACCGACTGGTCTAAACAGCGCACAAAACAGCGGCCGACGAAAAACGCACTGCGCCACAATCAGCCGAAAAGCCCGCGCTCCTCGTCAGCGCCGGGCGGCGTGTGGCCGAGCTGGCCCGTTTCGAACCATCACTCTGGAGGCCCTATGTCTGTAACACCGTTAAACTGGCGCGCTGCCGGCGCCCTCGCCGAACAATTGCTGGCCGGCTGGCAACGGCGTGGCGAACCCGGCGGCGCCATCACCCTGTTTGACGCCGAACAACTCCGCGCCACCGCCTGCGCCGGCCTGGCCGATCTGGCGCAGAATACCCCCTTCACCGCCGACAGCGTGGTGCGCTACGCCTCAGTGACCAAGCACATCTTTGCCGCGCTGGCGCTGAACGCCACCGGCAGCGCCATTCGGCTCGAACAGCGCCTGGGCGAACTGCTGCCCGCCCTGCAGCCTGCGCTGGCAGACGTCACCGTCGGCCAGGCGCTGGACATGACCGGCGGCCTGCCCGACGTGCGCGAGACGCTCGGCCTGCTCGGCATCTCGCTGCATGCCGTCAGCGAGGCGCAGCCGGTGATGCAGTTTGTCGAGGGGCTGGAAAGATTGAACTACGAAGCCGGCAGCGAGGTCGCCTACAGCAATACCGGCTATCGGCTGCTGGAGGCCGCACTGCGCAGCAAGGGGTATGATTTCGACCAGTTGGTGCAACAGCACATCGCCCGGCCGCTGCAGGTGCAGATGCGGGCGCCGGAAAGCTGGTTCGACGTGGTGCCGGGGTTGGTGCCGGGTTACTGGCGAGCGTCGCAGGGCTGGCAACACGCCAGCGCCGGCCTGCACCTTTCCGCCTCCGGCAGCCTGACCGGCAGCCTCCACGCCCTCACCCGCTGGCTGCAAACGCTGCTGGCCGACGAGGGCCCGGGCCAGGGCGTGCTGGCGCAACTCGGCGCCCCGCGCCGCCTCAATCAGGGCCAGCTCAGCACCTATGGCCTGGGGCTGGCGCAAACCCCGCTGGGCCGCCGCCGCTTGCTCGGCCACGGCGGTTCCCACGCCGGTTACAAAACCTATTTCCTGCTGGCGCCCGATCGCCAGGCCGGCGTCGCGCTGGTGGCCAACCGCGAAGACTGCGACAGTTTCGGTATGGCTTTGCAGGTGATGGCGGCGCTGCTTGGCGAACCGCTGCCGCAGCGCAGCATGGCGATCCCCGACGGCCTTTACGCCACGCCGGCAGAGCCGCACTGGCTGGAGGTCAAAAATGGCAATCTGGCCTATCTTGGCAGCGATGAACCGCTGTATCAGGGCGAAGACGGCTACGCGGTGTCGCTGTCCGCCCATATGCCAATCAAATTGAAGTGGACCGGCGAAGCGGTCGAGGGCGAGGTCGGGCATGTGGCGCGCCGTTTCCTGCCGGTCACGGCCAACGGCGACTGCCTGAAGCATGTGCAGGGGCTGTGGTATCACCCGCACTATCGCACCGCCTTTGAAATTCGCGGCGATCGGGTGCATATCGGCGTCGGCCCGGCGGCGCAGACCGGGACGCTCAGCCCGCTCGGCCAGGGCCGCATGCTGGTGGAGTGCCAGGACGGCCCGTGGTTAAAACGCTTTTGCCTCTATTTCCGCGGTTACAACGTGGATCTCATCGCCAACCGCAGCCGGATGCTGACCTTCCGCCGCAGCACCGTCGGCCGCGACTGACGCTCAGCGTGCGCTGCCGGTTTTGACCGCCAGCAGCGCATCCGCCAGCCGCCGTTTGTCGGCGGCGCTGAGATTCACCTGATCCACGGACGCCATAAACGCCGCCCGATCCGCCTCGCCGAGCGGGCCGGCGCGCAGCCGCTCCGCCAGCCGTTGCAATATCTGGCTGCTCAGCTGTGCGATCTGCGGGCGCACCTGCGCCAACGGCCGCGGCTGCCAGCCGGGTTCCGGGTTCGCCAGCCAGTCGGCGCGATAGCGGTACTGAATCGCCTTGGCGGCGTCCATCTGCGCGGCGATAAAAGGCCGCACCGACGCCGGCTCCAACCCCAAACGCCCCGCCTCCGCCTGCGCGCTGGCCAACACCTTCGCCTCCTGCGCCAGGTCTTCGATCGGCAAATGCCGCTGCGCCTTGTAACCGGCGACGTCCTTCATCAACGACAGCCGTTGGTTCACCAGCTCGCCGATGGCGGCGGCGCCCTCTGCCAACGCGGGAAAACTGGTCAAACAGCAGGCTATCAATAACGCCCTGAACATGGCGCCTCCCTTATGATGCAGTGAAAACGTAAGGCCCAAAGTTCACCACGTCCGCCCCGCGCTGGCAAATAAAAAGGCCCCGCCGCAGCGAGGCCCGATAACGCTCGACAAACCTTAGTCGAAAACGCCGTTGATCACAGAGGCGACAATTGCGGTGCTGAGCGCGACCAGCACCAGATCGTCGCCGGCGATACGCCACTCATAACCCGGGTACTGCGGCAGATCACGCAGCATCGAGTAAGGCACCACTTTTTTGGCGATGCCCGGCGGCAGCGGTTTACCGCGCGCCAGATTCTTGGCGATGCCCGGTGGCAGCGCGCTGTAGCCGGTCAGGCCGTAGTTGCGCGCCAGCGAACGGGCGCGGTCGCGCGAGAGGCTGACGGAAACCAGATTATCGTCGTTTCTATAGCCGCCTTTATCTTTATTGCCTTTGTTGCCGTTGTTGCCGTTGTTGCCATGGTTACCGCTATTACCGTGATTGCCGCTGTTGCCATGGCCATTACCGTTGCCGTTACCATTGCCGCCTTTGTCAGCCAGGGCCGGGGCGGATGACAACCCCAGCGACGCAATCAGCGCCAACACCGTGAGGGTCGTACGACGTTTGTTCATGCTGTGTATTCCTGCGTGGGGGACTCTGTTGACTATAGCGGGTCTTTTCCGGACGAAGTATAAGGAAAACTCCGAGATAACAAGTGCAGTTTGACAGCAGTCGCGCCAATAGCTTGTTTCAACGCAACACGCCTCGAGAATTCCGAAACTTACCTCAGATTTTTCTTGAAGAAAAATAAGCCTTACGCTAGCGTGGGAGGGTAACAAAAAAGAGTTAGCGTGCTCTTTTTCGTCGCACCTCAAATCTTATTCTTATCATCCATAATGATAATAGCGAACACTTCCCGCCTCTCCGTGCGGGATTCTTTTTCCCGCCGCTGTCGCCCCAATCTGGTGCTTTATGTTGAGATTTGGTTGCCAATAATTTACATTCGCTGTCTGAGAAACCTCAACCTCCCGCGGTGGCCAGGCTGGCAACGGGTGGGCGTTCAGGAGCAAAAGACGTGCAAATGACCCTCATGGAATACATCACTCGGCACTTTAACGGCGATCTTCATCGTTACGCGCAGTCGGAAGGCGTCAGCCGTGAACAAATCATTAGTTGGATAAATAATGAATGTCACGTGATCAAAGGCAGGCTGTTTATGCCGGTGAAGCATCTCCCGGTTGAACAAGCCCAGTGATGACAAAAAAAACCCCGCCAAGCGGGGTTTTCTGTTTCTGATAACACGGAAAATCAGAAGTTATAGCCGACCACGAGGTAATAACCCCAGCCGGTAGACTTGATTGGGCCCTGCGGGGTGCCGATATCCGCGCCATCCTGCCACTGGCCGCCGTTATGGAAGTAACGCGCCACGAAAGAATAGTGCCAGTGATCGTAGTTCAGCGCCAAAATGTGGCTGGAGGCGATCGAGTTGCTGGTGCGCACCTGTTTGCCGGTGCCGTCAACCCAATGGCTGTCCTTGCCCAGATCGGAACCGAAGTCGAAGTTGGTGAAGCCGATGTAGCTCAGGTTGCCGCCCCACACCTGGGTCAGCGGCACGAAGTATTTCACCTTGAAGCGGTAACCGTCCCAGCTGTTCTCGTTGGCGGCCTGGTAGTTTTCCCACTGGTATTTGGCATAGATGTTCATCGACAGGCTCATCGGCAGGCCGGTGTCGATATCGGTGCCCAGACCCATGTACCAGGTGTTCTGACGGCCGTCGGCGTTGTGGCCCAGATCATAGATGTAGTTGTTGGCGAAGTACCACTCTTTGAACGGACCGAAGCTCAGATCGGTGCCGGTCAGCTTGTCGATGGAGAAGCGCGGTTCAATCTCCATAAACAGCGGGGAACCTTTGTCCCAGATGCCGCGATCCGGGGTATTGCCCACGCCGAAGAACTTCGGCACGTCAACGTAACCGTAGAAATCGAACCAGTCTTTCTTGGCGAAGGCTTCGTATTCGAGATACACGTCGTTATTCAGCTGCGGCCCGAAGCGAGTGTGGTAGCTGCCCACCACGTTGACGCTCTGGTGCCACCAGTCGGAGACATATTGACTGTCTTTGCTATCAGCCATTGATGATGCACTGTAAGACGCTGCGAACAGTACACCTGCTGCGAGAGCTATTTTTTTCATTTTATTACCACATGCTTAAAGGGCCATTTCCTGCCCGTTTAGAAAAGATGACAATGAGTCTGCCGACACCTGGCGTTGTCTTCACACAGAAACTCGGATGACGCGCGCATTATAGAAACCACTGACTGTAAGAATCTGTGATCCAGTTACGCATTTCGCGAATAGGTAATCGATTGCGTTCACATTTGTCAAATTATGTTTCATGCAAATTCACATTCGCTGTGATTTTTGTCATGCACATCGATTTTTAGCGCAGTTTTTGAGCCAAATGTCATCAGGGTGTCACCTGCCCACCATTGAGCCGCGGCAAAGAAAAAGCCGACGTATAAACGTCGGCCTTCATCAAAATCAGTAAAAAATACGTAAAGCGAAATCAGTTCACCGCCGGCACCGCCTTGGCGATGTTTTCCTGGCGGAACACCACCTCCTCGCCGTTTTTCACCTCCCAGCTGGCGACCGGGATATCGGTCTTGGGCGCCGCCGCGACGACCGAGCCGTAAATCAGCTTGTCGTCGCGGCGCAAAATATAAACGTCGAGCTGATATTCATGCCGCAAATTCGCCGTGGTCAGGCGCACGGTATCGCCGCGCTCGTAGTGATGCACGTCGATTTCGGGTTGTTGAATAAATTGAATGTCGCTTCTCATCGTCGTCGTTCCTTCAGGCAACATGGCTAGTTAAATTCTAGTTCAACATTGCGCCGACGGCGGATAATTTCCGTTAATTTCCACGGGTTGCCCGCCAACAGATCAGCGAGCCGAGAGTGACCATCGCCACGCCCTGCCAGAAATTGACGGTCAGCGAGGTGTGCAACACCAGCGCGGCGAACACCGCCGACAACACCGGGGTAAAATAAGAGACGGTCGCCAGCAGCGTCATGTTGCCGTGCAAAATGCCGACGTTCCAGGCGGCATACCCCGCCCCCATCGCCACCCCGGCGCACAGCAGCGTCACGATCACGCCGGCGCTGAACTGCATGCCGCTTTCCGCGCTGAAGGCATATTTAAGCCACAGCGCCAGCGCGGTCAGCACAATGAACAGCACCACGCCGTTGCTGCCCTGGGCGATCTTCTTGGTCAGGTTGCAATACAGCGCCCAGATCACCGCGCCGCTGAACGCCAGCCCGTAGCTGAGCGGATTGCTGCGCACGTTGGCCAGCATCTGCGCCGGTGACCAGCCGCCCTCGCCGCTCATGATCCAGCCGATGCCGAACAGCGACAGCAGCAGCCCCGGCAGCAGCCACCATTTCGCCTTTTGGCCGTTGAGCGCCAGCGCCATCAGCACGGTGAAACAGGGCCACAGGTAGTTGATCATGCCCACTTCTATCGCCTGCAGGCGGGTATTGGCGTAGCCGAGCGACAGCGACAGGCAGATCTCGTAGCTGACGAACAGCAGGCTGCCGACGATGAGATAAGGCCGCGGAAAGCTGCGCCATTTCGGCACGCCGAGCGCCACCAGCAAAAACACCGCGCTGACGCTGTAGATCATCGCCGCGCCGCCGATCGGCCCCAGCCCTTCGCTGACGCTGCGAATAAGGCCGACGACGCTGCTCCACAACACAATAGCCAACAAACCGAACAGCGTGGCGCGGGTACGCGAGGGCAAAGCGGGCATAAGGCGGATCCAATGGGTTATTTTTTATCGGGTTTTTCACTCTACTGCCGCACGCGCCAAAAAGAAAGGCGGGAAATTCCCGCCTGTGAATTTATTGCTGCGGCTGCCGCTCGAGCTGCGGCGGCGGCTGGCGAAAACGCCGGGTCAGCCAGGCCAAATAGCCGAAGCCCAGCGTCGCCCAGATCAGCCCCATGGTCAGCGAACTCTTCTCCAGGTTCAGCCACAGCACCCCCACCGTCAGCGCCCCCACCAGCGGCAGGAACAGGAAGTTGAAGCGATCCTTCCAGCTTTTGTTGCGCCCTTCGCGAATGAAGAAGTGGCTGATCACCGACAGGTTGACGAAGGTAAAGGCCACCAGCGCGCCAAAGTTGATCAGCGCCGTGGCGGTGACCAGATCGAACGACAGCGCCGACAGCGCCACCAGCCCGACCATCAGCACGTTGAGCGCCGGCGTGCGCCATTTAGGGTGGATGTAGCCGAAGAATTTCTCCGGGAACACGTTGTCACGCCCCATCACGTACAGCAGGCGCGACACGCTGGCGTGCGACGCCAGGCCGGAGGCCAGCGTGTTGATAAAGGTCACGCACAGGAAGATCGACTGGAACAGCTTGCCGCCGACGTACAGTGCGATCTCCGGCAGCGCAGCATCGGGCTGGTGGAAACGCTGAATGGTCGGGAAAAACAGCTGGATGAAGAACGACACGCTGATAAAGATCACCCCGCCGTACAGCGCGGTCAGGAAGATGGCGCGCGGGATCACCTTGGCGGCGTCGGGCGTCTCTTCGCACAGCGTGGTGACCGCGTCAAAGCCGAGGAACGAGAAGCACAGGATAGTGGCGCCGGTAATGATCGGCAGCAGGTGCGCATTCTCACTGAGGAACGGCCGCAGGCTCCACACCGTGCCCATCCCCTCGCCGTTGTGCAGGCCGCGCACCACCAGGTAGATGAACACCAGAATGATCGCCACCTGCGCCAGCACGAACAGGGTATTGAAGTTGGCCACCAGATTGACGCTTTTCAGGTTGATGGCGGTAATCAGGATAACGAAGCCCACCACCCACACCCAGGGCGGCACTTCCGGGAACAGCGCGGTCAGGTAAATCTTCGCCAGCAGCGTGTTGATCATCGGCAGGAACAGATAATCGAGCAGCGATGACCACCCCACCAGAAAACCGACGTGCGGGTTGATCGCCTTCTGCGCATAGGTGTAGGCGGAGCCGGCGGTAGGAAACTGGCGCACCAGTTTGCCGTAGCTGATGGCGGTGAACAGCACGCCGGCCAGCGCCAGCAGATAGGAGGTCGGCACATGGCCGTCGGTGAGGCCGGAGACGATGCCGAAGGTATCGAACACCGTCATCGGCGTCAGATAGGCCAGGCCCATCATCACCACCTGCCACAGCTTGAGGGATTTGCGCAGCTGCGGTTTGCCCGCCGGGCCGCCGTCGGTGGCTTTAATCGTCATGGCATTTCCCCTCTTGGTCCTCTGCTGTCAACCGTGCAACGTCATTCAGAGAGGCCGCGGGGAAACTGCTGCTCAGGCGGCGGGAAAAACGGGTTGAGGTCACTGTCGGGCGGCCGGCGACCGGCCCGTAGGCACTGCGGCACAGGCAAACGTCTGCGCATGGGAATGACTGAGTCATGGTTATTTCCTCGTCGGCGTCCTGTACGCCGTGATAGAAGAAATTCAGTACCGCAGCGCGCAGCCTCACCGGCCACAGGAGAGCCGATGAAATGCGCCGGACGCGCGCGGTAGTCGCAGGGTGAGCGGGATCAGGCGTTTTTCAGCATCCACTCGATTTCGGTTTCGGTGATCAGGCGCTCGAACTGCACCAGCTCATCGGTTTTGCAGGCCAGATAGACGTGGCTGAAACGTTCGCCCAGCAATGCATTGAGCACCGGCTGATGTTCGAACTCGTACAGCGCGTCGCTCTGGCGGATCGGGAACGGCAGCCCGTCCTGCTCCAGCCCGTTGCCGGTCACCGGCTCAGGCAGCGGCAGCGCGGTTTCCAGCCCGTAGACGATGCCGGCCAGAATGGCCGCCATCACCAGATAAGGGTTGGCGTCGGCGCCCGCCACGCGATACTCCACGCGGTGGTTGTCGCGATCGCCGCAGGGAATGCGCAGCGCCACGGTGCGGTTGTTATGCCCCCAGGAAGCCTGGGTCGGCACATACATGCCGGGCTGGAAGCGACGGTAAGCGTTGACGTTCGGCGCCAACAGCGCCATCGAGGACGGCATCAGGGCGATCATGCCCGCCAGCGCCTGTTTCAGCAGCGCCGAGTCTTCGCCGTCGTCGTCGGCAAACACGTTGTTGCCCTGCGCGTTCAGCATGCTGATGTGCACGTGCATGCCGCTGCCGGCGTGTTCCTCATACGGCTTGGCCATAAAGGTCGCCTGCATGTTGTGGTTCTCGGCCACCATGCGCACCAGCCGCTTCAGCGCCAGCGCGTGATCGCAGGCCTGCAGCACGTCGTCGGTATGGTGCAGGTTGACCTCGAACTGCCCCGGCGACGCCTCCGCCACCGCGCCGTCCGCCGGAATGCCCTGCAAACGCGCCAGTTCGTCGATCTCGCTCAGCACGTCGGCGAAATGGTTGAGGTTATCGACGGAATACACCTGGCTTTGGGTGTTGCGCTCTTGCGTGCCCGGCGCGCACGGCGGCTGCAGATAGCCCTCCGCGTCGCGTTGACGATCGATGAGATAGAACTCCAACTCTACCGCTACCACGGGGGAAAGCCCGCGCTGACGCAAACGCTGCCACACTCGGTTCAGCACATTGCGCGGTTCAACGTCAAAGGGAGTGCCATCTTCATCCAGCATGGTGAGCAGCACCTGCGCGATATATTGCGGGTCCGCCGCCGACGGCGTCAGCGTGCCCGGCACCGGCACGCACACGTGATCCGGCTCGCCCAGCTCCTGCCCCAACCCGGCCTCTTCCACCACGTTGCCGAGAATATCCATCGCAAATACCGACGCCGGGAAGTAACAGCCCTTCTCAAGTTTGTTCAGGCCGCCGACCGGGATGCGTTTGCCGCGGAAGCTGCCGTTCAGATCGGTCAACAGTACGTCGACATGTTGGGTTAACGGATAACGTTCCAGGTACTTCTTCACTTCGCGCTGGAACGCGCTACTTCGTCTCTCTTCACTGTGCTGAACAAAGTTTTCCACTTCTACGATGTTGGTCTGCATGGTTCACCCGCCGTTTGTGTTTTGCTGTCGTCGATGTTTATTGACCGTCTTGTTCAATATAATGCCCACAAATGAAACGTAGATGAAACAAATTTGTTTTGCAAGTGTTACTTTTGGTTTGAATATTGCCCAATCGACTGCTAGATTTATAGAATATTGAACGAAATCGGCGGTGGAGATGCTTATCGTTCATAATTTCGAACGTACCAAGGGGATAGCATGGACAATATATTTAACAGACCAGTCATCGGCGTCGTCATGTGCAGGTATAGGTTAAACGGGCACCTCACACAGACCTTGCAAGAAAAGTACCTGAATGCCGTTATCGCCGCCGGCGGCTTGCCGATCGCCCTGCCGCACGCGCTGGCGGAGCCGGAAATGCTGGCTGAACTGCTGCCGCGACTCGACGGCATTTTGCTGCCGGGCAGCCCCAGTAATGTGCAGCCGCACCTTTATGGTGAAAACGGCGATGAGCCTGACGCCGATCCTGGCCGAGACGCGTTGAGCCTGGCGCTGATCCGCCAGGCGTTCGACAGGCGCATTCCCCTTTTCGCCATTTGCCGCGGCATGCAGGAGATGGTGGTCGCCACCCAAGGCACCCTGCACCGCCGCCTGTACGAACTGCCCGAGCTGCTGGAGCATCGTGAAGACCACGACCTGCCGCTGGAACAGCAATACGCCCCCGCCCACGAAGTCATCGTTCAGGAAGGGGGGCTGCTTTCGCAACTGATACCGGATTGCAACAGATTCTGGGTGAACTCGCTGCACGGCCAGGGCGCCAAAACCCTGGGCGCAAGCGTGCGCATCGAGGCGCACGCTGCCGACGGGCTGGTGGAGGCGATCAGCGTGCGCGATCAGCCCTTCGCGCTCGGCGTGCAGTGGCACCCGGAGTGGAACAGCGACGAGTACGCCCTGTCGCGCCTGTTGTTTGATGGTTTCATCACCGCCTGTCGGAACTATCAAAAGGAAAAACGCCCATGAGCGACGTCAGCTTGGCACCGGGAAAACGTCTGTCGCAGATCCGTCAACAATTAGGGTTGTCGCAGCGCCGGGTCGCCGAACTGTCTGGGTTAACCCACAGCGCCATCAGCACTATCGAACAAGATAAGGTCAGCCCGGCCATCAGCACGCTGCAAAAGCTGCTGACGGTATACGGTCTGTCGCTGTCGGCGTTTTTCGCCGAGCCGGAAAAACCGGCGGAGCCGCAGATCGTGATCGGCAGTGACGATCTGATCGAAATCGGCAGCCAGGGCGTTTCGATGAAGCTGATCCACAACGGTGACCCGAACCGCACGCTGGCGATGATGATCGAGACCTACGAACCGGGCACCACCACCGGCGAGCGCATCAAACATCAGGGGGAAGAGATCGGCACGCTGCTGGAGGGCGAAGTAGTGCTGCAGGTCAACGGCCAGAGTTATCACCTGCTGGCCGGGCAGAGCTACGCCATCAATACCGGCATCCCCCACAGTTTCAGCAACACGTCGGCGCGCATTTGCCGGATTATCAGCGCCCATACGCCGACGACATTCTGATCAACGGAGCCAGGCATGAACTTTCACCATTTGCAGTATTGGCAACAACGGGCGCAGACCCTGAAGATTGAGCACCGGCTGTTTATCGACGGCCGCTACCAGCCGGCCGCCGCGGGGAAATTTTTCGCCGTGGAAGATCCCGCCGGGCGCCGTGAGCTGGCGCAGGTTGCGCGCGGCGAAGCCGCCGACATCGATCGGGCGGTCAGCGCGGCGCGCGCCGTCTTTGAACGCGGCGACTGGGCGCAGGCCGCCCCGGCGCAGCGCAAAGCCACGCTGCTGCGCTTCGCCGATCTGATGGAGCAGCATCACGAAGAGCTGGCGCTGCTGGAAACGCTGGACACCGGCAAACCGATTCGCCACAGCCTGCGCGACGACGTGCCGGGTGCCATTCGCTGCATTCGCTGGTACGCCGAAGCGATCGATAAGGTCTACGGCGAAATCGCCCCCACCGGCCGCGATGCGCTGGCGCTGATCGAGCGCGAGCCGATCGGCGTAGTCGGCGCCATCGTGCCCTGGAACTTCCCGCTGCTGCTGGCCTGCTGGAAGCTTGGCCCGGCGCTGGCCGCCGGCAACAGCGTGGTACTCAAACCCTCCGAAAAATCGCCGCTCAGCGCCATCCTGCTCGGCAAGCTGGCGCAGCAGGCCGGGCTGCCGGACGGCGTGCTGAACGTGGTGCCCGGCTATGGCCACGACGCCGGCAAGGCGCTGGCGCTGCACCGCGACGTCGACGCCCTCACCTTTACCGGCTCCACGCCGGTGGCGAAGCAGCTGATGATCTACGCCGGCGAATCGAACATGAAACGCGTCTGGCTGGAGGCCGGCGGCAAGAGCGCCAATATCGTCTTCGCCGACTGCCCGGATCTGGATCAGGCCGCCCGCAGCGCCGCCGCCGGCATCTTCTATAATCAGGGGCAGGTGTGCATCGCCGGCACTCGCCTGCTGGTCGAAGCGAGCATTGAGCAAGCGTTCCTGCAGGCGCTGCGCAAACACGCGGCGGCCTTCGCTCCCGGCGATCCGCTCGATCCCGACACGGTGATGGGCACGCTGATCGACAGCGGCCACTGCGAAAAAGTGGCCGGCTATATCGATCGGGGGCTCAGCCAGGGCGCCGCGCTGTTCCTCGACGGGCGCGACCATCCGCAGGGCGACCACGCCGGTTATCTGGGGCCGACCATCCTCACCCAGGTGAACAACGCCATGAGCGTGGCGCGCGATGAAATCTTCGGCCCGGTGCTGGCGGTGACTACCTTCGACGACGAGCAACAGGCGCTGCAGCTGGCCAACGACAGCGACTACGGCCTCGGCGCCGCGGTCTGGACCCGCGATCTGGCCCGTGCGCACCGCATGGCGCGCCAGCTGAAAGCCGGCACGGTATTCGTCAACAACTACAACGACGGCGACATGACCGTGCCGTTCGGCGGCTACAAGCAGAGCGGCAACGGCCGCGACAAATCGCTGCACGCGCTGGACAAGTTCACCGAATTGAAAACTACCTGGATCTCGCTGGAATAAGGGCTTATCTCATGACTGAACACGTAAAAAGCTACTATGCGGCCACGGCCAACGCACATCAGCCCTATCCGCAACTGAACGAATCGATCGAGTGCGACGTCTGCGTGATCGGCGGCGGCTATACCGGCCTCTCCTCCGCGCTGTTTCTGGTGGAAGCCGGCTATAACGTGGTCGTACTGGAAGCGGCGCGCATCGGTTTCGGCGCCAGCGGCCGCAACGGCGGCCAGTTGGTCAACTCCTACAGCCGCGACATCGATGTGATTGAAGAGCGCTACGGCGCGGAAAGCGCCCGCCTGCTCGGCAGCATGATGTTTGAAGGCGCGGAGATCATCCGCAGCCGCATCAGCCGCTACGCCATCGACTGCGACTATCGCCCCGGCGGCATCTTCGCCGCGCTGAACAACAAGCAGTTCCATGCGCTGATCGAGCAGAAACGCAACTGGGAACGTTACGGCAATACCCAGCTCGAGCTGCTCGATGCGGACCGGGTGCGCCAGGAGGTTGCCAGCGATCGCTACGTCGGCGCGCTGCTCGATCACAGCGGCGGCCACATCCATCCGCTCAATCTGGCGCTGGGCGAGGCCGAGGCGATCCGCCTGCAGGGCGGGCGCATCTTCGAGCAATCGGCGGTGACGAACATCCGCCACGGCGAACCGGCGCTGATCAGCACCGCCAACGGCCAGGTGAAGGCGCGTTTCGTCATCGTCGCCGGCAACGCCTATCTGGGCGACAAGCTGGAGCCGCGGCTGGCCAAGCGCAGCATGCCGTGCGGCACTCAGGTGGTGGCCACCGAGCCGCTGGCGCCGGAGATCGCGCAGGCGCTGATCCCGCAGAACTACTGCGTGGAAGACTGTAACTACTTGCTGGATTACTACCGCATCACCGCCGATCATCGCCTGCTGTACGGCGGCGGCGTGGTGTACGGCGCGCGTGATCCGGACGACATCGACAACCTGATCCG
The DNA here is from genome assembly GCF_052169175.1 of Serratia sp. CY31944. Classification (NCBI taxonomy): domain Bacteria; kingdom Pseudomonadati; phylum Pseudomonadota; class Gammaproteobacteria; order Enterobacterales; family Yersiniaceae; genus Serratia; species Serratia sp. CY31944. The sequence goes on from NZ_JBJNLG010000009.1 coordinate 171,844, forward strand.
GCCAAAATTGCTGAAGACCTTCCCGCAGCTGAAAGGGGTGCGTATCGACTATCGCTGGACCGGCAACTTCCTGCTGACGCTGTCGCGCATGCCGCAGTTCGGCCGGCTGGAGAATAACGTGTACTACATGCAGGGGTACAGCGGCCACGGCGTGACCTGCACCCATCTGGCGGGCAAGCTGATCGCCGAGTTGATGCGCGGCGACGCCGAACGCTTCGACGCCTTCGCCAAGCTGCCGCACCTGCCGTTCTTCGGCGGGCGCAATCTGCAGATCCCGTTCACCGCCATCGGCGCGGCCTACTACACGCTGCGCGACCGTATCGGCGTCTAAAACAGCAGGCCCGGTCATCCTGGCCGGGCCTGTGCGTTAACGCTTAGACGATCTTCGGTTGGCCGTCCGAGGCGGTCGCCCCGCCATCGACCGGAATGTTGGCGCCATTGATAAAGCTGGCGTCGTCGCTGGCCAGAAACGCCATCACCGCCGCCACTTCTTCCGGCTCCGCCGCGCGCCCCAGCGCGATGCGCTCATTGAACTTGTCGCGGATTTCCTGCGGCCAACCGTTGGTCATGTTGGTTTTCACCAGGCTCGGGCAGACCGAGTTGATGCGCACGCCGTCACCGCCGTGATCCAGCGCCATGGCGCGCGTCAGGTTGACCACCGCGCCTTTCGCCGCACAGTAATAGGCCGCGCCCCAATCGCCGCCCAGGCCGGACACCGACGCGGTATTGACGATGCAGCCCTTGGTCTTCAGCAGATGCGGCAAGGCGAATTTGGAGCAGAACACCACGCCGTCGATATCGACCCCGGCGATGCGCCGCCAGTCATCGACGCTGGTTTCCAGCACGCTGCCCGCAACGTGTACGCCGGCGTTGTTCAGCAGAACGTCGATGCGGCCCAGTTTTTCCGCCACCTCGTTCATCATTTTTTCAACCGCGACGTGATCGGACACGTCGATATGCACCGCCATCGCCCGGCCCTTCGGCAGCGAAGCGGCAACCTTGTCTACCGCCTCTTTAGCCCAGTCGGCCAGCACCACGATGGCGCCCTCGGCGGAGAACCGCCGCGCCGCCGCTTCCCCCATGCCATTGCCCGCACCGGTGATAACCACGACTTTATTGTCAAAACGCATGAGACCTCCTCCATGTGAACGTATTTATATAAGTCATACAAATCTCATTGCCCCGAGGATAAGACGCCCCTCCCCTGAGCGCCAGTCAAAACGTGCGGTTTATTAACCAAAAGGAGGTATGCCAGTGATTTCAATGCGCTGGGTTAACCTTTATCGGATTTTGGCCAACATATTGATGGATAGAATAAAATTCCGGACAGTCACTATTTTCAAGGCGGATTGTCAGCCAGCGGGACTATTGCGGATAGGCGGTTATGGCCGCTCAGAGATAAGCGATGTGAATGAAAAACGGCAGCCGCCCGCAGGCGGCCGCGACTATTTTTTCTCGATGGGGATCACCAGCAGATCGACGTTCAGCTCGTTGATCGCCTGACGCGCCGAAGAGACCAGTCGGCTCCAGACATCGTGATGGTGGCCGAAGATCACCAGATCGAACCCTTTCTCCTTCGCCACCCGGTTCAGTTCCTCCGTCAACGCGCCGCGGCTGACGATCACCTCTTCAACCGGATACGACGACTGCCCTTTGATCGCATTGAGCATATTCTTCACCCGCTCTGAAAAGGTGCGATCGGTGTAGTTATAATCGCCCACGCCCAGATCGACGTAATAACCGGCGCGATGAATGTCGATATAGATCAGGGAAAGTTGGGCATTGAGCGCGGCGGCCAGCCTGGCGCCCTTGCCCAGCAGGAACTCGGCGTCTTCGCTGAGATCCGTGGCGACAACGATATGCCGATAAGCCATGATGGCGGCCCTCCTCGTCAACTCCGTAAACAGGATGGCGCTCCTTGCCGCATGTTTCTCATGCACCTTAAGTTTAGCCTAGCGCCGGTTCGCTCGCCTGTCTCGCAATCGTTCCATCTGTGGAACGATGCATCCCGCCTTTGCGGTCTACCGGATTTTTCTCCCCTCCCTACACTGTAGGCAAGCGCTGAGTTTCAGCCTTATCAATCAAAGCAGATATCCATTGACCTCACGACAAGAGAAGGAAAAAACCATGAGCACTCCAGCCAACTTCAACGGCCAGCGTCCTGTTATTGATGCCAATGACGCCGTCATGCTCCTGATCGACCACCAGAGCGGCCTGTTCCAGACCGTCGCCGACATGCCGATGACCGAACTGCGCGCCCGCGCCGCCGCCCTGGCCAGCATCGCCACCCTCAGCAAACTGCCGGTGATCACCACCGCTTCAGTGCCGCAGGGCCCGAATGGCCCGCTGATCCCGGAAATCCATCAGAATGCGCCGCACGCGCAATACGTCGCCCGCAAAGGGGAAATCAACGCCTGGGACAACCCGGACTTCGTGGCGGCGGTCAAAGCCACCGGCCGCAAGACACTGATCATCGCCGGCACCATCACCAGCGTCTGCATGGCCTTCCCGTCCATCAGCGCGGTGGCCGAAGGCTATAAAGTGTTCGCGGTGATCGACGCCTCCGGCACCTACTCGAAAATGGCGCAGGAAATCACCCTGGCGCGCGTGGTGCAGGCCGGCGTGGTGCCGATCGACACCGCCGGCGTGGCCTCGGAGCTGCAGGGCACCTGGAACCGCGCCGACGCTCAGCAGTGGGCCGAGGTTTACACCAAAATCTTCCCGGCCTATCAACTGCTGATTGAGAGCTACCTCAAAGCGCAGGACGTGGTGAAAAACAACGAACTGCTGGACTCCCAGCGTTAAGATCGCGGGCATAAAAAACCCCGGCCAAGGCCGGGGCTATGAATCGCGTGCCGGTGACTTTCCCGGCTGTCATGTTATGGCGTAAGCGTCCATCCAACACTCCAACATTACGCAGCCTAAGCGCGACTTTTTCACAACAGAAAAATAGACTGAAACGCGGCGTTATTAATTCTGCGGCAATCTGTTTTTCTGTTGCCAATAATAATTAATTATTGGAACGTCATCGAGGAATCGAACCCCAGTCCGCCAACGGATAATTTCGTTGCCGCTCTTCCTGCTGAGCTAATGACGTATTGGTAAAGACTCCGGGCGAACCCGGAGTTTATTCAGGCTGAGGACGTTATTTCTTAACTGCTCCGGCTTAAACCCTCATCACTGTCGTAAGAAATCGGACCTCGGCCGAAAATTATAACGCGACCACGTTGCCGGCAGAAGGGCCCTTCATGCCATTTTCGATAGTGAACTCAACCTGTTGGCCTTCGTCCAGCGTTTTGAAATCGTTGCTCTGGATAGCAGAGAAATGTACGAACACGTCTTTGCTGCCGTCTGCCGGGGTGATAAAACCGAAGCCTTTACCTGCATCAAACCATTTTACCAAACCAGTCATTTTAGTAGACATAGAGATATTTCCTTTATATTTTTGCGACGCCATAGGGCGATAGAGGTCTGTTTTTATTGGAAACTTATGGGGCACTAGAGAAGAAAATTCGCGGAAGAAGAGGTATCTGAGGGATATCGCTAATACTGAGAACTGCTTTACTAAAACTGCTTTCATAAAGTCTGTACTACAAACCGATGACGCTATTTACACACGGCTGAGTTATTTAAGCAAGATATATTTTAAATTATATTCATATGGCTCATAAATTTATTATCGCAAAAGGCCGCTGACGCCTGTCGCTACGGGCGGAGTGAAACACAACGAACAGCTAGACTCGCAGCGCTGATCGCCAAAGCTCACAGCACCGGGGCTGACTATAAAAGCGCAAATAGCCGCCGCTTCCGCGTTATGTTCTTCCCTTCACGCGAAACCGCTCTCTGCTATAAAAGCGGGGAGAAGCGCTTAATCGTCATGAAAAAGCCATAAAAACTTAATAAATCAATCTGTTCTCGACACTGGTACATTATCGTTGCTACGATAATTATTTATATTCGCAGGAAATGACCTCAAGGATGGCTATGATTGGCAAAAGAACACTGACGCTAGCTGCGCTGACACTCAGTTTGGCAGGCTGCCAGCCGGCACCGCCAAGCTATGTGGAAAACGCGAATGCCTTGATCGCCAAACAGATCAGCGCAATTAGCCTGCAAACGGCACAGTGCAAATTTGCCCAAGACGGGCACTATTGGATTTCGGCTTGCTCGTTGGGTACTGCGCACACCGCACCGGTGTTCGCCCTGTTCGAACAGGAAGGCGTTATGCAGGCCAACGACAATCTGGCCATCGCCGTCGTGCCGCTCAACGAGCAAGCTCGCCACCTCTCACAGGATCCGCGCTTCACTATCCCGGTAATGCAACGCCGCATTCCCGTAGACGCGGATAAAGCCTTCAATCGCTTATTTGCCCAATCATCGCCTTAACCCTTCTCAGCCGACGATCGCGATCCCCAGCCGCTCCAGCAGCTGCGCGGCCTGGTGGCTGTCCATTTTGACGCCCTGCAGATCGGTGGTGCGCAAATCCAACTCGCCCAGTTCCGCATTGCTCAAATCGCACTGGGTGACGTCGGCGGCGCGCCAGTCGAATCCGGAGAACTCGCCGCCGGACAGATCGGAGCCGCTGAAGCTGGCGCCGAGCACCTGTGCGCCGTGCCAGCGGTTTTCCCACAGCTCGCATTTCTCCAGCACCACCTTGGCGAAGTTGGCGTAGCTCAGGTTGCTTTTGGTGATATAGGCGCTGCAAAACCCGATGCGGCTGGTGATCATGTTCATAAAACTGGCGCCGCGAAAATCGGCGCCCTGCGCGCGGCATTCGCGGATCTCCAGCCCCAGGGCGCTGGCGTAGCGGAAGTCGGCCATCGACAAATCGCAGCTTCTGAAGCTGGCGTCTTTCAGTATCGCGCAGCTGAAATTGCCGCCCTGTCGGCTGTCACGATCGTAAAACTGGCAGCCGATAAACTCGGTGCCGGTCAGATCGGCGCCCGAAAAATCACACAGCATAAAGCTGCCGTTTTCAATCTTCTCGCCGGTAAAGCGGTTACGGTCAATCTTTTCACCCTTCAACATCAGACTCATCGCAGCGCACCTGTTTATTTATACAGTCAGTGCGGCATTTAATCCTATTCCGGCAGGGTTGGCAACCGTCGCCGATCGGCGGGCCTCCGCTCTAACGCCACCTTGACGATGCTGAATGTCCTGACGCTCTCCGCCTGAGCGACGTCGGCAAACAAACGGGGGTAACGGGAGTTGACCACCCACACTTCGCCATCGCGCAGCGCGGCGCCGGTCGGCCCATCCAATCCCGGCGGCGTGGCGACCGCCGCGAGATGCGCACTGGCCCAGCCGTCGCTCGAGGCGAGCAGCGTTACGTTGCCGGACATGCCCCCTTTTCTCCCCGGATAAGACTGTACGATCACCAATTCATGGGCGTTTTTGAGCCGCAGCCCGTCCGGCCCTTTCAGCCGCTGCGGCAGCCTGATTTCACTTATTGCAGATGCGTTATCCAGCGTCACCTTCCACAACAGCCCGCGGGTGTAGTCTGCCGCAATCAGATAGCCATCCGGGTGATACACGATGCCGTTGAGATAAGGCTGCGTGCCCTGCGCTGCGGCGGGTGCGTCGGCGGGCATCAAACGCGCCGAGCGCACCAGAATAGATACCTGGCGCGTTGCCCGGTCAATCTTGTAAATCTGCGGCTGGAAGCTGTCGGTCACGTAGATATTGCCCTGCGCGTCGAGCGCCAGATCGTTGGCCAGCGTCGGCCCACGGCTTAACGATGAAAGATCGTACGTCTGCTGCAGCGCGCCGGTATCGAGATTGAACTCCAGCACCTGCGCCACGCGATTGCGCGTGCCGGAGGTTGAGTTGAGGGATACGCCCACGTCTTCGTTGCACACCAGCACCCGGTTGCGCTCGGCGTCCACCAGCATGCCGGAGGTGGTGATAAGCCCACTGCCGGTGGAAAAGCGCCGATAGCGGCCATCCGGGTAGACCAGGCCGAGCTGCCCGCCACGCAGGGACGACACCAGGAACGCACCGGCGCGCGCATTCCAGGCGATGCCTTCAGGGTAGGCGCCGGCGGCATCCGGCGAGAATTCGATGCGCTGCGTGGCCTGCGCCTGCATGACGCCGCTGAGAAACAGCGCGGCGCCGGCAAGCTGGGTGAGGCGCCGGCACCGCGGCAACAAGAAAGAAAAGAGGCTGAAGCGGAACATAAGCATGATCCTGATGAGGACTCGGATCGCTAGAGTAGGATCGCGCCGCTCACGGCACCAGCCGGGAAAAAGGCAATGCGCTACTAAAAAAATCGCAGTAATCGGCGCAAAAAAAACCGCCCGGGCGGGCGGTTGAGGCGACGGCGAACCGTTACTTCAGGGCTTCCTGAATGGCGTCGGCCATCGGGCCGATGTGCTTCTCCGCCGCCTTCAGCTGGAAGTCCACGCCGTTGCCGTCATTGGTATCCGACAGCGTGGCCTTGATCAGCTCCAGCGCCGCCTGCACCGCCACCAGCCGTTTATGCTGTTCGTCCGTGACCGGTTTGGCGCCCATATTGGCCGGATAGTAATGTTCTAACATCGCGATCTCCTTTTGATGACGTTAACCTCTAACCTACCAGAAAACCGCGCATTTACTAAGGAAACCAGGCCCTGCGCGGCCGAGTGACGATAAATTGCACTATACTGGGCAAACACGCCCCCTGCTACAGGACCATCGCCATGCCATTCCAGGGAAGCTGCCACTGCGGCGCCGTCACCTTCTCCGTGGACGCCGAACTGCCCACCGAGGCCCTCAGCTGCAACTGTTCGATCTGCCGCCGCAAAGGGCTGCTGCTGTCGTTCTTCCCCATCAGCGCTTTCACACTCAACAGCGGCCAGGACCAACTCAGCGCCTACACCTTCAATCAGCACAAGATCCGCCATCAGTTCTGCCGAGTCTGCGGCGCTCAGCCCTTCGCCTACGGCACCGCGCCGGACGGCGCCGCGATGTGCGCCGTCAACCTGCGCTGCGTGCCTGACGTCGCGCTGGATGCGTTGCAGATCCACAGCTACGACGGCGCCAGCGTCTGAGATGCCGCGTTTTCAGCGGTAGACGGAGAACTTCTTGGTCAACGGCTTAAGCTGTTCGGCGTCGCCGTAGAGCGCCACCGCCACGAAATCCAGCTGTTCGTAAGGGGTGGTGGCGGTGTCGGCGATCTGCTGTTCGGCGGAGTGCGACAGCATGGTGGTGGTGAAGAAGTTGGACAGCACGCCCTCTTCCTTGCATTTGAGAATCAGGTTGCTGAGCTGGCTGCTGTTTTTAGCCTGCAGGATCACTATCGGATAGTGGCTCATATTGGCGCTGACGCCGTCGAGGCTGCTCGGGTAGTGGTGAAACTCGCGCTGTTCGATCAGATCGGTGATGCCCGCCGTCAGATGGCAGGAGGCGTTAAACAGCGTGGCCGGTTCGTGATTGCGGTTGAGGATGATATAAAACTTTTTCTCGTTGTCGCTGTACATACTCTTCTCCTTGAATAGGCAGTCAGTTTTATCCAACCTGCGCACGGTTTCAAGGCGCGATAAGGGGCCGCGTCCGGCCCCCGTAATAACGCTGCCGGCTCAGGCGGCGCCTTCACCCGGGCCGAGCGGCTGCGCCACCTGATGCAGCACGGTGATGTGCTGCAAAAGCGTGCCGCCGTCGATCGGTTTCATCTGGCCGTCGCGATCTTTATAGTGCGTCGGCTTGGCGCCGTGGAAGAACAGCCCGGCGTTGACCTGCACGCCCAGATAGCCCGCGCTGGCCGGCAGGCGCTGCACGTCGGTCCAGGGGTTGGAAACCGGCACGTACTGGAAACCCTCGCTCGTTTTGGCGTACAGCGGGCGCAGCAGCGTGATAAAGGCCATCATCGGCGACAGCGCATCTTTAAAGATCTGCACCGGCCGATCGACCGTCATCAAGAAACCCTGCGGCTGCTCCTCAACCGTGTCGAGGCTCAGGCTGCTGCTGATATCATCACCCCGGCCGCCATAGCTCCATTCAATGGCCGGCGCCCCACTCTCGTTCATCATCTCTGACATACACTGCTCCTTATAAAATGAATTCAACACGCCTGCTGCGTGCCGGAACAGTAAACCGCTGCAGGGGGATCAGCGTCCACGCCGGGCGGCACGCTGGCGAACCAAACAACGAAGGCGCTCAATAAAGCTCGAAATGAATAATTTCCCCACGTGATAGCGCAGCATTTGAACGACCTCAGCCGTTGCAAGAGCACATAGTGATGGCGTTACCGCCACTGGAGAGTGTTATGACCGCGATTAAACCGGACGCCATCGACCGCGTTCTCCCCGCTGCCACGCCCTGGCTAGCCGTCATCAACGTGCTGTTCGCCGGCATCGCCGCGGCGCTGCACGTGGGCAAGGCCACCATCGCGCTGCCGGCGCTGGAGGCCGAGTTCGGCCGTTCGCTCGAAGCGCTGAGCTGGGTTATTTCGGCCTTTCCCTTCGTCGGGGTGTTCGGCGGCATCGCCGCCGGGCTGCTGGTGCGCCGCTGGGGCGACCGGCGGCTGCTGGCGCTCGGGCTGCTGATCATCAGCGCCGCCAGCTTTACCGGCGCCGCACTGCACGACTTCAGCGGGTTGATCGTCAGCCGCTTTGTCGAAGGCCTCGGCTTCGTGATCGTGGTGGTCGCCTCGCCGGCGGTGCTGAACCGCATCGTCGCCCCGGCGCAGCGCAGCCTGGTGTTCGGCATCTGGAGCACCTTCATGCCGGCGGGCATCGCCATTTCGCTGTTTTTCGGCCCCCATCTCGCCGGCTGGCAGCAGAGTTGGCAGGCCGGTGCGGCGCTGACGCTGCTGGCCGCCCTGCTGCTGCCGCTGACCACGTCCCGCCGCACCGCCGAGGCGCACGCGCCGTCCTTGCCGCTGCGGCAAGCGCTGGGCGCCCTGCTGCGGGCGCGCCGACCGCTGTTGCTGGCGCTGATGTTCGCCACCTACAACCTGCAATTTTTCTCGGTGATGACCTTCCTGCCGATTTTCCTGATGCAGCGCATAGGCCTGACGCTGGCGGCCGCCGGCGGTATCAGCGCGGCGGCGGTGGCGGCGAACATCATCGGCAACCTCGCCGCCGGGCTCTTGCTGTCGCGCGGTCTGCGCGCCGGTAGCCTGCTCGCGGCCACCAGCCTGATCATCGGCGTCTTCGGCATCGGCATTTTCTTGCCGATAACGCCCAACGCCCTGCTGATCCCGCTGTGTTTCCTGTTCTGCGCCATCGCCGGCATGCTGCCCGCCACCATTCTGGCCGCCACGCCAGCGGCGACGCCGGAACCGACGCTGCTGCCGCTGAGCCTGGGGCTGGTGATGCAGGGGAACTATCTCGGCCAGGTGATCGGCCCGGTTGCGCTGAGCGCCATCGTGGCCGCAGCCGGTTGGGCGGCCCCGGCCTGGCTGGTGCTGGCGGCGGCCGTGTCAGGGGCGCTGTTGGCGCTGGCTTTTCTCAGCCGGCGGCATAAGGCGGGGTGATAAGCAGAAAGGTTGTTCTGTTTGTTATAAGCGGTGCTGAATTTTCCCTGGTGCAGATGCCTGCCTATCGCGAAGGATAAGGCCAATGATGATCGAGACCCGACAATGACAAGGCGCCGGTGGCCGCGAAATACACCAGCAGGCCGGCAAAGGCGATCAGTAGCGTCTTCTCGATGACGCCGAGTCGTTTGTGTTCAGTCATTTGCATACTCCTTCGTGGTATCGGGCGAACGGCCGCCCTCATCAACACTAGGAAAGCCTGGCGCAGGCGGCAAGCGCGGCTCACAAAATGAAACACAATCGATAAATTTTGTTAATTATTTAGCCCTCTTTCTTTTCTCACGCCGCCGCCTGTTCACCCTGCGGCGCCCGCCTTGCCCTTAATAACCCTATGGAATACGCCACTAAAAATCCCCTACCGGTTAAGTAAAGGTGATGATAGTGTTGTTTTCATTCAGTTCATCTATGCTGAAAATTCATCTTTTGAGGGACGACTATGATGTCTAAAGGCATTTCCAAGGGATTCTTTATTCTGATCCTGTTCATCGTTACCGCCGCCTTTCTCGACGTGCTGGGGCCTTACTACTCCTCGGTGCTGTGGGCGGTCATTCTGGCGGTGATTTTCCATCCGGTAAAAAAGAAACTGAAGCAGTACGTCGGCGAACGCAACGGCGTGGTGTCGCTGCTGACGGTGGCGCTGATCTGCCTGATCGTGTTCACGCCGTTGGCGATCATCGCCTCGTCGCTGGCGATGGAATTCAACGTGATCTACACCAAGCTGCAGACCAACAACAGCCAGTTGCCGACCATGCTGGCGGACTTTATGCGCCACCTGCCCGGTTGGGCGCAGCGCTTCCTGGCGGAACATAACCTCAACAGCGCCGCCGAGATACAAAAACAGCTTTCCGAGGTGGCGCTCAAGGGCGGGCAATATCTGGCGGGCAGCGTCTTCCTGATCGGCAAGGGCACCTTCAACTTCGTCGTCGGCTTCGGCGTGATGCTCTACCTGCTGTTCTTCCTGCTGAAAGACGGCCCCTATCTGGTGAACCTGGCGCTCGAAGCGCTGCCGCTCTCCCAGCACGTAAAACACCACCTGTTCGTGAAGTTCGCCGCCGTCTCCCGCGCCACCGTCAAGGGCACGGTGGTGGTCGCCGTGGTGCAAGGCGCGCTCGGCGGGCTGGCATTTTACTTTACCGGCATCGACGGCAGCCTGCTGTGGGGCGCGCTGATGGCGTTCCTGTCGATTATCCCGGCCGTAGGCTCCGCCATCATCTGGGTGCCGGCGGTGATCTACTTCTTCGCTACCGGCATGCTATGGAAAGCCATTTTCCTGGTAGTGTTCTTCGTGGTGGTGATCGGCCTGGTGGACAACATTCTGCGCCCGCTGCTGGTGGGTAAAGATACCAAAATGCCGGACTACCTGATCCTGATCTCCACCCTGGGCGGCATGGAGATCTACGGCATCAACGGCTTCGTCATCGGCCCCTTGATCGCCGCGCTGTTCATCGCCTGCTGGAACATTCTGTCCGGCCGCGACAGCGAGGAGAACATCGAAGAGATCGACGAAGCGTTTATCGAGGAAGGCAAAAATCATCCCGACGCGGTGGAGTAAACCTCCCGCAGCGAATCACGCAGGGGCCCAATGGGCCCCTTTTTTGTCAGTGGTTTTGTATCAGCGCGCCGGGATAAAAAAGACCTGCTCCGGATCGCCGTCATCGAGATTGTCAATCTGGCCGCTGGCGACAAATCCGGCGTTCAGCAGCAGCCGCTGCATCGGCAGGTTGGAGCGATTGGTGGAGGTGAACAGCTTCGGGTGCCGGCAATGGGACTTCAACGCCGCAATCAGCGCCTGCCCGACGCCCCGGCGGCGATAGCGCTCGCCGACCATCAACATCTCGATAAAGCCGCAGCCGAAGAAGTGATAGTGCAGCACCCCATAGCCCATCACCATGCCCTGTTCCTCGGCAAGAAAACAGATGCCCTGCGCGCACCAGGCGCGGATTTGCGCCGCACGCTGCGGCGCATTCTGAGCAACGCTGTCCAGGGCGATCAGCGCTGCGGCATCGGTTTCCGCAGCAAGGCGCACAAGCATATTTAACCCCTCATTCGTATGGATGACGGCGGTGCCGCTTCAACGAAACGGCAACCGAAGCGGGATAATTTTTACATCCCCGCCAAATTTTGTAATCCTATTATAGAGTTACTAAAAACACGCCAAGGAAGGAAAACATTTCCCGATGAAAATACCGCAAATCTCCGCCGCCCTGCTGTTTACCCTGCTGCTGGCGGGCTGCCAGTTCCACAAAACCGTGTTCCCGCCGCCGTATATCGGCACTCCGCAAGAGATCAGCACCTACGAAGTGAAAGGGCTGACCTTCGTCACCACTGTCACCTTCAGCGGCCTGTTTGCCGAAGAGCTGGTGCGCGAGTACGCGCAGAAACACCACTACCGCTATTACGTGGTCACGATGCGCAGCAACGGTTTTAAAGATCGAAGCGAGCGCGTGAGCGCAATGATGTATCGGTAAGTCTTGGCAACATATGCCGTGAAGACTGGATTCAACATTAGGAAACGCTATACGAAATATTGCACAACCCAATACTCACAGGCCGCATGAAAGTACGGCCTGCGACTTTTGGTCTAATTATCTGGCATCGCAGATGCCGCCCTTTACTTTCATATCGGCCGAAACTCCAACGTGCCGTTGTTGACCGCTTCGTAAACCGCGGCCGTTGGCGGCTTAGGCAAACGCGCATTGACGATTGCCTTTATCGCGGCCTGGCAAAGTTGCGGCTCCCCTTGTTCAGCCCGAACGCTGATCAGCAGACCATCCGGCGCCAGCTTGATGCGCAATGTACAACTTCTGCCTGAGTAGGCTTCTGCATCTTTCAAATGGCTTTGAATCACGGCCAGCAACTGGGCAAAATACTGTTCTTTCTCTTTTCCCGGCGCAGGCGTCTTTGGGTCACCAAGGTTGGCAAAATGGTCATCGGCCTCTTTATTCGCCGGATCGGTTTGGCTGGGGACAGTGCTCTTGGCACACCCCGTTAATGCCAGTGCGAGCATCGCCGCCAATAAGGTGGCGGCGCCGGTTTTATAGCCTGAATGCGTTATTTTCATATCCCTGTCCTTATGGATGATTATCAGCCGAATCAACGTTGTATTCGAAAAGATCCCCGGTGAATACTTATACAGAATTAACGCCAAACCACCAATGACATCACGCACTGGCGCGCGGAAAATCGTGAGTAGATGATGATATGAAACCCTAACCCCCTCACCGGGCCGCACGCCTGAGCCCCCTGACCTGTCGACATCTCCCGAATGGGTAATCACCCCATCAATAAATTAAGTTATTCTTACTTTTTTATCCCACCATAAGCACTTTCAACCCTGGCAATCTGGAAAATCTGCCTATACTTATTTTCCTGATATTAAATTCGTTTAAGTAACCAGGATGGTAGGTATGAAAAGCAAACGACTCTTTGCCGCGCTTCTTGCTGCAACTACGGTGATGTTCATTGCGGGCTGCGCTTCCAATCAGGCGATCAAAACAACGGATGGCAAGACCATTGTCACCGACGGCAAACCTCAGGTCGATACAGATACCGGGTTAGTCTCCTATCGAAACGCTGAAACGGGCAAAACGGAACAGATCAATCGAGACCAGATTGCAAACATGAGTGAGTTGGATAACTAAAAGGAGCTTCAAATGAAAAAAACGCTTGTTCTTCCCGCGATCGCCCTGGTTGCCATCGCCGCACTGTCAGGCTGCACACGCACCAGCTACGCCATCCATACCCACGACGGTCGAACGCTCATCAGTGACGGCAAGCCGAAAGAAACTTCTGCCGGGTTGCTCGGTTATACCGACGCCAATGGCGTTAAACAGCAAATCAACAAGACGGAAGTCAAAGAGGTTTCAGAGATCCCTCATTAAGGTTCCGATAATCTCAGCCAGCTAACACCAAGGGAGCCAATGGCTCCCTTTCTACTCTAAACCCGGCGTACTTGCCTGCATTTAACGATAACGTCGATAAACACCTGACATTTCAGCAGACAACGCTCTCAGGTTTGCCATACGGATCTCTCCTTTCCCTGCGTCGAACAGCTATAATCCAAGAAGTGGAGTTATTTGATAATGATAAGGAGGGAGTATGTATAAAACTATCTTGGTTCCAGTCGATATTACCGAGCCGGAATTAACGCAGCAGGTCATCCCACATGTCAACGCGCTCGCCAGGCTCGAAGACTCCCACGTCCATTTCCTGGCGGTGATCCCGTCACGCGCCACCTACGCCGCTTTCGGCTTTGCCGCCACCGCGGCGATAGAAACCAAAGACGAAATCATTGCGGTAGCGACCGAAGGGTTGGCGAAAGCGGCCAAAGAATTCAGCGTGCCTGAAGATAGAGTGACCACGCATGTGGCCGTCGGCGATCCCAAAGATCAGATCCTGGAACTCGCTGATGCGCTTAACGCGGAGATTATTGTGATGGGTTCCAACCGCCCTTCTGCGATCACTTACCTCCTCGGCTCCAATGCCACCGCCGTCGTGCGCCACGCCAATTGCCCGGTGCTGGTGGTGCGTGAATCGGCCAATCCTTGATATCCCATGCCCATTTGAACAATAAAAAAACGGGAGCCCTAAGGCTCCCGCTCTCATTCAAACGCCAAACACACTTACATGTGCTCTACGATAGCATCGCCAAACTCTGAGCATTTCAGCAGTTTAGCGCCTTCCATCAGGCGCTCGAAGTCATAGGTCACGGTCTTGGCGGCGATGGCGCCTTCCATGCCTTTAACGATCAGGTCAGCCGCTTCGAACCAGCCCATATGACGCAGCATCATCTCTGCGGACAGGATGATGGAGCCTGGGTTCACTTTGTCCTGGCCGGCGTACTTCGGCGCGGTGCCGTGAGTCGCTTCGAACAGCGCGCAGTCGGAGCCGATGTTGGCGCCCGGTGCGATGCCGATGCCGCCGACCTGGGCAGCCAGGGCGTCGGAGATGTAGTCACCGTTCAGGTTCATACAGGCGATCACGTCGTATTCCGCCGGGCGCAGCAGGATCTGCTGCAGGAAGGCGTCGGCGATCACGTCTTTAACTACGATCTCTTTGCCGGTGTTCGGGTTCTTGATCTTCAGCCATGGGCCGCCGTCGATCAGCTCACCGCCGAACTCTTCGCGCGCCAGCTCATAGCCCCAATCCTTGAAGGCACCTTCGGTGAACTTCATGATGTTGCCTTTGTGAACCAGGGTCACGGAGTCGCGGTCGTTGGTGATGGCGTATTCGATCGCCGCACGCACCAGACGCTTGGTCCCTTCTTCGGAGCATGGCTTCACGCCGATACCGCACTGCTCCGGGAAGCGGATTTTCTTCACGCCCATTTCGTCGCGCAGGAATTTGATCACTTTGTCCGCTTCGGCGGAGCCGGCTTTCCACTCGATGCCGGCGTAGATGTCTTCGGCGTTTTCACGGAAGATCACCATGTCGGTCAGCTCAGGCTGTTTCACCGGGCTTGGGGTGCCCTGGTAGTAACGCACCGGGCGCAGGCACACGTACAGGTCCAGCTGCTGGCGCAGGGCCACGTTCAGAGAACGGATGCCGCCGCCGACCGGGGTGGTCAGGGGGCCTTTGATGGCGACGCGGTAGTCGCGGATCAGGTCCAGAGTTTCGTCCGGCAGCCACACGTCTTTACCGTAAACGTGGGTAGATTTTTCGCCGGTGTAGATTTCCATC
This sequence comes from Serratia sp. CY31944, assembly GCF_052169175.1. Lineage (NCBI taxonomy): Bacteria > Pseudomonadati > Pseudomonadota > Gammaproteobacteria > Enterobacterales > Yersiniaceae > Serratia > Serratia sp. CY31944. Next base: position 187,037 of record NZ_JBJNLG010000009.1, read on the forward strand.
CAGGAGATTTTACGTTCGCCGTGGTAAGCCTTTTTAACGGCCGCATCAACCACGTGGATCATGGCAGGAGTCACGTCAACGCCGATGCCGTCGCCTTCGATGAACGGGATGATCGGGTTATGAGGAACAACCAGTTTACCCTGGGCGTCAACCGTGATTTTTTTACCTTCTGCCGGAACAACTACTTTGCTTTCCATCAACCTCTCCTTCAAGCGCAATTTTGTTAATGCTTTGTAAGATGCGTGTAGATACTACTTGAATATTCGGTCCGCGCCAATCCGAAACGGATTCGGTTATAATGCGCTTATCATCCGTAATCTCAACCGTTATGAAAAAATTCTCTGTTAGAAATCACAAAGTTAAACGATTCAGCAAGCCGAATACCGCCAAACCCGCCGCGCCGAAAGGGCCGCGCCGAATTGTGTTATTCAACAAGCCCTTCGACGTGCTGCCGCAGTTCACCGACGAAGCCGGCCGCGCCACGCTGAAAGAGTACATCCCCTTCCCCGACGTTTACGCCGCCGGGCGCCTGGATCGCGACAGCGAAGGGCTGCTGGTGCTGACCAACGACGGCCAGCTGCAAGCGCAGCTCACCCAGCCGGGCAAGCGCACCGGCAAAATCTATTATGTGCAGGTCGAGGGCGCGCCGCAGGAGAGCGATCTGGCGCCATTGCGCAGCGGCGTCACGCTGAAAGACGGCCCCACGCTGCCCGCCGGGGTGGAGTTGGTGGCCGAGCCGCAGTGGCTGTGGCCACGCAACCCGCCGATCCGCGAACGTAAATCCATCCCCACTTGCTGGCTGAAAATCACCCTGTATGAAGGGCGAAACCGCCAGGTGCGTCGCATGACGGCGCATATCGGGTTCCCTACCCTGCGCCTGATTCGCTACAGTATGGGTAATCTTTCGCTGGGTTCACTGCAACCTGGTGAATGGAAAACCATCGATTCCCTGTAGACCGATAACTGATGGAGGCGCCATGAGGAACACACTGACCGCGCTGCTGCTCGCCGCTCTGGCGGCCCCGTTCGCCACCCAGGCCGCCAGCTTCGACTGCGCCAAGGCGGCAAACCGCGATGAGCAAGCCATCTGCGCCAACCGCACGCTGAACGATCTGGACGTGCAAATGGCCACAAAATACCAATTCCTGCGCGGCCTGTTCGCCATGGGCGCGCGCGGCGCGATGCAGGACAGCCAGCAGGACTGGCTGGCAAAACGCCAGCGGTGCGGCGGCGACACCGCCTGCCTGCTCAAAAGCTATCGCACCCGCATCGCCGAGCTGGACGACATCTACCGGCGCATCGACAAACCGCTGTAAGGAGAGCGCATGTTCAAACCGCACGTCACCGTGGCCTGCGTGGTGCACGCCGCCGGCAAATTTTTAGTGGTCGAAGAGACCATCAACGGCAAAGCGCTGTGGAACCAGCCGGCCGGCCACCTGGAGGCCGACGAGACGCTGGTGCAGGCCGCCGAGCGCGAGCTGTGGGAAGAGACCGGCATCCGCGCCGCGCCGCAGGCGTTTCTGCGCCTGCACCAGTGGATCGCGCCGGATCGCACGCCGTTCCTGCGTTTTTGCTTCGTTATCGAGCTGGAACAGCCGCTGCCGACCGAGCCGCACGACAGCGACATCGATCGCTGCCTGTGGCTGAGCGCCGACGAGATCTTGCAGGCGCCCAACCTGCGTTCCGCGCTGGTGGCGGAGAGCATTCGCAGCTACCAGCAGCCGGAGCGCTACCCGCTGTCGCTGGTCGGCAGCTTCGCCTGGTCGTTTTAAGGGCGCGGGGCAGCACAAGATGAACAGTGCGCCGGCGCGGCCAACGTGGTAAAATCCTGCGCTTGTTTTTATCAGCACGGTTCGTGTTCAAGTTCGTGAGATCCCCATGTCAGACAACAGCCAGAAAAAAGTAATCGTCGGTATGTCCGGCGGCGTCGACTCTTCCGTTACCGCCTATCTGTTACAGCAACAGGGCTATCAGGTCGCTGGGCTGTTCATGAAGAACTGGGAAGAAGACGACGACGAAGAGTACTGCTCCGCCGCGACCGATCTGGCCGACGCGCAAGCGGTCTGCGACAAGCTGGGCATCGAACTGCACACGGTGAACTTTGCGGCGGAATACTGGGACAACGTGTTTGAGCTGTTCCTGGAAGAGTACAAGGCCGGCCGCACGCCGAACCCGGACATCCTGTGCAATAAAGAGATCAAATTCAAAGCCTTCCTGGAGTTCGCCGCCGAAGATCTGGGGGCCGATTTCATCGCCACCGGCCACTACGTGCGCCGCCAGGACGTAGACGGCAAGAGCCGCCTGCTGCGCGGCGTCGACGGCAACAAAGATCAGAGCTACTTCCTCTACACCCTGAGCCACGAGCAGGTGGCGCAAAGCCTGTTCCCGGTCGGCGAGCTGGAGAAGCCGGAGGTGCGCCGCATCGCCGAGCAGCTGGAGCTGGTCACCGCCAAGAAGAAAGATTCTACCGGCATCTGCTTTATCGGCGAGCGCAAGTTCCGCGACTTCCTCGGCCGTTACCTGCCGGCGCAGCCGGGCCCGATCGTCAGCGTTGACGGCCAGACCGTCGGCGAGCACCAGGGCCTGATGTATCACACTCTGGGCCAGCGCAAAGGGCTGGGCATCGGCGGCCTGAAAGACAGCAGCGAAGATCCGTGGTACGTGGTGGATAAAGACGTGGCCAACAACGTGCTGGTGGTCGCCCAGGGGCACGATCACCCGCGCCTGATGTCTACCGGCCTTATCGCGCAGCAGCTGCACTGGGTGGATCGCCTGCCGCTGAGCGGCCCGTTCCGCTGCACGGTGAAGACCCGCTATCGCCAGCAGGATATCCCTTGCACCGTGACCCCGCTCGACAGCGAACGCATCGAAGTGCGTTTCGACGAGCCGGTCTCCGCCGTCACCCCCGGCCAGTCGGCGGTGTTCTACCAGGGCGAAATCTGCCTCGGCGGCGGCATCATCGAACAGCGCCTGGCGTAATTCGCCTGCCGTCCAAGAAAAACGCTGCGTTTATCGCAGCGTTTTTTTTAATCAAAACTCCACCTGCGCCCCCAGTTCGATCACCCGGTTAGGCGGGATTTCGAACAGATCCGGCGCGCGCAGCGCATTGCGCTGCAACAGCTGGAACACCTTGCCGCGCACGCGCAAATACCAGGGCCGCTTGCCCAGCACCAGCGTATCGCGCGACATAAAGAACGAGGTCTCGTTCATGGTGAAGCTCATCCCCTCCAACCCACAGCGGTAAAGGATGTCCGTGACGTTGGGCGTCTCGCGCCAGCCGTAGCTCGCCACCACCCGCCAGAAACTCGCCGACAGCTGTTCGATCGCCACCCGCTGCACGTTATGCACGTACGGCATGTCGGTAGTGACGATGGTCAGCAGCACCACGCGCTCATGCAGCACCTTGTTGTGCTTCAGGTTATGCAACAGCACCAGCGGCACCGCGTGCGGCGTGCGCTCCATAAACACCGCGGTGCCCGGCACCCGCTTCGGCGGCGCCTCCTCCAGCGACTCGATCAGCGCGCTCAGCCCCTCCTGGTTGTCGCGCAGCCGGCGGATCAGGCGCGAACGCTCGGTCTTCCAGGTCAGCATGATCAGCAGAATCATCAGCCCCAGCACCACCGGCAGCCAGCCGCCGGTCGCCAGCTTGATCAGGTTGGCGCCGAACAGCGGTACGTCGATGCACAGCATGACAACCAGCATCAGTCCGCCCAGCGCGCGCGGCCAGCCCCAGTTTTTCACCGCCACGATGCTCAGTAAAATCGACGACAGCAGCATGGTGCCGGTCACCACGATGCCGTAAGCCGAGGCCAGGTTGCTGGAGTGTTTGAAACTGATAATCACGATCAGCACCGCTGCGAACAGCAGCCAGTTCACCACCGGAATGTAGATCTGCCCGGACTCCTGATCGGAGGTATAGATGATGCGCATCGGCGGCAGGTAGCCTAGCCGCACCGCCTGCCGCGTCAGCGAGAACACGCCGGAGATTACCGCCTGCGAGGCGATCACCGTCGCCAGCGTGGCGATCACCAGCAGCGGGATCAGCGCCCAGGTCGGCGCCAGCAGGAAGAACGGGTTGTTGATCGCCGCCGGATTGGTCAGCAACAGCGCCCCCTGGCCGAAGTAGTTCAGCACCAGCGCCGGCGCCACCAGCGTAAACCACGCCAGACGGATCGGCTTTTTACCGAAGTGGCCCATATCGGCGTACAGCGCTTCGGCGCCGGTGACCGACAGCACCACCATGCCCAGCGCAAAGAACGACACCGTCTTGTATTCGAGGAAGAAATTCACCGCCCAGTAAGGGTTCAGCGCCCGCAGCACGCCAGGGTGCTGCAGAATGCCGCCGATGCCCAGCAGCGCGAGCGTCAGGAACCAGATAACCATCGCCGGGGCGAACAGTTTGCCGACGCTGCCGGTGCCGCGCTTTTGTATCGCGAACAACGCGGTCAGCACCAGCAGCGACAGCGGCACGATAAAGCTGTCCAGTTCGGGGGCGATAATCTGCAGCCCCTCGATGGCCGAAAGCACCGAAATGGCCGGGGTGATCACCCCGTCGCCGTAAAAGAAGCTGCCGCCCACCAGCCCGATCAGCACCGCCGCCGGCACCCAGCGCGCATCCAGCCTGCGGATCGCCAGCGACATCAGCGTCAGGATCCCGCCCTCGCCGTCATTGTCGGCGCGCATCACGAAACAAATGTATTTAATGGACACCACCAGCGTCAGCAGCCAGAAAATCAGCGACAAAAAGCCGTAGATTGAGGCCGGCGTCATGGTGATGCCCTCCTCCGCCGTCAGGCATTCGCGCAGGGTATACAGCGGGCTGGTGCCGATATCGCCGTACACCACGCCGATGGCCGCCAGCGTTACCGCCGGCAGCGGCTGCTTGTTTTTTACGTGCATATGAAGATCTTTATTTGAGGGCTCACGTTGGCAGTATAGATGCAGCCGCCGCACTTTATTTGCCGCCGCAACAATAAGTTCGCGCCGCCGCGCCGGCGATTTTCGCCGCCTGTCTGCGCAGTTCTGCGCCGTACGGCGCCTCCGCCTCGTCTCGGGCGTATTAGACGCTGGGTTTAGCCTCGATTTTGTGGCATGATCCGCGGCATTCGTTGTCATCGTTGTTACAGCCACGCCCGTTCGTTACCGTTCGCGGCCGCCGCCGTTACCCCTGCGATACACACAACCTTATGCAGTAAGCCATGTACCGTTCACAGCGTTTACAGGAGTAATCGTGGCGAAGAATTATTATGACATCACGCTGGCCATGGCGGGTATCAGCCAGTCGGCGCGTTTGGTTCAGCAGCTGGCCCATGAAGGGCAATGCAACCGCGAAGCCTTTCAGACCTCGCTGAAAAGCCTGCTGCAGATGGACCCGCCCTCCACGCTGGCGGTGTTCGGCGGTGAAGAACGCAATTTGATGGTCGGCCTCGAAACCCTGATGGGCGTGCTTAACGCCAACAACAAAGGGCCGGGCGCGGAACTGACCCGCTACACCATCAGCCTGATGGTGCTGGAGCGCAAGCTCAACGCCAACAAACAGGCGATGAACACGCTCGGTGAACGCCTCAGCCAGCTCGAACGCCAGCTGGCGCACTTCGATCTTGAGTCGGACACCATCATCAGCGCGCTGGCCGGCATTTACGTCGACGTGGTCAGCCCGCTCGGGCCGCGCATCCAGGTGACCGGCTCGCCGGCTATCTTGCAGAACCCGCAGGTGCAGGCCAAGGTTCGTGCCACGCTGCTGGCCGGCATTCGCGCCGCCGTGCTGTGGCAACAGGTCGGCGGCAGCCGCCTGCAATTAATGTTTTCCCGTAATCGTCTGTTCAAGCAGGCGCAAAATATCGTTGCTCATTGTTAATCGATCCCAGGAGTTGCTACCGATGGAATTATCCTCACTGACCGCCGTTTCCCCCGTTGATGGACGCTACGGTGATAAAGTCAGCGCACTGCGCCCCATTTTCAGCGAATACGGTCTGCTGAAATTCCGCGTACAGGTTGAAGTACGTTGGCTGCAAAAACTGGCGGCCTGCGCAGAAATCAAGGAAGTTCCCGCTTTTGACGCCGACGCAAACGCTTTCCTCGACAAAATCGTCGCGGAATTCAATGAAGAAGACGCTCAGCGCATCAAAACCATCGAGCGCACCACCAACCACGACGTGAAAGCGGTCGAGTATTTCCTGAAGGAAAAAGTGGCGGCGGTGCCTGCGCTGCACGCGGTGTCCGAGTTCATCCACTTCGCCTGCACCTCCGAAGACATCAACAACCTGTCGCATGCGCTGATGCTGCAAAGCGCCCGTCAGGACGTGGTGCTGCCTTACTGGCGCAAGATCATCGACGCGCTGAAAGGGCTGGCGCTGGAATACCGCGATATTCCGCTGCTGTCGCGCACCCACGGCCAGCCGGCGACCCCGTCGACCGTCGGCAAAGAATTCGCCAACGTGGCTTACCGCATGGAGCGCCAGTACCGCCAGCTGGAGCGCGTGGAGATCATGGGTAAAATCAACGGCGCGGTCGGCAACTACAACGCCCACATCGTCGCTTACCCGGAAGTGGACTGGCATCAGTTCAGCGAAGCGTTCGTGACCTCGCTCGGCATCACCTGGAACCCGTACACCACCCAGATCGAGCCGCATGACTACATCGCCGAGCTGTTCGACTGCGTAGCGCGTTTCAACACCATTCTGATCGACTTCGACCGCGACATCTGGGGCTACATCGCCCTGAACCACTTCAAGCAGAAGACCATCGCCGGCGAAATCGGTTCTTCCACCATGCCGCACAAGGTCAACCCGATCGACTTCGAAAACTCCGAAGGCAACCTGGGCCTGGCCAACGCCGTGCTGGGCCACCTGGCGGGCAAACTGCCGGTGTCCCGCTGGCAGCGCGACCTGACCGATTCCACCGTGCTGCGTAATCTGGGCGTTGGCCTGGGCTACGCGCTGATCGCCTACCAGGCCACCCTCAAAGGCATCAGCAAGCTGGAAGTGAATCAGGCGCACCTGTTGGACGAACTGGATCACAACTGGGAAGTGCTGGCCGAGCCGATCCAGACCGTGATGCGCCGCTACGGCATCGAGAAGCCTTACGAGAAGCTGAAAGAGCTGACCCGCGGCAAGCGCGTGGACGCCGCCGGCATGCAGGCGTTCATCGATGGCCTGGCGCTGCCGGAAGAAGAGAAAACCCGTCTGAAGGCGATGACCCCGGCCAACTACATCGGCCGCGCCACCACCATGGTCGACGAGCTGAAATAAGCGCTTTAGCCTGACAACGACAAGGCGGCCTGCGGGCCGCCTTTTTCTTTGCTATTCGCCGCGCAGCACCTGCAACCGGGCTATCTGCCGCCCCTGCGCATCGAAGTTGTCCGCACTCAGCCAGCGCGCCAGCGCCTGCCGCACCGTCGGCCAACGGTCGGCGGTGATGGCAAACCAGTCGGTATCCCGGCTGCGCCCCTTGACGATCACCGCGAAGCGGAAGTTGCCCTCGTAACGAAAGCCAAAGCGCAGCGCGGCCTGGCGGGACGGCGCGTTATGGCTGTCGCACTTCCACTCGCAGCGGCGGTAGCCCAGCGTGTCGAAGGCATAGCGCAGCAGCAGCGCGATGGCTTCGGTGGCGCTGGAGCGCTGTTTCATCAACGGCGACCAGCTGACGTGGCCGATCTCCAGCACCCCGTTGGCTTCGTCGATGCGCATCAGCGCCACCGTGCCCACCGGCGCATCGCTGGCGGCGTCGAACACCGTCAGATTAACCAGCGCCGGGTTGGCCTGCAGCGTCTCCAGATGCTGCAACATCGCCGCCGGCGTATCGGGCCGTTCGATGGACAGATAGGTCCAGTCGCGGCCGTCCGGCGCCAGCTGAAACGCCTCGAACAGCGCGGCGTAATCCCGCTGCGGCTCGAGCGGCGCCAGCGAGCAGAAACGCCCGCCGAGCGTCGCGCCGCCGGGGCGGCGAGCCGGCTGCCAATCCGGCATCGGTTCTCCGACCGGCTGACCATAACGATTCATTGCCATACACGCCTCCTGCGGTTAACGGGTATAAACGATAAACGAGCTTCTTCTGCCGATTTTGTCGTACAGCGAGCGCGCCGGCGCGTTGTACTCCTGGGTCATCCAGTAGACCCGATCGCTGCCGCGCGCCTCCGCCAGTCGATACGCCTGTTCGAACAGCTTTTCCGACACCTTGTGGCCGCGCGCCTGCGGTGACACATAGAGATCCTCGATATAACAATAGCCGACCGCGCTCCAGGTGGACGGATGGAACACCAGGTTCATCAGCCCCAGCAGCCGGCCGTCGGCATCCTGCGCCACCAGCCCGTACACCTGTTCATCCTGCCCCAGGCGTTCGAAGGTGCGATCGGTCACCTGCGGCGCCACGTCGGCGCGGTAAAAATCGAGATAGCCCTGCCACAGCGCCAGCCATTGCGCTTTGTCGTCGCCATTGATTCTGCGGATAGTCACTTCAGGGTTGTATGGGTTCATAGCGCCTCACGGAGTAAGATGTTATTTCCATTAGGGAAATAACCGGATAGCGGCAGAATACACCGCGCGGCGACGGTACAATACGGACCAATACGAAACGCAGAGCAGACCAATTTTAGCCGTCGCTTGCCACCGGCAGCGCGTTGAACACCTGTGCCAGCGTCGCGATAAAGCGCACGATCTCATCCGGCGTATAGGCCGAGAAGCCGAGCACCAGCGCCCCGCGCTGCGGCGTGCCGGTGTAGAAGTCCGCCAGGCCGTACAGCCGAATCCCCCGTTCGGCGGCCGCCGCCACCAGCCGCCGTTCCATCGCCGCATCCGCCAACGGGCACACCAACTGCAGCCCGCCCTGCGGCAACGCCGGGCGCGTCCAGGCCGCCAGGTGACGATGCACCGCGTCGTACAGCACGTTCAACCGCGCCTTGTACAACGTGCGCATATTGCGCAGATGCTCGGCGTAGTCGCCCTCGTGCAGGAAGTGGAACAGCGTCATCTGCGCCAGCGCCGACGTGTAGCCGTCCTGAAACTGCCTGGCGGCGACCAATGGCCGCACCAGCTGCGGCGGCGCAATCATGAAACCGATGCGCAGCCCCGGAAACAGCGTCTTGCTGAAGGTGCCGATGTACAGCGTGCGCCCGCCGCTGTCCAGCCCCTGCAATGCCGCCTTGGTTTGCCGGTCATAGTTGAACTCGGCGTCGTAGTCGTCTTCGATGATCCAGGCCCGCTGCCGCTGCGCCCACTGCAGCAGCGCCAGCCGCCGCTCGAGGCTCAGCGAATACCCCAGCGGATAGTGATGGGACGGCGTGATGTAAACGCCCCGTCCGCCGCCCGAGGCCTGCATCAACTGCCCGACGTCCAGCCCCTGCTCGTCGATGCCGATCGGCCGCGCCTGCAGCCCCGCCGACTGCACCAGCTTTTTCGCCCCCTGGTAACCCGGCTCTTCGACGAACACCGCATCGCCGGGATCGAACAGCACCTGCGTACACAGCGCCAACGCCTGCTGAGAGCTGGTCACCACGATCACCTGTTCCGCCGTCGCCTTCACGCCCCGCTCCCGCTGCAGATAGCGCGCGATCTCCGCGCGCAGCTCCGGCAACCCTTGCGGATCGGCATACCCCAACAGCCGCTCGCCGTGCCGCCGTAGCGCCTGCTTTTCCTGCTGCAGCCATTGCTCGATGGGAAACGCCCGCAGGTCCGCCAGCGAAGGCGTCAGCGAAGCCTGGCGGCTGGTGTGCGGCGTATGGCTGACCGCCAGCAGCGCCCGGCCGCGATCGCTCAGCTCGCGCTCCGCCAACCGCGCCTCTTGCCCTGCCGCCGTCGCCAGCAGTTCACGGCCGAGCAGCGTATCGCAGCGATAACGCACAAAGCTGCCGCGCCCCACCGTTCGGCTGATGAACCCCTCCGCTTCCAGCCGCGCGTAGGTCTGTTCCACCGTGTCGCGCGCCACCGTCAGCCGGGCCGCCAACGCGCGGCTCGGCGGCAGCTGCGTCCGCCAGGCCAGTTCTCCGGCGGCGATTAGTTGTATCAGGGCCTGATGCAGCGCCGAACGCCGGGTCAGGCCTTGCCGCCGCTGCTGCGCGAAGGCGGCCAGGATCGCCGCGTCGTCCGCGTGTCGTGGGGTATCGCTCATGGGGTATTTGTTTCTCCTGGCTCAGGGGCCGACGCACTACTCTACCTCATTTCCTCCCAGCGGCGGCAGCAGTTGCGCTGCCCGGCGAAATCCCCTTAAATAAGCCATCGCATTGCGGCTACAGGACTTCCGTCGGCTATGAGCAAGGAGACCAACCAGCGTCTGCTGGACAAACTGCAGCAGGATCTGGCCAGCGCGGGCGCGATGCCGCTGTATTTGCGCTTCAACGCCTCGGTGCGCCAGGCCATCGAGCAGGGGTTGCTGAATGCGGGGGATTTTTTGCCCAGCGAGCGCCTGTTCACCGAACGGCTCGGCATCTCGCGCATCACGGTGCGCAAGGCGCTGGCCTGCCTCGAGCAGGACGGCATCATCGGCCGTTCGCGCGGCTACGGCACCTTTATCCAACCGCAGCGGCCCGAGCCGAAGCTGTTCTATTCATTGGCGGACGTGAAAGGATTCTCACGCGAGGTGATACAGCAGGGGCGCCGGCCGGATACGCAGTGGATCAGCCGCGAACGGATACCCGCCGGCGCTGAACTGGCTGAAAAGCTCCAGCTGGCGGCCGGAACGCCGATCTACCAACTCAAACGCATTCACCTGATCGATCGGCGGCCAATGTCGGTGGCGGTGTCCTACGTGGTGGCGGCGGCGATTGCCAACGTCGACGAGATCGGCATCTCGCTGTACGACTACTTCCGGCGCAATAAGGTGGAGATGGGATCGCTGCGCAGCCAGGTCAGCGCGGCGATGGCCGACGACGATATCCGTCAGGCGCTGCGGCTCTCGGAGCCGATGCCGCTGCTGATCGTGCGCCAGACGCTGTTCGACCACCAAAAAAAGCCGATCGAATACAGTGAAAGCTTCTGCCGCAGCGACATGTACGAATTTACCAGCGAAAGCTGACCCGTTGCGTCACGCGGCGGCTTACGCCTCGCCCTGCCGGCGGCGGCGAAAACGCGCGAACGCCTGAACGTAAGCCCCGATATCCAGCGGATTCACCCGTTTTAACTCCGCCAGCAGCCCCGGCTCAATCGCCTCGGCGCCGTGCAGCGCACCGCAAATCGCGGTGGCCATCGCGCCGATGGTGTCGGTATCGCCGCCCAGGTTGGCGCACAGCACGGCGCACCGGGTAGGATCGGTTTGCGCCAGCTGCACCATCGCCAGCGCTGCGGGCACCGACTCGATGGTGCTCACCCCGGCGCCGATCAGCTGATACACCCGCTCGGAGGCCTGCTCGGTGCCGGTGGCTTCATCCACCACCTGAAACGCCAGTTCGATGCGCGCCGCCAGCGAAGGGCTGAACGTCGTCTCCTGCCGGCGCTGGGCATACTCCGCCACCCCCGGCAACGCCAGGCGAATGGAGGCCCAGTCAGCCCCTTCCACCGCCCGCGCCACGGCCCAGGCGATCGCCACCGCACCGGCGACGGCGATGTCGGATTTGTGCGTCGGGCTGCAGGCCAGCCACACCTGTCGGCAGAAGTCCTCCAGCGGCGCGGAAGGCAACACGCAGCCCAAAGGCGAAATGCGCATCGCCGCACCGTTGGTGATGCCGTTGTTTTCCAACTCGGCGATCGGCGTGCCCGCTTTTTGCTCGCTCAGCGCCAGTTTGGAACTGGGGCCGAGAATGTTCTTGTTGAAAGCGTCAAAACAGTCCACCCAGCGGATCACGTTGCGGGCGATCAGCTCCGGCACCACCTCGCCTTGCGCCTCCACCAGCGCATCGGCCAACGCCAATGCCATCGCGGTATCGTCGGTATATTGCCCGGCCTTGAAATAACAGGCGGCGGTGTTCTCCGCCGGCCCGTCGAGAAAGCCGTCTATCCAGCCGAAATGGCGCTTAACCCGCTCGCGCGGCCACAGCTCGGAAGGCATGCCGAGCGCGTCGCCCAGCATCTGTCCGTAAAGTGCGCCCGCTATGCGTTCCGCCTGGGTTAACTGCTTCATCCGTCGCTCCTGAGAAAATGTGCCGATGCCTCAATAATACCTTATTAGTACCTTTAAAGCTTATCAAGCGCCCCGGCTCACACGTTCTTTCCGCGGGCAATGCCCGGCGCGTTTAAGTTGCGTTTAACGTCGCCCCGCCGCTGTTTATCCGACGTTTATCAGAACTTGTCGATAATGTCGGCGAACAAATTGATAACGCTTATTTTAATACATTGCTTCGGCTCTCTTGCGAGCCGGGCGGGTTATACCTACCATAGCCTCAGCACTTTTTGTCAACATGGTTCAGGTGGCCGCGTTATCCCCTGACACGCCGCAGAGCGTGTTCCCTTTTTATCGCGTGGGTGACAGGACGTTCACCCGCATAGTCACAGGAGTTCGCCATGCGAGTACTGGTTGTTGAAGATAATGGTCTGCTGCGCCACCACCTTTCCGTTCAGATGCGCGAGATGGGCCATCAGGTCGACGCGGCCGAAGACGCCAAGGAAGCCGATTACTTCCTGCAGGAGCACGCGCCGGATATCGCCATCGTCGATCTCGGCCTGCCGGGTGAAGACGGTCTGAGCCTGATCCGCCGCTGGCGCGCGCACCAGGCCAAGCTGCCGATCCTGGTGCTGACCGCCCGCGAAAGCTGGCAGGACAAAGTGGCGGTGCTGGAAGCCGGCGCCGACGACTATGTCACCAAGCCGTTCCACCTGGAAGAAGTGATCGCCCGCATGCAGGCGCTGATGCGCCGCAACAGCGGCCTGGCTTCGCAGGTGATCGTGCTGCCGCCGTTCCAGATCGATCTGTCGCGCCGCGAACTGAGCGTCAACGATCGGCAAATCAAGCTGACCGCCTTTGAATACACCATCATCGAGACCCTGATCCGCAACGCCGGCAAGGTGGTGAGCAAGGATTCGTTGATGCTGCAGCTCTACCCGGACGCCGAGCTGCGCGAAAGCCACACCATCGACGTGCTGATGGGCCGCTTGCGCAAGAAGGTGCAGGCGGAATACCCGCATGAAGTGATCACCACGGTACGTGGCCAGGGCTATCGTTTTGACGCGAAGTGAACATAATGTTCAACAAGAATAAAAAACCGTTTTCGCTGCGTGCCCGCTTCCTGATGGCGACCGCCGGGGTGATCCTGGCGCTGTCGCTCTCTTACGGTTTGGTGGCGGTCGTCGGCTATATCGTCAGCTTCGACAAAACCGCCTTCCGCCTGCTGCGCGGCGAGAGCAACCTGTTTTTCAGTCTGGCGCAGTGGAAAGACAACAAGCTCACCATCGCCATTCCCCCCGATATCGATCTCAACTTCCCGACGCTGGTATTTATCTACGACGATAAAGGCAACCTGCTGTGGAGCCAGCGCAAGGTGCCGGAGCTGGAGAAGCTGATCAACAAGGAATGGCTGGAGGAGTCCGGCTTTTACGAAATCGACACCGACACCCGCGTCAGTAGCGAAGTGCTGGGGGACAACCCCAAAGCGCAGGATCAGCTGAAAAATTACGACGATACCGATCAGAACGCGCTGACCCACTCGGTGGCGGTCAACACCTATGCCGCCACGCCTCGCCTGCCGGCGCTGACCATCGTGGTGGTCGACAGCATTCCGCAGGAGCTGCAGCGATCCGACGTGGTGTGGGAGTGGTTCAGCTACGTGCTGCTGGCCAACCTGCTGCTGGTGGTGCCGCTGCTGTGGCTGGCGGCCTACTGGAGCCTGCGGCCGATCAAGGCGCTGGTCAATCAGGTGGGCGAGCTGGAGAACGGCGAGCGCGATCAGCTGGATGAGAACCCGCCCAGCGAGCTGCGCGGGCTGGTGCGCAATCTGAACATTCTGGTGCGCAACGAACGCCAGCGCTACACCAAGTACCGCACTACCCTGTCGGATTTGACCCACAGCCTGAAAACGCCGCTGGCGGTGCTGCAAAGCACCCTGCGCTCACTGCGCAGCGGCAAACAGACCACCATCGAAGAAGCCGAGCCGATCATGCTGGATCAGATCGGGCGCATCTCGCAGCAAATCGGTTACTACCTGCACCGAGCCAGCATCAACTCCGGCCAGACGGTGCTTACGCGCGAGATCCATTCGGTGCCGGCGCTGCTCGACAGCCTGGTGGTGGCGCTAAATAAGGTTTATCAGCGCAAAGGGGTGGTGATCACGCTGGACATCTCGCCGGAAGTGACCTTTATGGGCGAGAAAAACGACTTTATGGAAGTGATGGGCAACGTGTTGGAAAACGCCTGCAAATACTGCCTGGAGTTCGTGGAGATCACCTCGCTGCACTCCGAGAAAAACCTCACCATCGTTATCGACGACGACGGCCCGGGGATCCCGGAAAGCAAGCGCCAGCTGATCTTCCAGCGCGGCCAGCGGGTGGATACTCTGCGCCCCGGCCAGGGCCTGGGTTTGTCGGTGGCGGCGGAGATCATCGAGCAGTACGACGGCGAAATCGTCATCAGCGACAGCCCGCTCGGCGGCGCGCGCATGCAGGTCACCTTCGCCCGCCAGCACGACACCCACCACAACGAGTAAATTATGCCGCTGCGGCCCCGATCCACGGGGCCAAACTTCCGTTATAATCGCACACAGGCTCACTCCTCTCTCCTGGAATAGAACATGGATTATCAATTAGACCTGGACTGGAACGATTTTTTGCAACGTTATTGGCAAAAGCGTCCGGTGATTCTGAAGCGCGGCTTCAAAAACTTTATCGATCCGATCTCCCCGGATGAGCTGGCCGGGCTGGCGATGGAAAACGAAGTGGACAGCCGCCTGGTCAGCCACCAGGACGGCCGTTGGCAGGTCGCGCACGGCCCCTTCGAGAGCTTCGATCACCTGAGCGAAAACAACTGGTCGCTGCTGGTGCAGGCGGTGGACCACTGGCATGAGCCTTCCGCGGCGCTGATGCGCCCGTTCCGCCAGCTGCCGGACTGGCGGATGGATGACCTGATGATCTCCTTCTCGGTACCGGGCGGCGGCGTCGGCCCGCACCTCGATCAGTACGACGTGTTCATCATTCAGGGCACCGGCCGCCGCCGCTGGCGCGTCGGGGAAAAAACGCCGCTGAAACAGCACTGCCCGCACCCGGATCTGCTGCAGGTGGAGCCGTTCGACGCCATCATCGACGAAGAGATGGAGCCGGGCGACATTCTCTACATTCCGCCGGGCTTCCCGCATGAAGGCTACGCGCTGGAAAACGCGCTCAACTATTCGGTGGGCTTCCGCGCGCCGAACGGCCGCGAGCTGGTGAGCGGCTTCGCCGACTACGTGCTGGCGCGCGAGCTGGGCAGCAAACGCTACGGCGATCCGGACGTTAAACTGCGCGAACACCCGGCGGAGATCCTGCCGCAGGAAGTGGACGCCTTACGGCAGATGATGCTGGATCTGGTGCAACAGCCGGAACACTTCCAGCACTGGTTCGGCGAGTTTATCTCCCAGTCGCGCCACGAGCTGGATCTGGCGCCGCCGGAGCCGCCGTATCAGGCCGGGGAAATCTACGAGCTGCTGCAGCAGGGTGAAGCGCTGCAGCGCCTGGGCGGGTTGCGCGTGCTGCGCGTCGGCGATCGCTGCTTCGTCAACGGCGAGCTGATCGACACCGACCAGCTGCAGGCCGCAGACGCCCTGTGCCAGCACTTCAGCGTCGACGCCGCCCTGCTCGGCGACGCGGTGGACGACCCGTCGTTCCTGGCGCTGCTGACCGCGCTGATCAACAGCGGCTATTGGTACTTTAACGACTGAGTTCTCGGGGCCGTGGCTCCTGTTGAACATAATACCGGCCCGCTTAGGCGGGCCTTTTCTTTGGGTGTAAAAAGTTGGCAACACTTCGACACATGGAAACAAAATATTAATAGTTGTGAAACCTAAACGAAATAATATTAAACTAGCTTTTTAATACATTAACGAAATTTCATGGACGATGAAAAATGGAAAATTACGCAATACAAGGAAAGATCATTAAATTACTACGTATGGACTACCCCAAAGTTAATCATTTTCATACGGATACACGCTTGCTTTTAGACAGAACACAAGTATTGATTCAGAATACATCCTTTGAATACAGGCAGTTACTGGAAAATGCAAACCAGGTAATTGAGGATAAAAGGATCCAACCATTACAGCATCGCTTAAGCGCCTATGTGGATCTCGATATATTTCCCAGCGAAAACTCAACAAGCCAGAACGAAGCCATCTTCTATCATCAGTTTTACCCCACGCTTTCCGACATCGTTAACAATAACCTATCATTTATCCAATTCATTGAAAAAATAGGAAGTGAAATAACGAGACGCTCGATCCCCGTTAGGAAAGCAAATATAAGAACTGTCCCCGATAAGGATGGAAGCTACACTGAATTCATTGATATTTCACTATTAAGCGAATCACTCTCCAACCTGCGAGAGTACGCAAAGGGAAATAGCGATGATAACAAATTACTTCATGCTATCATTTTCGCAGTCATGTTTATGCATATCCACCCTCTGCAAGATGGGAATGGACGCGCCGCCAGAATCCTTTTTAATCTCATGTTACAAATAAAGCCGCTTAGCTACCTCCCTCTTACTGAGCTTTGTCATTTTGCACGTAGTGGTTATGTACTTAGCTTACGCGAAGCCTTTTTATTTTCCGAATGGGACAACATTATTAAGTTTTATTGTAATTGCATCCACCTGCTTTACGGCTCTGCAACGAGTGAGTTAACTAGCATGCAGTAAACATTGCATGCTACTTAGCTAATTTAATGATAATGGAGTATTTATGTTAACTGAAAAAGACATTCTGTTAATCAAGACAACCACCATGACCGATACTCAGGTCGATAAAATCAGTACGCAGCGATAACTGAGCTTGGCATGAAATAGAATTTGTTTATCAAATAATTTTCAAGAGTATGGCGTGGGCCCGCA